>URTS01000021.1 GCA_900550685.1 uncultured Oscillibacter sp. | reverse complement strand
GCCCTGCTCTTAAAGGAGCCCCTGGGCTGGAGCGGAATACTGGGGGCAGCCCTTGTGCTGGGCTCCACTCTGGTCAGCGAAATGCCGGTGAGCCGGTCCAAAAATCCATAAAGGAAGAGCGGGGATGCCACCATCCCCGCCCTTTTCGTTCTGCCGCTCAGATCAGCGTGTCCAAAAGATTGGTATACTCCTCCGGTTCCCGGACGCCGATCTTCCGGTCCACCACTTTGCCGTCCTTGATGAAGAGCACCGTGGGCACGGACATCACCCGGTACTGGATGGCCAGTTCCCGCTGCTCGTCCACATCCACCTTGGCCACCAAGGCCTTGCCCTCATACCGGTCCGCCAGGGTCTCCATCACCGGAGCCAGGATCTGGCAAGGGCCGCACCACACGGCGGAAAAATCGATCATGGCGGCCTTGCCGCTCTGCAAAGCCTCGTCAAATTCCTGGGCGTTCAAGTGCTTCAGTTCCATAGAGAAGCCTCCTTTTTCTGTTAGCTTGTCCGCTCCGGTGCCCTTCATGCACCGGGGCAGCCTTTTTTACACCTATAAAGTATCATAATGGTCTCTCTTTTTTGATGGCATTTGCAACAGCAGAAAATTTTTCTTCCGCCGTTGCTTTTGGCGTTCCCGTCTGCTACACTATGCCTGATAGCCATTGGAGGCCGGTAAAACGTTTCCGTTCCACCAGTCCCGCGGCGCTTGCAGTCGCCGCGGGTGGTTTTTAGGCTGCGCCTAAAAACATGTATTTAAATCGTGCAGGAAACCTCTCTTAGGTTTCCCGCACGCACCCTTCCCCACCGAAACCCCAACTCCTGCGTCTCCCATTGGAGGCCGGCGTTGCCGCCGGCCCCCTATCTGAAAAGCGGCGGCGTCAGACCCGGGGCGGACGCTGCGGGGCACGTCAACGGGGACGCTCCGGCCGCTTGCACCATCCTATGCGCCGCCCGGGCCGACCGTCACGAAGCCCGTCTCCCCTGCCCGGCCTCTCTGCCGGAAAACAACAGAAAAGAGGTCCTTTTCATGATCAAAATTTCTCCGTCCATCCTCTCCGCCGATTTTGCAAATCTGGAACGGGATATCCACCGCATCGCCGACGCGGACTACGTCCATGTGGACGTGATGGACGGCGTGTTCGTCCCCAACATCTCCATCGGCATCCCGGTGCTTCAGTCCATCCGGAAGGTCACGGACATGTTCCTGGACGTGCACCTGATGATCACCCAGCCGGTGCGGTACGTGGAGCAGTTCTGCGACGCCGGGGCCGATCTGGTGACGGTCCATGTGGAGGCGGATTTCCCGGAGAACATCCAGGCCGCCATCGACAAGATCCACGCCAAGGGCAAGAAGGCCGGCATCGTCCTCAAGCCCAAAACCACCTGGGAAGCTGTGCTGCCTTACATTGACCAGGTGGAACTGATCCTGGTGATGACCGTGGAACCCGGCTTCGGCGGCCAGAAATTTATGGCGGACCAGATGCCCAAGGTAACCGCCATCCGCAAACTCATCAACCAGCGCAATCCCGCCTGTGAACTGGAGGTGGACGGCGGCGTAGCCCCGGACACCTGCAGGGCCTGCATCGACGCCGGCGCCAACGTACTGGTGGCGGGCAGCGCTGTCTATAAGGCGGAGGATATCCCCGCCCGCATCAAACTACTTCGAGGAGAATGACCGAACATGAGCAACTGGAACACCCTTCCCCACATCAAACTGGGCGTGTACCCCACGCCCTTTTACCGGCTGGAAAACATCAGCCGCATCTACAATAAGGACATCTGGATCAAGCGGGATGACCTGTGCGGCGTGGCCCTGGGCGGCAACAAGGTCCGCAAGCTGGAATACCTGCTGGCGGACGCCCAGCAGCAGGGCTGCGACACCGTGTTCACCACCGGCGGCGCCCAGTCCAACCATGCCATGCTCACCGCCGCCTGCGCCGCTCGCCTGGGCATGCAGTGCACCCTGATCCTGAAAAAACGGGGCGTCACGGACCACAAAGGCAACCTGGTACTGGACGACATCTTCGGTGCCCAGGTGGAATTCATGGACACCGACAGCTACGAGGACATCTACGCCGAGATGCGCAAGCGCTGTGAGATTCTGGCCGCCAACGGCCGCAAGGGCTACATCATCCCCGTGGGCGGCTCCACCGCCCTGGGTGCCATCGGCTATGCCGAATGCGTCCGAGAGATGGCGGAGCAGGCCAAGGAGGCCGGCATTGAGATCAGCCACGTGGCCTCCGCCACCGGCTCCGGCGGCACCACCGCCGGCCTGGTGCTGGGCACCTCTTTGTTCCTGCCGGACGCCAAGGCCACCGGCTTGGGCGTGGACACCGATCCCTTTGAGGACATCGTGCCCGAGCTGGTAAAGGAAGCCGCCGGCCTCATCGGCCGGAGCGCCCCCGCGGATATGGACAGCCGCTTCCGCATGATCTACCACGTGGGCACCGGCTACGCCATCCCCAACGCTGAGGACACCCCCTACATTGAAGAACTGGCCCGGCAGGAGGGGATCCTGCTGGACCCCGTCTACACCGGCAAGGCCTGGACCAAGTTCCTGATGCTGGTGAAGGAGGGCTACTTCGACGGCCAGGAGCACATCGCCTTTGTCCACACCGGCGGCGCAGCGGCGCTGTTTGCCATGGATCTAGGATAATAGGAGGGGAACAGGTTCCCCTCTTAACCACCCCAACATCCCGCTGCGCGCACTCGCTTGCGTGGGACGCTCGCACACTTGCGGGATGCAAAGTATCATTCGTCAGGCACATGTCCTGACGAATGATGATTAAAATAATTTTTTACTATCCCCGGCGCTTAGATCAAAGTATTTTTGTCAGGCACAGAAGGTGAATTGCCCCATAGGGGCAAGAGAAACTCCCTTGGGGATGCCCTGACAAAAATGATTCAAACATCGCATACCACATCAATATGCTGCGGGGCAGGGCGGCGAGCCTTGCCCCGCAGACAGTGAAGGAGTATCTCATGGAGTATTTTCCCGCGCCGCTGGAGGCGCTGGTGGAGCAGTTCGCCCGCCTGCCGGGCATCGGCGGCAAAACCGCCCAGCGGCTGGCCTTTCATGTGCTGAGCCTGCCGGAGGAGGAGGCCCAGGCCTTTGCCGACGCCATCGTCACCGCCAAGAAAACCGTCACCTACTGTCCGGTGTGCCGCAACTTCACCGCCGGAGGGCTGTGCCCCATCTGCGCATCCTCCAAGCGGGACGGCTCCGTGATCTGCGTGGTGGCGGACCCCCGGGACGTGGCCGCCATGGAGCGGGGCCGGGAGTTCAACGGCCGCTACCATGTGCTCCACGGCGTCATCAGCCCCATGAACCACATCGGCCCCGATGACATCGCCATCAAGCCTCTGCTGGAGCGCGTTGCCCAGGGAGGGGTGGAGGAGGTCATCATGGCCACCAACCCGGACACGGAGGGGGAGGCCACCGCTATGTACATTGCCCGGCTCCTGAAGCCCTTCGACGTGAAGGTGACCCGGCTGGCCTACGGCATCCCTGTGGGCGGGCACCTGGAATTTGCCGATGACGCCACCCTGGCCCGGGCTCTGGAGGGCCGCCGGGAGCTGTAAAGCCCCGGCAGGCGGCCATTTTCCCCCGCCGGGCCTGCTTTCGCCGTGATTGTGCCGAAACAGGACTGTTCCGGGCCGTTCCGAACTATTTATTTTTTTCGTCGAAGTTTGTTGACATCATCGCTTTGATGTGCTACAGTGTAGCTATCATCAACATGACCAGGAGATATTCACCATGACTTCTTCCATTTTCTACGCATATTACTACTTTACTATGTGTGCATAGTAAGGGTAATTTGTGTTGCAATGGGAAGGTTCCCCGGTGATTTTCACGTCGCACAGGTTACGCCTGTGGGGCGTTTTTTCATTCCTTATCAACAATTAAAATCTCTATATTTTTCAGGAGGACATACATCATGATCGTTGCATTGAAGCCCGGCGTCACCAAGGAAAACCGCGAACAGCTGATGGACTGGCTCCAGAATCTGGGGCTGCATATCCACGTCTCCGAGGGTGAATACCAGACCATTCTGGGTTTGGTGGGCGACACCAGCAAGGTGGATATAGACCTGGTGGCCAGCCTGGACATCGTGGATTCCGTGAAGCGGGTCACGGAGCCCTTTAAGTGCTGCAACCGCAAATTCCACCCTGAGGACACCGTGGTGGAGGTAGGCGACGTGAAGATCGGCGGCGGCAATTTCTGCGTCATGGCCGGCCCCTGCTCCGTGGAGTCCGAGGAGCAGATCGTGGCCGTAGCGAAAGCTGTAAAGGCCTCCGGAGCCAACATGCTCCGGGGCGGCGCCTTCAAGCCCCGCACCTCCCCCTATGACTTCGCCGGTCTGAAGGACGAGGGCATCAAGCTTTTGAAGATTGCCCGGCAGGAGACGGGTCTGCCCATCGTCACCGAGATCATGAGCGTGGTAGACCTGCCCCTCTTTGAGGATGTGGACGTGCTCCAGGTGGGCGCCCGGAACATGCAGAACTTCGACCTGCTGCGGGAACTGGGCAAGCTCCGCAAGCCCATCCTTCTCAAGCGTGGCCTGGCCAACACCCTGAAGGAACTGCTGATGAGCGCCGAGTACATCATGGCCAACGGCAACGAGCAGGTCATCCTCTGCGAGCGGGGCATCCGCACCTTTGACGACTACACCCGCAACACGCTGGACCTGGCCGCCGTGCCCATGCTCCACGAGCTGACCCACCTGCCCGTCATCGTGGACCCCAGCCACGCCACCGGCATCAACCGCCTGGTGTCCCCCATGGCCATGGCCGCCACCGCCTGCAATGCCGACGGTCTCATCATTGAGGTCCACAACGACCCCATCCACGCCCTGTGCGACGGTGCCCAGTCCCTGCGGCCTGAGCAGTTCGACACCCTCATGGGCAAGATCCGGGCCCTGCGGGAGGTGGTTGCGGAATGACCGTTGGAATCGTAGGCCTGGGGCTTATCGGCGGCTCCTTTGCCAAAGCCTATCACGCAGCCGGACACACAGTCCTGGCGTTTGACATTGACCGGTCCACCTATGACTTTGCCGTCCTCTCCGGCACGGTGAACGGTCCCCTGACGGATGAGACCCTCTCCACCTGCGACCTGATCCTCATTGCCGTAATCCCCTCCGCCGCCGTGGATTACCTGAAACACCACGCCGCCCACATCGGCCCCAAGCCGGTGGTCATCGACTGCTGCGGCACCAAGCGGATGGTCTGCGCCGCCTGCTTCCCCCTGGCAAAGGAGCACGGCTTCACCTACCTGGGGGGCCACCCCATGGCGGGCACCCACAACTCCGGCTTCAAGTATGCCACCCCCACCATGTTCCACAACGCCCCCATGGTGCTGGTACCGGAAAACCACAACGACATCCAGCTGCTGAGCCGGGTCAAGGACCTGCTGGCCCCCGCCGGATTCAGCCGCTTCTCCATCACCACGGCGGAGCAGCACGACGAGATGATCGCCTTTACCTCCCAGCTGGCCCACGTGGTGTCCAACGCCTACATCAAGAGCCCCACGGCGGGACTCCACAAGGGCTTCTCCGCCGGCAGCTATAAGGATATGACCCGGGTAGCCTGGCTGGCCCCCCGTATGTGGGCGGAGCTGTTTCTGGAAAACAAGGAATACCTGATGACGGAGCTGAACACCCTGATCGACAACCTTCGCCAGTATCAGGACGCCATGGAGCACAACGACCTGCCCGGCCTGGTCCAGCTGCTGGACGAGGGCCGGAGACGGAAGGAGGAGGTGGACGGCCATTGACTACCATCCATGTAGCCGCATCCCGGGCCTATGATGTGGCCATTGAGCAGGGCCTTCTCTCCCGGCTGGGTCCCATGGCGGCGGAGCTTCTCTCCAGCCGCCGGGCCGCCGTCATTTCCGACGACGCCGTGTTTCCCCTGTACGGCGCTCTGGCAGAACGATCCCTGCAAGACGCCGGATTTCAGGTGGAGCACTTCGTATTCCCCCATGGGGAACAGCAGAAAAATCTGAGCACCTACGGCCAGGCGCTGAACTTCCTCTGCGACCGCCGTTTCACCCGGAGCGACCTCATTGTCGCTCTGGGCGGCGGCGTTGTGGGGGATCTGGCGGGCTTCACCGCCGCCACCTACCAGCGGGGCGTGGCCTATATCCAGGTGCCCACCACCCTGCTGTCCATGGTGGATTCCTCCGTAGGCGGCAAGACCGCCGTGGACCTGGACAGCGGCAAAAACCAGGCAGGCTGCTTCTACCAGCCCTCTTTGGTGCTGTGCGACCCGGCCCTGCTGGCCTCCCTGCCGGAGGCCGAATACCGGGCGGGCTGCGCCGAGGTCATCAAGACTGCCGTGCTGTTCAGTCCGGAACTGTTCCAAAAGCTGACGGAAGCCCCCGTCCGGGAGCAGTTTGAGTCCGTCATTGCCGCCTGTGTGGGCATGAAGCGGGACGTGGTGGAAAACGACGAGTTTGACCGCGGCCAGCGGGCCCTGCTGAACCTGGGCCACACCATCGGCCACGCGGTGGAGGCCTGCAGCAATTTCACCATTCTCCACGGCGAGGGCGTGGCCATCGGCATGGCGGCCATCACCCGGGCCGCCGTGGAAAAGGGCATCTGTGACCCGGCGTTGCTGCCCCAGGTGCTGGACATTCTCCAGAAATACGGCCTGCCTACAGAGGTCCCCTACCCTCTGGCAGACATTCAGAAGGCCGCCGAAGCGGATAAAAAGCGCAGCGGCAGCGTCACCAACTTTGTGGTGCCGGAGGCCCTGGGCCAGTGCCGTGTGGAGCCCGTCCCCGCCGGTGAGGTGGCCGGATGGCTGAAAGCGGGTGGGATCCGATGAAGCAGACCGTTCACCCCGGTTCCCGGACGGGAACCGTCTCCATCCCCGCCTCCAAATCCCAGGCCCACCGCCTGCTGATCTGCGCCGCCCTGGGACAGGCTCCCGCCGAGATCCGGTGCCGGGGCATTTCCAAGGACATCGCCGCCACCATCGGCTGTCTCAACGCCCTGGGGGCGGAAATTGCCGTCAGTGGGGACTGTATCACCGTAAAGCCCATTACCGCTGTGCCGGAGGGGCTGTGCCATCTTCCCTGCGGGGAAAGCGGCTCCACCCTGCGCTTTCTCCTGCCGGTGGCGGGGGCATTGGGGGCCGAGGCCGTGTTCCACATGGAGGGCCGCCTGCCCCAGCGCCCCCTGCACCCCTTGGATGAAGTCCTCACCGCCCACGGCATGACCATCCGGCAGGAGGACGCCCTTCTATATGTCAGCGGCCGGCTCCAGCCCGGAGATTTCGCCCTGCCGGGGAATGTCTCCTCTCAATACATTTCCGGTCTGCTGATGGCCCTGCCCCTGTTGAACAGCGGCAGCACCCTGGCCGTCACCGGGGAGCTGGAATCCGCCGCCTACGTCACCATGACGGAGGATACCCTCCGCCGGGGCGGCATCGTCCTGCGGAAAAGCGACGCTTCCTGGCACATTTCCGGCGGCCAGCGGTGCCGCTTCCCCGCCCAACTCTCCGCCGAGGGGGACTGGTCCAACGCCGCCTTTTTCCTATGTATGGGGGCCCTGTCTCCGGAGGGTGTCACCGTCCGGGGACTGGACCTGGCCTCCTCCCAGGGTGACCGGGCTGTATTGAACATCCTGGCCGCCATGGGCGCCAAGATCTCCACGAAGGAGGACGCCGTCACCGTCCGTCGGAGCACGCTGACCGGCGTGGCCATTGACGCCGGTCCCATTCCCGACCTGATCCCGGTGCTGTGCGTCACCGCTGCCGGGGCGGAGGGCGACACCCGGATCTTCAACGCCGGGCGGCTCCGCTTGAAAGAGTCTGACCGGCTCAGCACCACGGCGGCGCTGCTGACCGCCCTGGGCGGCAGCGTGGAGGAGCAGCCCAGCGGCCTGATCGTCCACGGCAGGGGCCGCCTCACCGGCGGCACTGCTGACGCCTGCGGCGACCACCGCATCGCCATGTCCGCCGCCGCGGCAGCCTGCATCTGCGAAAAGGACATCACCGTCACCGGCAGCGAATGTGTTTCCAAATCCTATCCCCGGTTCTGGGAGGATCTGCAAGCTTTGAAAGGAGGGGCCCTATGAGCCAGTACGGTCAAAACCTGCACCTGACCATTTTCGGCCAGTCCCACGCCCCCGCCATCGGCATGACCCTGGAGGGCCTGCCCGCCGGGGAATCCATCGACATGGAGGCCCTGCAAGCCTTTTTGAAGCGCCGGGCCCCGGGCCAGAACGCCTGGTCCACCCCCCGCAAGGAAGCCGATGCGCCGGAATTTCTCTCCGGCCTGGTGGAAAACGTCACCTGCGGCGCGCCCATCACCGCCGTGATCCGCAACACCAACACCCGCTCCGGGGACTACGCCAACCTGGCGGTGGTGCCCCGCCCCGGCCACGCCGACTACACCGCCTGGGTAAAATACGGCGGCCACGCCGACTTTGCCGGGGGCGGTGCCTTTTCCGGACGGCTGACGGCCCCCCTGTGCATCGCCGGGGGCATCTGCCTTCAGCTGCTGAAAAAGCGGGGCATCGAGGTCATCAGCCGCATCGCCTCCATCGGCACGGTGGAGGACCCTGCCCCCCTTACCGCCTCCACGGCGGACAAGCCCTTCCCGGTGGTGGATGACGCCGCCGGTGAGGCCATGCGGGCCGCCATCGCCGCTGCCAAGGCCGACGGCGACTCCATCGGCGGCGTGGGGGAATGTGCTGTGCTGGGATTGCCTGCGGGGCTGGGGGGACCCTTGTTTGACGGCATGGAGGGCCAGATCGCCTCCATCGTCTTCGGCATCCCCGCCGTCAAGGGCATTGAATTCGGCATCGGCTTTGCTGCCGCCCGGCTCCGGGGCAGCGAAAATAACGATCCCTTCACCGTGGAAAACGGCCAGGTCAGAACTGCCACCAACCACTGCGGCGGCATCCTGGGCGGCATCACCGACGGGATGCCCCTCACCTTCCGGGCCGCCTTCAAGCCCACCCCCTCCATCGCCAAGGAACAGCAGAGCGTGAACCTCACCACCCTGACGCCGGAAGCCCTGCGGATCGTGGGGCGGCATGACCCCTGCATCGTTCCCCGGGCCGTTCCCTGCATTGAAGCGGCGGCGGCCATCGCCGTATACGACGCCCTCCTGGGCGGAAATTGAATTTCGGAGGTACCTTCCCATGGAACTCAGCGATTATCGCGTACAAATCGACCGGATCGACCACCAGCTGGTGGAGCTTTTCGCCCAGCGGATGGAGACCTCCGCCGGGATCGCCGCCTGCAAAAAGGAGCGGGGCCTTCCGGTGCTAGACCCCGCCCGGGAGCAGCAGAAGCTGACGGACGTGGTGGCCCAGGCCCCGGAGAACATGAAGGACTACACCGCCACCCTCTACACCATGCTCTTCGAGCTGAGCCGCTGCTACCAGAACCGGCTGCTGGGAGCCTCTTCCCCGCTGACCGGGGAGATCCGCTCCGCCATTGACAACACCCCCCAGCTGTTCCCCTCCAATGTGTCTGTGGCCTGCCAGGGCGTGGCGGGGGCCTATTCCCAGCTGGCCTGCGACAAGCTGTTCAAGCTGCCCCGGACCATGTTCTTCGCCTCCTTTGAGGCAGTGTTCGCCGCCATTGAAAAGGGCCTCTGCCGCTACGGCGTGCTGCCCCTGGAAAACAGCACCGCCGGCAGTGTCAACGCCATTTACGACCTGATGATGAAGCACGATTTCCGCATCGTCCGCAGCGTCCGGCTGAAGATCGACCACAACCTGCTGGTCAAGCCCGGCACCCGGCGGGAGGACATCAAGGAGATCTACTCCCATCCCCAGGCCATCAGCCAGTGCGAGCAGTACCTGCAGGGCTTCTCCGGCGTAAAGGTCATCCCCTGTGAGAATACCGCCATGGCCGCCCAGCGGGTGTCGGAAAGCGAAGGCGGCTGCGCCGCCCTGTCCTCCCGGGCCTGCATGAAGCTCTACGGCCTGGAATGTCTGGAGGCCTCTGTCCAGGACACCGCCAACAACTTCACCCGCTTCATCTGCATCTCCAAGAATCTGGAAATCTACCCCGGCGCGGACCGCACCAGCCTCATGGCCGTGCTGTCCCACGAGCCCGGCTCCCTGTGCCGCCTGCTGACCCGGTTCTATGCCCTGGGCCTGAACCTGAACAAGCTGGAAAGCCGCCCTATGCCGGACCGGAACTTCGAGTTCATGTTCTACTTTGATCTGGAGACCTCCGTGTACTCTCCGGAATTTTTGCAGCTGATGGGTGAGCTCCCCGGCCTGTGCGAGGAGTTTTCGTACCTTGGCAGCTACAGTGAGGTGATCTGATGCTGCACTGCGGTTTGCTGGGGGAAACGCTGGGCCACAGCTACTCCCCCATGATCCATCACGAACTGGCCGGTTACGACTACCGGCTCTTTGAGGTCCCCAGAGAGGAACTGGACCTCTTTTTGAAGTCCGGGACCTGGGACGGTCTCAACGTCACCATCCCCTATAAAAAGGCGGTGGTGCCTTACTGCGCGGAGCTGTCAGAGGCGGCGGCCAAGCTGCAGAGCGTCAACACCATCGTCCGCCGCCCGGACGGCACTCTCTACGGCGACAACACAGACCTTTACGGCTTTCTCTACATGGTCCGCCGCAGCGGCATTGACCCCGCCGGGAAAAAGGCCCTGGTGCTGGGCAGCGGCGGCGCTTCCGTCACGGTAAAGGCCGCCCTGGAACAGCTGGGGGCCAGCGTCACCGTCATCTCCCGCAGCGGCCCCGACAACTACGATAACCTGGACCGCCACGCCGACGCCCGGATCATCGCCAACACCACCCCGGTGGGCATGTACCCCCGCAACGGGGCCGCAGCGGTGGACCTCCGGCAGTTCCCCCACTGTGAGGGGGTGCTGGACATCGTCTATAACCCCGCCAGGACGGCCTTGATCCTTCAGGCGGAGGAACTGGGGATCCCCCACGCCAGCGGCCTTTCCATGCTGGTGGCCCAGGCCAAGCGTTCCAGCGAGCAGTTCTCCGGCACCGTCATCGACAACAGCGTTCTGGAACGGGTGGAGCGCACCGTCAACAGCCATCTGCGGAACATCATCCTCATCGGCATGCCCGGCTGCGGCAAGTCCACCGTGGCCGCCGCCCTGGGCCGGGACCTGGGCCGGGAGGTGGTGGAGGCCGACACCCTCATTGCCGAAAAAGCGGGCATGTCCATTCCGGAGATCTTCGCCCAATCTGGGGAAGATGGCTTCCGGGCCTTGGAAACGGAGATCCTGGCGGAGCAGGGCAAGCGCTCCGGCATCATTCTCTCCACCGGCGGCGGCTGCGTCACCCGGCAGGAAAACTACCCCCTGCTGCACCAGAACGGCACCATTTTCTGCCTGACCCGGGGCCTTTCCAAGCTGCCCACGGCGGGGCGGCCCATCTCCCAATCCACGGACCTTGCCCAGCTCTACGCCCGGCGGAAGCCCCTCTACGAACGCTTCGCCGACTGCACCGTCTCCAATGACGGTGCCCTGCAAGACACTCTGAACACCATCAAGGAGGCCCTGAAATGAAATTTCTGGTCATTAACGGTCCCAACCTGAACCTGCTGGGACTGCGGGAACCCGCCATTTACGGCAGTCAGAACTACGAGGCCCTGCTGGCCTTCATCCGCTCCGCCTGTGACGCCGAAGGCGTGGACGTGGACTTTTTCCAGTCCAACCACGAGGGCGCCATTGTGGACGCCATCCAGGCGGCCTACGGCGTTTATGACGGCATTGTCATCAACCCCGCCGCCTACACCCACACCAGCGTGGCCATTCTGGACGCGCTGAAGGCGGTGGCCATCCCCGCCGTGGAGGTCCACATCTCCGACGTGGACAGCCGGGAGCCCTTCCGGCAGATCTCCTATACCGGCATGGCCTGTGTCAAGACCTACAAGGGCCTGGGCTTCCAGGGCTATGTGGAGGCCGTGAAGTTCCTGAAGAACTATCTGAACAAGTGACCCGCCTATTCCGGAGCCGCGGAAGAAAACCACCAGGGGGACGCCGTTTTCAAACGGCGTCCCCTTTTCTGCGCTGCACCGTAAGCCCTTGCGTTTCTCCGGGCGTTCCGATATAATCTGATTATCCGTTATACATATTTCCTGATACCGGCCATGCAGGAAGGCCGAACCGGAGGTGCGCGTCATGCCGAAGCCAAAATGGAATCTGAATGCCATCTACATCTCAGAGCGGCTGCAGGAGAGCCTGCGGCCCATCTCCCGCTGTGCCCTGACCACCGTCGTGGCCCCCATGGGCTACGGCAAGACCACGGCGGTGAACTGGTATCTGGCGGAGCGGGCCCGGAACGAGGATTCCCGGGTGGTCCGCATCAGCGTCTACTCCGACAACCTGGCCATTTTCTGGCGGAGCGGGCAGGATGCCTTTGCCCGGGCAGGCTTTGCTTTTCTTCAGGACTACGCCTGCCCCACGGACGCGGCCAGCGGCGGCCTGCTGGCCGACGGCCTCTGCCATGAGCTGGCCGGCGAACCCCCCTGCTACATTTTCATTGACGACTTTCACCTGCTGACGGACCGCCGGGCCGCCGCCTTTCTCTGCACCGCCGCAGGCCGCCTGCCGGAAAACGTGCACCTGATCGTCGCCAGCCGGGACCTGTTCCTCCCGGCGGCGGAGATCGTCCGGCTGGGCAGCCGGGTCTATCAGATCGGCACCGGGCAGCTGCGCCTGAACCACACGGAGCTTGCCATCTACGCCCACCGGTGCGGCACGGAGCTTTCCGACCAGCAGGTGGAGACTCTGCTTTACTACAGCGAGGGCTGGTTTTCCGCCGTCTATCTGAATCTGCGGGCCCTTTCTGAGCGGGGCACCCTGCCTGACCGCAGCTCCGACATCTCCGCCATGTTCACTGCCGCCATGATCGATCCCCTCTCCCCACGGCAGCGGGAATTTCTGGCGGTCATGGGCCTTGCCGACGAGTTTACCGTGGAGATGGCCCGCTTCATCACGGAGGACCCCGGCGCGGAAACGCTGCTCACCGGACTGACGGAGCAGAACGCCTTCGTCAAGTGCCTGCCGGACGGCGTGACCTACCGCTTTCACCACATGATGAAGGAGTGCGCGGAGCGCGCCTTTCTGACGCTGGATGCTGCAAAGCAGGCCGCCTACCGGAAACGGTACGGCGCGTGGTATGAGGGCCGCCGCCAGTACCTCCACGCCATGGCGGCCTACCACCGGAGCGGCGATTATGACGCATTGCTGCAAGTCGTTCAGGCGGATGCCGGCATTCTGCTGGCGTCCCTCAAGCCCGCGGACGTGCTGGCGGTCCTGGACCAGTGCCCCGCCGCCGTCCTCAAGGCCCATCCCTTTGCCCTGCTGGTGCTGATGCGCAGCATGTTCAACTGGCGGCAGATCCCCCGGATGCTGGAACTGAAAGACCTGCTGATGGCCGCCATCGAGGAGCACCCGGAGTTGCCCGCCGAAGAGCGGGGCAATCTGCTGGGAGAGTGCGACCTCATTATGAGCTTCCTCTGCTACAACGACATCAGCGCCATGAGCCGTCTCCACCGCAGCGCCAGCAGCCAGATGTCTCATCCCGCCATCAGCATCCAAAAGAGCGGCGGCTGGACCTTCGGCTCTCCCTCCGTTCTGATGATGTTCTACCGGGGGCCCGGAGAACTGGAACAGGAACTGGCGGAAATGGACGAGTGCATGCCCCATTACTACAAGATCACCGACGGTCACGGCCGGGGCGCGGAGGCCATCATGCGGGCGGAGGCCCTGTTCTGCCAGGGCCGCTTCACCGACACCCACATCGCCCTGGAGCGGGCCTACGCCCAAATCGAGGGCAACGGCCAGGAGAACATGGCCCTCTGCTGTGATTTTCTGGCCCGGCGGCTGTCCCTCTTTGCCGATATTCCCCAGCGCTGCACCTTTGAGGCGCGGCAGGCGGAGCTGCTGCAGCACCACAACGCCGCCTGGCTGAACATTTTCAACGCCGCCAAGGCCTATTATTCCGCCCTGCTGGGGGAAACGGACCGGATCCCGGAGGTCTTTGCCAATCACGCCCTGGCCTCCGTCAATATTCTGGCCCCAGGCCGGCCCATGATCGAGATGATTGAAAACCAGGTCTATCTTGCCCAGGGGGCCTGGGCCAAGGTGATTGGCCGCAACGAGGGCCTGCTGGCCGTCTGCCGGGGGATGCACTACGCCCTGGTGGCCCTGCATCTGCAGATCCAGACGGCGGCGGCCTATGAGCAGCTGGGCAAGCGGCCGGAGGCCCGGAAGCTGCTGGACCAGGCCCTGGAGGATGCCGCGCCGGACGGCCTTCTGCTGCCCTTTGCGGAAAACTACGATTTGCTGAAGCCCCTGCTGGAAAGCGCCGGGGCGCAGGAGAAGCCCCTGGTCCGGCAGATCATCCGTCTGGGGGAAACGGGGGTGGCCCGGCGGCAGCAGCTGCGGGGGCAGGCAGCCCGTCCGGCGGCCCTGGCCGCCCTGACGGACCGGGAATACGCCCTGGCCCAGCTGGCGGCCCAGCGCCTGAGCAACCGGGAGATCGCCGAAAAGCTGTTCCTCTCCGAGGGCAGCGTCCGGCAGTACATCAACCAACTTTATACCAAACTCCAGATCCAGGGGGACCCCCGGTCCAAGCGGAAACGGCTGGTCCAGCTGCTGGACCCAAAGACCTAACAACATGTGAATGGTTATTTTTCAAGATCCACTGTACACTGTCTGTACAGTGGATCTTTGCTATGCAAAAGCATAGCAAAATTGGAAATGTGCCATTTCCTCGCCCCCGCGGGGCAGCCGGAAATGACGCGCAAAAATTTCATGCGCCGGGGCTTTGCGCATGTTCGTGGTACGGTGCCAGCGCATGAAGTTTTATGCCCGGAAAGGAGGATACATGCTTGAACCGGAAATACATTGCAGCCGTGGTGCCCCTGCCGGATCACATTCTTCAGGTGGATTTCGTATCCGGCAGCCGCCTGCTTCTGGATATGAAGCCATATCTGGACAAGTTCCGCTTCCGGCCCCTTTCAGACCCCGGGGTGTGGAACAGCGCCGTGACCAACGGCATCTTCATCCGCTTCGGCAATGTGGAGCTGAGCCACGACGAGGTCCTGACCATGGCAGGCCAGGATACATGATCCCCGACCCCAGCGCCGCTTATAACGGACGATACACCATCAAAGGAGGAAGATCACCCATGAAAAAGCGCACCGCAGCATGGGCAGCGCCCCATGGCAGCAGGCGGCGGATCCTGTCGGTCCTGCTGTCTCTGACTATCTGCCTGAGCCTGCTGCCCGCAACAGCCCTGGCGGCCCAGGCCGGCAGCAGCGACAGCAGCCGCACGGTGTTCGACGCCCTGGGCTTCGACACCAAGGCCCCGGAGGGCTATGAGCAGGACGAAAGTCTTGCCGGAACCCCTTACGGCAAAACCTTTACCACCATGGCCGAGGTGGATGAGCTGTTTACCTTTGAGCCGAAGAAAGCCACCGACAGTGCAAAGTCCGACAGTCTCTACTCCACGCTTTACGGGCACAACAAAACGGCCTCCGGCGCTGTATTGCCCGGGAACGATGGGACAAACGCGCGCAGTCTTGGCCTTGGCAGTGATGCCGGCCCGATCTCCCTGCAAGTGGAGGGCAACTTCTCCCGTGACAATCAGGGGCAGAAGAAAAATATCGCCTTCATTAACATCAGCTACGTCTCAACAGCAACCGATGATGAAGATCGTCCTGCCGTCGACAGCAGCAAAGGCGCGCTTGTCAACTTCGATCTTGGCGTCATCGACCCCAACGCAACCGCCAATACCGCCAACAAAGGAGTCGATGTATTCTATCGCGCCAACGAGTTTTCGCCGAAATATGATACATCGACGGCAGCTGCTATGCAGCCATGGCACTCCCATGATGCCGCTCCTATCTATCTGGGCAACAAAGACGATGCAACGGCCAAGAAATATACAGACAAGGTTGCCGCTGACGAAAATGTCCGAGAATTCAAGGCCGCTTACACCGCCCAGAACTACATCGAGCTGGCCGCCGGCGACTTTGACGGCGACTCCATTGATGAGATCGCGGTCTACATCGGTGAGACCGGTAATCCCCGTATCGAGATCTGGAAGCTCCAGGATCAGACGGGCGACGGTTACCTCAACCCTGGGCATTATGAAAAAAATTCCATAGATATGACAGCGGATACCGGCAAACGCACCTGGAAGATCGCCTGGACCTATAAGCTGGACCAGTACGGTGCGAATATCGTGCCCAACATGGTCAGCCTGGCCGCCGCCGACTATGACAAGGACGGCATCGACGATCTGGCCGTTTCCTGGGGCTATTGCGGTCCTGAAAGCAATCAGCCCAGCCACGCCGTCATCATGATGGGTGCGGACAACAATCAGATGCTGACGCGCAGCTACTCTTTCTCCCTCAAGGCCAACGGGACGGATATCTATCGCGCCGGCTTCACCTCCGGCGATGTGGATAACGATGGGTACAACGAGCTGGTCCTGGGCGGCAGCCTGGCCAACTCCACCAATGATTCCCGTTACCTCGCCATCTATGAGTGGAACGGCAGCGGCTTCGAGATTACCGCACAGGAGAACCTCGATCTCTTTGAGGAAGAGAACGGCGTGCGTACCTGGCAGAACATCAAGGATGAAGACAAGTATTACAGCATGCCCTTTGCGCCCGCCAACATCGCCGTCGGCAAGTTCTACGGCATCGGCGAGGCCCCCTGCATCTACCTCGATAGTATCATCATCCAGTATGGCAGCGACGGCTTTGATATTCTTGATCTGCTGACCAAGCAGCTCTATAAGGATGGCCCGTACGTAGAGTGGGGCGCGCGGTCTGCAGATCTGACCGGCAGCGGGCAGGACCTCCTGTTCACCTTGGGAAATGCCGCAGAAGTGACAAATGCTAAGAACATCCAGGAGCTGTTCCAGCAATCCCTCGCCTCTGTCTATAAGAATTATTATTTCCTGACGGGCATCAATCTTTCCAAAGGCTCGGACAGCTATGGCGCAAAGTCGATTTATACAAAGGCTTCCTATTACAGCTACGATAACAATAACATCAGGAACTACGCCTCCCTGTCCTTCTCCCTGCCCAACACGGACAACGACACCACCATCCTCAGGTACACCGGCGAGCACTATTACACCTACGCCGATCCCGAGGTTCTGGCCGTGCTGGCCTCTCCGCCCTACTACGCGGATCTGGCCAACGGCGACGACGACAGCCAGATGATCGAGTCCTCCACGTCCTACGGGACCACCAAGGGCTCCGGCTCCGGCACGTCCCACTCCAACTCCTTCTCCGTGGGCGTGTACACCAGCTGGGAAAAGACCTGGTCCATCCTCGGCGTGGAGCTGGCCTCCGCCGAGGCGGAGTTCTCCATCAACAACACCTTCACCTGGGAGACCCAAAAGACCTCCTCCCTGGAATATGAGGTGACCTATTCCACCATGGCCGGACTGGACACCGTTGTCCTCTACTCCATGCCCATCGAGACCTATGTCTATGAGGCCACCATGCCCGACGGCACCACCCAGACCATGACAGTCAACATCCCCTACGAGCCGTCCGTCCAGACGATCTCGCTGGAGAAATACGAGGAGATCCGGGCGGCCTACAGCGACATTCTGCCGGACGTCAGCAACGCCCTCACCCACACCGTGGGCGACCCCGGCAGCTACGCCTCCAGCATCAGCAGTCTGCCCTCCGGACGGACGCAGATGCTGGTGTACAATGGCTCCCCCTCCACCATCGGCCAGGGCAGCCAGAACACCCAGGAGCAGTCCATCGCCATGACCAGCGAAGAGGAAAACAGCTTCAACTATGAGTTCGCTGTTGAGACCAAGGCCGGCGCAGGCGTGGGCGGCGTGAAGGTGGGCGTCACCGCGGGCTACAGCCACGGCGCGGGCAAGGTCCATATTTCCACCGCCGGGTCCAGCTACACCGGCACGATGAACGGCCTGCCCACCCAGGCAGAGGGGTATGGATATACCTTCAACTGGCGGCTGGTGGGCTTCCTGTATCAGGATCGTTACCCTGTGGTGACGTATCTTGTCACCAATGTGCAGGCGCCGCCCCTGCTGCCTGAAAACTTCGGTGCGAACGAGGAGGAGACCACCACTACCCAGATCGCGCTGGAATGGGATTACCCCGGCAATGCGGCGGGTTTTGTGATCTACCGCTACTTCCAGTCCCCCTCTGCCTCCGGCTTCTATCAGATCGGCACGGTCGAGGGCCGCGCGTATATGGAAAGCAACGATGGTGTGAAGCACTATCAGTACATCGACAAGGGCCTCAGCCCCAACACGGGCTATCAGTACCGCATTCAGGCCATCGGTCTGTCCCAGCCCAACACCAGCATCCCCAGCGAGGCCCTGAGCACCTACACCAAGCCCGAGACCGGCGTGCCGCAGGTAGCCGTCAGCCCCACCGTGCTGAACACCTTCCCGGACACCGTGACCTGGGTTTCCGCAAACATCACCAATCAGGAGGATCTGCCCTCCGGTGCAAAGATCTATTACCAGTGGCAGAAGCAGACTGCCCGCGGCGGCTGGGAGGACGTCAAGGGAGAGGATGAGACCAACCTTACCTTCCAGTATCCCAGTGCGGGCGTTGAGGGCGTCTACCGCTGCAAGGTCAGCGCGCTGGCCGACCAGAACCTGGTGACGGCCTACTCCCCTGAGGTCACCGTGACCTTCGCCCAGCGTGAGGCCGAGATCTCTGATCTGACCATCAACGGCAGCACCCTCACCGCAACCGTGAAGGGCAAGGACGTCTCCACCATCCCCGCCGGAACGGTCAGTTTTACCCTGAAGTCCAGTGGGGCCGAGTCCACCTACACCGCCAAGCTGGACGCCAAGGGCGCCGCAGCCGTGACAGTCGCTCCTGTCGCGGGCGTCTACAAGGTCACCGCGGACTACAGCGGGAGCAAGGTCTTCCTGCCCGCAAGCTATGATCCGGCAACGCCGCGGTTCTACACCAAGGGCATCACCGGCAGCCAGACCTTCATCGACGCGAAGGACAGCTACACCTACGGTGATAAGCTGAATTTCGTGCAGTATACGGTCGATGCGGACGGAAACATCACCGGCAGGGAAACGGTCAATTCTGGCAGCTGGCGACTTCCTGTTACGTTCGAATATCCCCCCTACAACAATCCGTATACCGCAGACGCAATCAAAAAGCGCTTCCAGAACGATTTTGCCGGCTGGGTCACCGACAGAGCCGTCATGAAAGCGGATAACGACGGCAACCTGGCAGTGATCGCTGTTACCCCGAAGACTTTGACCATTACCGGTCTCACGGACGTGACCAGGAC
>URTS01000020.1 GCA_900550685.1 uncultured Oscillibacter sp. | reverse complement strand
CTGGCGGAGTGCCCCTGGCTGACCCCGGTGCGGACGGCGGCGGAGGCCCGGGCCATTCAGGCGGCGGGCGGAATCTTTGCCTTTCTGGTGATCGAGGGCATGGAGCCAGTGGGGAACCGTTTGGAGCGGCTGGAGCAGTATGCCCGCTGGGGGGCCCGGATCGGGATGCTGACCTGGAACGAGGAAAACCTGCTGGCAGCCGGTGCCGGGGCGGACCCGGACAAGGGGCTGACGGCCCTGGGAAGGGAAGCGGTCCGGCGGATGCAGCGGCTGCATATCATTCCGGACGTGTCCCACACCAGCGACGGTACCTTCCGGGACATCATAAGGCTGGCGGAGGGGCCGGTTATTGCATCTCACTCCAACTGCAGGGCACTGTGCGACGTGCGGCGGAACCTGACGGACGATCAGCTCCGGGCCATCCGGGACACCGGCGGCGTGGTGGGGGTCAATGTGTACCACGGCTTTGTCCACGAAGATCCCCGGCGGCAGACAGCGGCCATGCTGGCCCGCCACGCCGCCCATATGGCGGAGGTCATGGGGCCGGAGCACGTGGCCTGCGGCTTTGACTTCTGCCAGTATTTCGGCCCCGGAAACGAGGGCTGCGAGGGTATGGAGGACTGCGGCCAAACCCGAAATTTCTTCTTTGAGTTGGAACGGGTGGGCTTTTCGGCGGCGGAGCGGCGGGCCATCGCCGGGGAAAACCTGCTGCGGGTACTGGGCTGAGGGCGGAACGGTGTATTTTTAGAGGGAGAAAACGGCGGATTTTCCGCTGTTTTCTCCCTTTTTTGCCGGATTCTGAAGAAAAATGGGATGCGCTGCGAAAAAGGTTTGAATTATTCATATATTTGACATATAATAAACTCTGTATTGACATGAAGCGGGCCGCTTGGCCCATAAGGAGTTGATGTTTTGGAAATGACACGTGTTCAACTGGCTCAGGGGGTCAATCTGACCTATCTGCCTGCCAGAAAATTCAAAACCAGCCTGCTCTCCGCCCAGTTCGTCACCCCCCTGCGGCAGGAGACTGCCGGCGCCAACGCGCTGCTGGCGGCGGTGCTGCGCCGGGGCACGGTGAGCTGCCCGGATATGGGGGCCCTTTCCGCCCGGATGGACAATCTCTACGATGCCTCCATCGATTACACGGTGCGGAAAAAGGGAGAAAACCAGTGCGTGGGCTTTGTGGCCAGCTTTATTGACGACCGCTATGCCCCGGGCGGCGAGCATCTGCTGGAGCCGGTGGCGGAACTGCTGGGAGAACTGGTATGCGACCCTGTGACCTACCACGGCCGGTTCGTGCCGGAGTATTTTGACAGCGAAAAGAGCAACCTGCTGGAGGCCATCCGTTCCATCATCAATGACAAGCGGGACTGGGCCGACAGCCGCCTGCTCCGCACCCTGTGCGCTGGAGAGCCCTACGCGGTGCCCCGCCTGGGCGACGAGGAGACGGTGGACAAGCTTCAGGCCCTGCGGGTCTATGACCAGTACCGCCAGCTGATCTCCACCGCGCCCCTGGAGATCATTTACAGCGGCAGCGCCGATCTGGAGCGGGTGCGGCTGGCGCTGGCCGCCGCCTTTGCCACCCTCCCCCGGGAGGAGGTCCGGATGATCTCCGCCGCGGTGCCCCATGTGGGCCGGGAGACCGTGCAGTATGTGGAGGATGCTCTGGACGTGACCCAGGGCAAGCTGGGCATGGGCTTCTCCTGCGGCAGCAGCGACATGCCCGCCCTGCTGATGGGCAACACCCTCTTCGGCGGGTCCAGCAACTCCAAGCTGTTTTTGAACGTCCGGGAGAAGCTGTCCCTGTGCTACTATGCCTCCTCTTTGTATCATCGCCAGAAGGGGCTTATTACCGTGTCCTCCGGCATTGAATTCCAGAATTACCAGCGGGCTTATGACGAGATCATGGCCCAGCTGGAAGCTGTCCAGAAAGGCGAGCTGGAGGACTGGGAGCTGGAAGGCGCCCGTTCCACCCTGCTGAACAGCTACGCCACGGTGGGCGATTCCCAGGGCAAGCTGGAAAACTTCTACCTGGGGCAGGCGGCCACCGGCCAGACCGAAACGCCGGAGGCACTGGCCCGGGCCATTGAAACCATGACGGCGGACCGGATCTGCCAGGCCATGGAAACGGTGCGTCTGGACACCGTGTATTTCCTGAAGGGGAAGGAGGTGGAAGCATGAAGGAGTTCTTTTACGAGCGCATCGGCGAGGAGGTCTGCCGGGAGCGGCTGACCAACGGCCTGGAGGTCTGCGTGGTCCCCAAGCCCGGCTACGCCAAGAAGTATGCCTTCGTCTCCACCCGCTACGGCGGTATGGACACCCGCTTCCTGCTGGACGGCAAGTGGCTGGACACCCCGGCGGGCATCGCCCATTACCTGGAGCACAAGATGTTCGACACCCGGGAGGGCAACGCCCTTCAGGAACTGGCGAAAAACGGTGCGGAACCCAATGCCTTCACCGCCAACGCCATGACGGCCTACTACTTCGACTCTACGGAGCATTTTGAAGAAAATCTGCGGATTTTGCTGTCCTTTGTGTCCATTCCCTACTTTACGGATGAGAGCGTGGCCAAAGAGCAGGGCATCATTGGCCAGGAGATCCGCATGATCGAGGACAACCCCGACTGGCAGA
This sequence comes from uncultured Oscillibacter sp., assembly GCA_900550685.1. Lineage (GTDB taxonomy): Bacteria > Bacillota > Clostridia > Oscillospirales > Oscillospiraceae > Oscillibacter. Next base: position 17,359 of record URTS01000020.1, on the reverse strand, counting down.
TCTACACCCGGATGCTGCGGGCCCTGTACAAGAACCACGCCGCCCGTACCAGCATCGCCGGTACAGTGGAGAGCATTTCCCATATCACTGCCCAGACTCTGTATGACTGCCACAAGGCATTCTACACCCCCGCCAACATGATCCTCACCGTGGTGGGCGACGTGGACCCCGTTCATATCGCGGATATGGCCAACCGGGTGCTGCCTAAGCTCAGCGGTCCCGTCATTGAGCGGGACTACGGCGTGGAGCCGGAGGACGTGGCGGAAAAAGAGACCGCCATGGAAATGGAGGTTTCGGCGCCCCAGTTCCTGGTGGGCTTCAAGTGCGCCCCGGCGGCGGAGGGCGACGATTATATGCGCGCCACCATCCTGGGCGATATGGCCAGCGACATTCTGCTGGGAGAATCCAGCCCCCTGTATCAGCGGCTTTACGAGCAGGGGCTCATCAACCCCAGCTTCGGCGGGGCCTTTGAGATGATGCCCGGCGTGGCCTATCTCTACGCCGGCGGTGACAGCAAGGACGCAGACGCCGTCACCGACGCCATTTTGAAGGAAGCTGCCCGCATCGCGGCGGAGGGCGTGGACGAGGATTACTTCCAGCGTATCCGCAAGGCCTCCTTCGGCGCCAATCTCCGGGGGCTGAACTCCTTTGAGAATATTGCCGTCACCCTGACGGAGGGGTATTTCCACAGCTATGATCCCTTCAAGTTCCCGGAGGTGTTCGATTCCATCACCCCGGAGGACATCGCCGCGTTTTTGAAGGCAAACGTCACGCCGGAACGGATGGCGGTCAGCCGCATCGTGCCGAAGGCCTGACGCTCTGGGAAGTGGAAGGAAACGGCAGCGCAATCTCTTGCAAGAAAACATATCCGGCGGGACAATGCCCGCCGCTGAAAGGAAGAACCTGTTGTGATCGCAATGAAAGACATGCCTATCAGCTTCCCCGGCCTCTTTGGAGACTGGGAGCTGAACATCGATCCGGTGGCCATCCATGTGGGCCATGGCGTCTACTGGTACGGGATCATTCTGGCCGTGGCCATGCTGGCGGGGCTGTACCTGTGCATGAAGCAGTCCAAGCACTACGGCCTGACGGAGGACAACGTGATGGACATGGTGCTCTGGGCGGTGCCCTGCTGCATCATCGGCTCCCGGATCTACTATGTGCTGTTCAACCTGGACCTCTACCGGAACTCGGACGGCAGCCTGGACTGGGGCGCCATGGTCCGGATCTGGGACGGCGGCCTGGCCATTTACGGCACGGTGATCGTGGGCGTCATCGTGGCGCTGATCTACACCAAGCGGCATAAGATCCCCTTCTTCGCCATGAGCGACCTGGCGGTAATGGGCTTGATGTTGGGCCAGATCATTGGCCGGTGGGCCAACTTCATCAACCGGGAGGCCTTCGGCACGCAGACCACTCTGCCCTGGCGGATGAAGCTGTGGATCAGCACCTATACCAGCGTGGAGGTCCACCCTACCTTCCTGTATGAAAGCCTGTGGAACCTGGTGGGCTTGATGCTGATTTTGTTCATCGTGTCCAAGGGCCGCCGGTTCGACGGTGAGAACACCTGGTTCTATTTCCTGTGGTACGGTCTGGGCCGCAGCTGGATCGAGGGTCTGCGGACCGACAGTCTGTACCTTTTCAACTGGGAGCTGTTCGGCCAGCGGATCCGGGTGTCCCAGGCTCTGAGTATCGTCATGGTGGTGGTAGCCGCCGTGATGCTGTTCTATAACATCAAGATCAAGAAGCGGTCGCCGGAGGGCCTTTGGGTGAACCAGGTGGCGGCGGAAAAGGCCCGGGCGGCTGCCGCGGAAGCGGAGGACGCCATCCTGGCGGAGACACTGCTGAACGAGGAGCCTACCCAGGGCGAAGCGGCTGATCCCGTGGAGACGGAGGCCGTGACGGCCGAGGAAGTCCCGGAGGAAACTGCGGAGACTGCGGCGGAGGAAGCTCCTGCGGTGGAAACCGCACCGGAGACCCCGGCAGAGCCGAAAGAGGACGTGCCCCATGGCGGTGAAAATTGACGGAAAGGCCCTGGCGGCCCAGGTGAAGGCCCAGGTGGCGGAGGCGGTGGAAAAGCTGCCCCGCCAGCCGGGATTGGCCGTGGTGCTGGTGGGAGAGGACCCCGCTTCCCAGGTCTATGTCCGGGGCAAGGAGGCGGATTGCGCCCAGTGCGGCATCCGCAGCTTTCCCTACCGCCTTCCGGCGGAGACAACTCAGGAAGACCTGCTGGAACTCATTGAAAAGCTGAACCGGGACCCGGCGGTGGACGGTATCCTGGTGCAGCTGCCCCTGCCGAAGCCCCTGGAGGCCGATCCCGTGATTGCTGCCATCGCCCCGGATAAGGATGTGGACTGCTTCCATCCCTACAACGTGGGGCGGCTGAACATCGGCACGCCGGTGTTTCAGCCCTGCACCCCGGCGGGGGTGATGGAGATGCTCCGGGCTTACGGTATCTCCCCGGCGGGCAAGCGGTGCGTTGTGCTGGGCCGCAGCAACATTGTGGGCAAGCCCATGGCAGCGCTGCTGACCCAGGCGGACGGCACCGTGACCCTGTGCCACTCCAAAACGCCGGATTTGGCATCCATCACCCGACAGGCGGATATTCTGGTATCTGCCGTGGGCCGTGTGAACTGTGTCACCGCCGATATGGTAAAGGAGGAGGCCGTGGTCATCGACGTGGCCATGAACCGGAACGCAGCGGGCAAACTCTGCGGCGACGTGGACTTTGCAGCTGTGGAGCCGAAGGCCTCCTATATCACCCCGGTGCCCGGCGGCGTGGGCCCCATGACCCGGGCCATGCTGATGCGGAACATCCTGACCGCCGCCCGGAACCACCTGCAATAAAGAAAAAAGAACGTGTGTCCATCCAGACACACGTTCTTTTTTTAGGTTGAGGACTGATTCGGGAAAAACCGCGGAAGAGGGCGGCGGCTTCCGGATAAGGGGGTCACTGTGTGCTGACCAGGGTGCCGGTCTTGCCGTCGATGCCGTCCCGGGCCTTTTCCAGCAGGGTGATGAGAGCAGCCCGGCCCGGCTTGGACTCCGCGAACTTCACGGCGGCTTCCACCTTGGGCAGCATGGAGCCGGGGGCAAACTGGCCTTCTGCCATGTAGGCCCGGGCCTCCTCCGGCGTCATGGCGCCCAGCCACTTCTGATCCGGTTTGTTGAAGTTCACCGCCACCTTTTCCACGGCGGTGAGGATGATGAGCATGTCGGCGTTCAGCTGTTCCGCCAGCAGCTCCGAGGCAAAGTCCTTGTCAATGACCGCTGCCGCGCCCTTCAGGTGGTGCCGCTCCACGGCGATGACCGGGATTCCGCCGCCGCCGCAGGCGATGACCACCATGCCGGCGTCCGTCAGGGCCCGGATGGTGGTCAGCTCCACCACCGCCATGGGCTTGGGGGAGGCTACCACTTGCCGCCAGCCCCGCCCAGCGTCCTCCGACACGTTCCAGCCCTTTTCCCGGGCCATCTTTTCGGCTTCCTCCTTCGTCATGAAAGCGCCGATGGGCTTGGTGGGATGCTGGAAAGCGGGATCGTTGGCGTCCACCACCACCTGGGTCAGTACGGTGGCCACGCCCTGCTGAAGGCCCCGGTTCAGCAGTTCCTCCTTCAGAGCATTCTGCAGGTCATAGCCGATATAGCCCTGGCTCATGGCCACGCACATGGAAAGGGGCATCACGTCGGCGGAGGGCTCCTGCTTGCGGTAGGCGGCAAAGGCGTTCTGGATCATGCCCACCTGGGGGCCGTTGCCATGGGCGATGACCACCTGGTGCCCGGCCTCGATCAGATCGGCAATGGCGCAGGAGGTCTCCTTCACGGCCTGCATCTGCTCCGGCAGGTTCTTTCCCAGGGCATTGCCGCCCAGGGCGATGACGATTCGTTTACCCATATCGTTTCCTCATTTCTGACAGTAATAGCGGGAATACAGATGGATGCAGTATTCCCGCTATTGCTTTTTTTATGAGTTTTGATCCGGTGCTGAGTCTTAGAAGCGCTTGCGGCTGTCACCGGCAGCATCCAAGGCCCGCAGGCAGTTCACGGGATCCTTCACCTGGCTCATGAGGATCATGGCCGCGATGATGTAGGGTTTGAAGCTGGCCTGCTTGTACAGGGGCACCAGGTACCGGTCAAACACGGAGGCGTCCACTTCGCCCTCCTTGCAGGAAACGCCGGTGATGTCGGCAGGCAGGCAGTGGAGGTACAGGGCCTTGCCGTCCTTGGTCCGCTTCATCATCTCCTCAGAGCAGGTCCAGTTCTTGAACTGGGCGTTCTGGGCCAGCAGCTTCTGCTCCAGAGCGTCAATGCCCGCCTGGTCGCCTGCGGCGTACAGCTGGGTGCGCTGCTCCATGGCGGCGAAGGGGGCCCAGCTCTTGGGATAGACGATGTCGGCGCCGTCGAAGGCCTCTTCCATGGTGGCGACCTTCTTGTAGCTGCCGCCGGTGGCCGCGGCGTTCTTCCGGGCGATCTCCTCCACCTCGGGCATCACGTCATAGCCCTCGGGATGAGCCAGCACCACATCCATGCCGAAGCGGGTCATCAGGCCGATGACGCCCTGGGGCACGGAGAGGGGCTTGCCGTAGGAGGGGGAGTAGGCCCAGGTCATGGCAATCTTCTTGCCCTTCAGGTTTTCCACGCCGCCGAACTGGTGGATGATGTGGAGCATATCCGCCATGCACTGGGTGGGATGGTCCACGTCACACTGGAGGTTCACCAAGGTGGGACGCTGCTCCAGGATGCCGTCCCGGTAGCCCTCGTCCAGGGCATCCATGAAGGTCTTCTGGTACTTGTGGCCCTCGCCGATGTACATATCGTCCCGGATGCCGATGACATCGGCCATGAAGGACACCATGTTGGCAGTCTCCCGGAGGGTCTCGCCGTGAGCGATCTGGCTCTTCTTCTCGTCCAGGTCCTGGGTGCGCAGGCCCAGCAGGTTGCAGGCGGAGGCGAAGGAGAAGCGGGTGCGGGTGGAGTTGTCCCGGAAGATGGAGATGCCCAGGCCGGAATCAAAGATCCGGGTAGACTTGTTCCGCTCCCGCAGGTCCCGCAGGGCATCGGCCACCGTGAAGATGGCCTCCAGCTCCTCGTCGGTCTTGTCCCAGGTCCAATAGAAATCGGACTTGTACATGTTGTTGATGTGCAGGCGCTCCAGATGCCGCGCCAGTTCCGTGGTCTTAGACATAATTCTCTCTCCTGAATTTTATGTAATTTAGATGGTTCCAATCATTTTTCCAAGGACATGTGCCTTGGAAAAATACATAGCCCCAGCCGCCGGGGGGCGGCGTTCGCCAGGGAAAGCGGTTCCCTGGTGGGGGATCGAAAGGGGGAGACGAAGTCCCCACTTTCATTTACTGAATGTCGTTGTCCGTCAGGCTCTGGCGGAACTCGGTGACGTCGTCTGTCTTGTTCTCCGTCTTATACAGGCCGGGGACGGCGGCGTACAGCGCCGCGCAGGTCACCAGATCCTGCTTCCAGGTGATCTCGTTGGGGGCGTGGGCCTGGGATTCCGCGCCGGGGCCGAAGCCCACGCAGGGGATGCCGTACCGGCCCTGGATGGATACGCAGTTGGTGGAGAAGGTCCACTTGTCGATGAGGGGACGCTGCCGCAGGTGCATGGCGTCGAACTTGGGATCGGCGTCGGCATGGCCGATGCGGCTCTCACCCCACAGGGCCTTGTGGGCGTCGGCCAGGGCCTGAACGTGGGCGGCGTTTTCCTTGTTGATCCAAGTGGGGAAGAAGCACTCCGTCTCGTAGACCTCGCCGGTCCAGGCGGGACGGTCATACATGTACATGCTGACCTTCACGTCGTTCTTGTACTTTTGGACGGCGGGCAGGGCCTCGATCTCCTTCAGGCAGGAGTCCCAGGTCTCGCCGGCGGTCATGCGGCGGTCCACGGAAATGGCGCAGCTGTCCGCCACGGCGCAGCGGGAGGGAGAGGTGTAGAAGATCTGGGAGACGGTGCAGGTGCCCCGGCCCAGGAATTGGGCGTCCTCAGCGTGCTCGGGGTTGAATTCCGGATTCAGCATCTTCACCAGGCCCTTGATCTCGTTGGAGGGGCCGTCACCGTTTTCGTTGAGGGAGCGGATGTTCTGGATGATGTCCGCCATCTTGTAAATGGCGTTGTCGCCCCGCTCAGGCGCGGAGCCGTGGCAGGAAATGCCCTTCACGTCCACCCGGATCTCCATGCGGCCCCGGTGGCCCCGGTAAATGCCGCCGTCGGTGGGCTCGGTGGAGATGACGAACTCGATCTTGCTGCGGGCGTCCTCGGGACCGTTGAAGTCATTGTTGACGATGTACTGCCAGCACATGCCGTCGCAGTCCTCTTCCTGAACGGAGCCAACCACCATGATCTTGTAGCCCTCAGGGATCAGGTTCAACTCCTTCATGATCTTCACGCCGTATACGGCGGAGGCCATGCCGCCCTCCTGGTCGGAGCCGCCCCGGCCGTAGATCACGTCCTCGGTCTCATAGCCCTCGTAGGGGTCGGCCTCCCAGTTGGACAGGTTGCCGATGCCCACGGTGTCGATGTGGGAGTCGATGGCGATGATCTTCTCACCGTCGCCCATCCAGCCGATGACGTTGCCCAGGCCGTCGATTTCCACCTTGTCGTAGCCCAGACGCTCCATCTCGGCCTTGATGCAGTGGGCCACCTCCCGCTCCTCGCAGCTTTCGCTGGGGTGGGAGATCATCTCCCGCAGAAAGCGGGTCATGTCCGCCTGATAGCCTCTGGCCGCCGCTTTGATCGCTTCAAAATCCATATCGTTACCCTCCGTCAACTTGTGTTTTTAAATGAGTCCTCAGGGTGTTTTCACCCTTATCATAGCACGATTCCCGGCAGTGTCAAACAAAATTTGCATAAAGCTGAAAAATTTTTTGAAAACCGGTTGATTTCCACAAAAACTATGGTATCATGGGCTTAGAAAACCGGAAAGGGGGCCATTCATGGAGAGCGGAAAGCTGGAAGAGCTGCGGCATATCGCCAAGGGCATCGCCGCCCAGTTCGGCCCCAACTGCGAGGTGGTGGTCCACGACCTGAGCCAGCACCCGGACCACACCATTGTGGCCATTGAAAACGGCCACGTCTCCGGCCGGAAGGTGGGGGACGGGGCATCCAACGTGGTGCTGGAGCGGATGGAGCACCAGGACCGGGAGGCCCAGGACCATCTCAGCTACCTGACCCGGACACCGGACGGTAAGGTGCTGAAATCCTCCACCATCTACATCCGCAACAGCCGGGGCAAGGTGACGGCCATCCTGGCCATCAACTTCGACATTTCGGCGCTGATGATGGCGGCGGGGGCCGTGCGGGACTTCATCTCCGTCCAGGAGCCCCAGCAGGCGGAGCCGGAGAAGATCGTCAACATCAACAACGTGCTGGAGGAGCTGATCCAGCAGTCGGTGGCCCTGGTGGGCAAGCCGGCGGCGCTGATGAACAAGGAGGACAAGATCAAGGCCATCCGGTTCCTCAACGAAAACGGGGCGTTCCTGGTGACCCGTTCCGGCGAAAAAGTTGCGAAATACTTTGGGATTTCCAAATATACCTTATATTCTTATCTTGATAAATCAACAGGAGGGCAGAGCACATGATCGATCTGACTATCAACAAGCAGGGCCTGGAGCACAACCTGAAAAAGGCCAAGGAAAACGGCATCGTCATTCCCACCATCGCCCAGATGCAGCATCCGGAGACCATTCCGGAGAAGATCCAGAGCAAGCTGAAAAACGTGGGATTGTGGGATGTGGATCCCCTGAACCTGTTCCGCATCACCTGGAAGAACGAGCCCAAGGAGTCCGGCGGACTGTATCAGGCAGTGCCCAACTACATCGAACTGCCCTCCGAGCTCACCGGTGTGCCCTGCCGCATCGTGGCCATGGTGGGCAAGTGGTTCCCTACCGGCTGCCACAAGGTGGGCGCTTCCTTCGGCTGCCTGGCTCCCCGACTGGTCACCGGCCAGTTCGACGTGGATAAGCATAAGGCCGTCTGGCCCTCCACCGGCAACTACTGCCGGGGCGGCGCATTCAACTCCCGGCTGCTGGGTGCCCAGGGCGTGGCCATCCTGCCTGCCGAGATGAGCAAGGAGCGGTTCGACTGGCTCCATGAGATCGGCGCCGAGGTCATCGCTACCCCCGGCTGCGAGTCCAACGTCAAGGAGATCTTCGACAAGACCAATGAGCTCAAGCAGGACCCCCAGTATATGATCTTCAACCAGTTTGAAGAGATGGGCAACCCCCTGTGGCACTACAACGTCACCGGCAACGCTCTGGCGGATGTATTCGAGGCCATCAAGCGCCCCGGCGACCGCTTCGCAGGTGCCTGCTTCACCTCCGGCTCCGCCGGCACCATGTCCACCGGCGACCGCCTGAAGGAGCTGTATCCCCACCTGAAGCTGGGTGTGGGCGAGGCCCTCCAGTGCCCCACCATTCTGAACAACGGCTTCGGCGGCCACCGCATCGAGGGCATCGGCGACAAGCACATCCCCTGGATCCACAATGTGAAGAACACGGATATGGCCATCGCCATTGACGACGAGGATTCCCAGCGGCTGCTGCGGCTGTTCAACACCCCCGAGGGCCAGAAGTACCTGAAGGAGGAGCTGCACCTGTCCGATGAGCTGATCGAGAAGCTCACCTGGCTGGGCATCTCCGGCATTGCCAACGTGCTGTGCTGCATCAAGATGGCCAAGTACTATGAACTGACCGAGCAGGACGTGGTGGGCACCGTACTCACCGACTCCGCCGTCATGTACGGCAGCCGCATCCAGGAGCTGAACGAGCAGTACGGCGCTTATAACGAAAAGGAAGCCGCCCTGGACCACGCCATCCATATGCTGGGCCTCAAGACCGACAGCATGATGGAGTTGAACTATCAGGAGCGCAAGCGGGTCCACAACCTGAAATACTACACCTGGGTGGAGCAGCAGGGCAAGACCAGCGAGGAGCTGAACGCCCTGTGGTACGACACCGAGGGCACCTGGGACGCCGTTCACGCCCAGGCCAAGGATCTGGACGAACTCATCAACGCCTTCAACGAGGAGACCGGTGTTCTGAAGAATCTGTAAAACCGGCGCATTACTGTACCGGAACAGCAGTTTTGTACGACATTTTCAAAGGAGGGCGGGCGGACGCCCGTCCTCCTTGCTTATTTGAGAAAGGGGCGGACATGAAAAACGTTTTATACGGCAAGTGCGTCAAGTGCGGAAAGACCTATGCGGCCACGCCGGATCTGACCACCTGCGAATGCGGCGGTATTCTGGATATTACCTACGATTACGATTACATCAAGACCCGGCTGACCAAGGAAAAGCTGGCGGCGCGGAAGGACCTGTCCATGTGGCGGTACCGGGAGCTGCTGCCAATTGAGGAGACCACGGAGAACACTCCCCTCCGGGTGGGCAATTCTCCTTTATATGACGAACCCCGCCTGGCGGAAATGCTGGGCCTGAAGCAGCTGTACGTGAAGGACGACGGCCAGAATCCCACCGCGTCTTTGAAGGACCGGGCCAGCGCCATGGCGGTGGCCAAGGCCCGGGAGGCGGGGGCCAAGATTATCGCCTGTTCTTCCACCGGCAACGCCGCCAGTTCTCTGGCGGGCAACGCCGCGGCGGCGGGACTGCGGACCTTCATCTTTGTGCCGGAGCGGGCCCCCAAGGGCAAGGTGGCCCAGCTGATGACCTTCGGCGCCAACGTCATTTCCGTCCAGGGGGATTATGAGGAGACCTTTGAGCTTTCCAAGAAAGCCATTGAGAAATACGGCTGGTACAACCGCAACGCCGCCATCAACCCCTACCTCTCCGAGGGCAAAAAGACGGTGTCTCTGGAGATCATGGAGCAGCTGAACTGGCAGGTGCCGGACTATATCGCCATTTCTGTAGGCGACGGCTGCACCATCGCGGGCCTCTGGAAGGGCCTGAAGGACCTGTACGCCATCGGCTTCATCGACCGCCTGCCCCGGCTGATCTCCGCCCAGGCGGAGGGGTGCCACCCCATCAACCGGGCCATTGCGGAAAACAAGCCCTGGCAGCCTATGGAGGAGAACACCCTGGCGGACTCCATCGCCGTGGGCGTTCCCCGGAACGCCGACAAGGCCCTGATGGCCATTCGGGAGTCCAACGGCATTGTGGTGAATGTCTCTGACGAGGAGATCATGGCGGCCCAGAAGCTGCTGGGCACCACCTGCGGCGTATTCGGCGAGCCGGCAGGTGTCACCGGCACGGCAGGCGTGAAAAAGCTTTGCGAGCAGGGCGTCATCGGGAAGAAGGACACCGTGGTGTCCGTGGTCACCGGCAACGGCCTGAAGGATGTGGCCAACGCCATCAAATTCTGCGGGGACCCCATGAAGCTGCCCAACGACCTCTCCCTGCTGACGGCGGAATTCGACCGCCGGGGCATCCGGACAGAATGAATCAAAACGCACAGAAAGCCGGGCAATTTTGCCCGACTTTCTGTGCGTTTTATACACACGGCGGTGGAACAAACGGTCGAAAATTGGAATTTTGTGCAGATTATCCAAGAAAACTTGCAGAAAAACGCTTTCCTCCCGGCGGGGAATGTGGTAATCTCAAAAAAATAGGGCGAGTCCGCTGGCTGCGGACCCCGCAGCGAGGAGTGACCCTTATGCTTTCTGCAAACATTGACCGCACGCCGGAGGGCGTGCTGACCTTCGCCGGATATGATGTGGTGAAGCTGGCAAAACAGTATGGCACGCCCCTGTATCTCATGGACGAGGAGCGCATCCGTGCCAACTGCCGCATGTATATCCAGGCCTTCCACAAGCATTTCGGCTGGAATGCCCTGCCTCTGTATGCCAGCAAGGCGGCTTCCTTCCGGCGGATCTACCAGATCATGGCGGAGGAGGGCATGGGGGTGGACGTGGTGTCCTCCGGTGAGCTATACACCGCCCTCAGCGCCGGATTCCCGGCGGAAAACATCTATTTTCACGGCAACTGCAAGACCGACGCCGACCTGACCCTGGGGGTTCAGCGGGGCATCGGCTGCTTCATCGTGGACAACCGGGAGGAGCTTTTGAGCCTGGACCGCATCGCCGGAGAAGCGGGCGTCACCCAGAAGATCATGCTGCGGGTGACCCCCGGCATCGATCCCCACACCTACGAGGCCGTCAGCACCGGCAAGGTGGACTCCAAGTTCGGCGCGGCGGTGGAGACCGGCCAGGCCATGGAACAGGTGAAGCTGGCCCTGGCCCAGCCCCACCTGTCCCTCCGGGGCCTGCACTGCCATGTGGGTTCCCAGGTGTTCGGTGAGGACGTGTACCAGCGGACGCTGGATATCATGGTGCCCTTCCTGGCATCCATCCGGGATGAGACCGGCGTGACCCTCCATGACCTGAACCTGGGCGGCGGTTACGGCGTCCGCTACACCGAGGAGGACGCAGCCATTGACATCCCTGCCCGTCTGGCGGAACTGGGCGCCCATCTGAAAGCGGCGGCGGAAAAGGCAGGCGTGCCGGTGCCCCGGTTTTTGATGGAGCCGGGCCGCAGCATTGTGGCGGACGCGGGCATGACGCTGTACACCGTGGGCTCCGTGAAGCGGATCCCCGGCTACAAGCAGTACGTGGCCATTGACGGCGGCATGACGGACAACCCCCGCTATGCCCTGTATGAGTCCCGGTACACCGTGCTCCACGGGTCCAGGACCGGTGAGGCGGAGCGGTTTGACGTGGTGGGCCGCTGCTGCGAGAGCGGCGACATCATCCAGCCCGGCGTGGAGCTGCCGGCGGATATCTGTAAGGGCGACATCATCGCCGTGTGCACCACCGGCGCCTACAACTATTCCATGGCCTCCAACTATAACCGCCTGCCCCGCCCCCCCATTGTCATGCTGGCGAAGGACCGCAGCTACGAGGCGGTCCGCCGGGAGACCCTGGAGGACCTGGTCGCCCTGGACCTGTAAGCAGGTTTGTTGACAGGCCCGGCGCCGGCCGGTATAATAGGGCGGTAAGGCTGAATATGTGAATCAAAAAGGGAGTCCTTACCGGACTCCCTTCTATTATGTAAGGAGGAACGCCCATGAAATTCCGCCGCATATCCGCATGGCTGCTGGCCCTGGTGCTGGCGGCGCTGTGCGCCGTTCCGGCAGGGGCCGCATCGGCGCCGGACCGGGAGACCACCATCTTGTTTACCCATGACCTCCATTCCCACTTCCTGCCTCAGCCCACAGGGGACGGCGGCGAAAGCGGCGGCTATGCCCGGCTGAAAACCGCCATTGACCAAGAGAAGGCGGCCCATCCGGATGCCCTGCTGGTGGACGGCGGGGACTTTTCCATCGGCTCCCTGATCCAGACCCTGTACACCACCCAGGCGGCGGAGCTGCGGACCATGGGGGCCCTGGGCTATGACGCCGCCGCCATCGGCAACCACGAGTTTGACCACAAGGGCACCGGCTTTGCCGAGATGCTCAATACCGCCAAGGCTGCCCAGACGGCTGCCATGGGACTGCTGACGGATTCCCAGTACCCGCCCCGGAATCTGGAAGCTTATCAGGCGCAGTACGGCCCGGTGACGCTGACGCTGCCCGCTCTTCTGGAAGCCAACTATGCTCCGGCGGAGGAAAACCCGGACCGGGATTTCATCCAGTCCGCCATGGACGATTACGGCGTCACCGACTGCATGACGCTGGAGCGGGGCGGGGTTACCTACGGCCTGTTCGGGCTGATGGGGGTGGACTCCGATGAATGTGCGCCCACCTCCGGCTTTACCCGGACGGACGCTGCGGAAGCGGCGCGGCGCTGTGTGGAAAAGCTGAAGGGGGAGGGGGCGGAGATCATCGTCTGCCTGTCCCACAGCGGCACTGCCGAGGCCCCGGCGGTCTCCGAGGATGAGGAACTGGCCAAGGCGGTGAACGGCATCGACGTCATTATCTCCGGCCATACACACACCACCCTGGCGGAGCCTCTGGTGGTGAACGATACCTATATCGTCTCCAGCGGCCCCTACTGTCAGAATTTGGGCAGCCTGACTTTCTCCTGGGACGGCAGCGGCCAAAAGCGGCTGACGGATTACCGACTGATCCCCATTGACGAAACGGTGGCGGAGGATCCGGAGATCGCGGATCTGGTGGAGCAATGGAAAGATATGGTGGGCGAGACCTATTTAGGACGCTATGACCTGACCTACGATCAGGTGCTGACCCGCTCTGACTATGATCTGGTGACACCCACATCTGCCGTACAGGAGAACAACAGCCTTGGAACGCTGGTGTCCGATGCGTTTCTGTGGGCGGATCGCACCCTGAATCCCGGCTTTGATGACACGACTCACACGGTAGCCGTTACGGCGGACGGCGTTCTCAGGGCGAACCTGTCTGCCGGGGACCTGACAGCCGCCATGGCCTTTGACGTGCTGTCCATGGGCGTGGGGGAGGACGGCACCTCCGGATTTCCGCTGGTGGCGGTGTACCTCTCCGGAAAAGAACTGAAAGCGGCCATGGAGGTGGACGCCTCTGTAACGCCCATCATGCCCGCCGCCCAGCTGTACATGTCCGGCGCAGAATACCGGTTCAACACCAACCGGATGTTCTTCAACCGGGTCTACGCCGCTTATCTGGAGGATGTGTCCTTTGACGGGGACTGCAGCCTGCAAAATACCTATGAGATCGATGACCATGCCCTCTACCGGGTGGTGACGGGGATGTACTCCGCCCAGATGCTGGGCACGGTGAAAAGCAAGTCCATGGGGCTGCTGTCCCTGGAGCCAAAGTATGCCGACGGCACCCCGGTGACGGATTTTGCCGACTGCATCCTCCGGGATGAAAACGGCAATGAACTGAAGGAGTGGTATGCCATGGCGGCCTATCTGGAACAGTTTGGGGCAGAGGGCCTGCCCAGCCGCTATGCCGATCCCGCCAACGGCTGCAAGCATGTGTACAGCGGCTTTGCGCCGGGGCAGCTTCTGCTGGGCTGGAACTGGATCACCTGGGCGGTGCTGGGGATCGCGGCGCTGCTTCTGGCGGTGATCGTTCTGCTGGTGCGGCTGGTCTGCCGCCGCATCCGGAAACAGAAGCAAAGCTGATCGAGGGCAAAAACTCCGCCTGTCCGGCACAGCCGGACAGGCGGAGTTTCTGCTATTATCCTATTTTAGAGGCAGGACAATCTGCGTTGGTGTTTTCCTTGGCTAAGTATCCAATGATGTCCCGCCGGGTGACAATGCCGATAAACCTGTCCAGATCGTCGATCACGGGGATAAAGTTTTGGTTCATGGCGCTTTCCAGCAGGGTATCCATGGTGACGGTGATCCGCACGGCGGGGTATTTGTTGCCGATGATGTCTCGTACCCGAAGCTCCTCCGCTTTTCTCATGGTGGGGTCGTTGGTATCCAGCAGACGCCAGAGAAAATCCCCTTCACTGACGGTTCCCACATACCGGCCGTCCCGGGTGATGACGGGGATGGCGGTGTAGCCTCGATTGCGCATTTTTTCCAGCCCCTGGCGGAAGGTGAAATCGTCATACAGATAGGCGATGCGGCTCTTGGGGAGCAGGAAATAGGCTATGTTCACGCTGAGCGCTCCTTTCCTGATTTGCCGGCTGACAGCGGCGGAACAGTTCCTGTTCTGTCTACATTATACAATACCTGGGCGTCGATTTCTTGAACAATATGTGAAAATTACAATAGAATTTTACCGGCTTTCTGGTATGATAAGGATGTGATATATGCAACAAGGAGGTGGCCGGATGCTGAGTGCGCGGGAATTGGAGAGCAGCCCTCTGTTCCGGAATATCACCTATGAGGAGTACCGGCGGATGCTGACCTGCTTCCAGGCAGTGCAGAAATCCTATCTGACAGAGGAACTGGTCTATGACTTTTCCGCCTCCCGGGCGGATGCCATCGGCATTGTGGAGCGGGGCAGCGTGTCCCTGATCCGCATAGACGAGGAGGGGGTGTCCACAGTGCTGGAGGAAATGGGCCCCGGCGGCGTGTTTGGCCGAGACCTGGCCTTTGCCGGGTCTGCGGGAGACAGCCTGGAGGTCGTGGCCCGGACGCCCTGCGATATTCTGTTCATCGATTATCCCCACCTGTTCCGCCGGTGCGAAAATGCCTGCACGCATCATAGTATTCTGGTGCAGAACATGCTGGGCCTTCTCAGCAACAAGGCCCAGGCCCTCAGCGAGCGGGTGGATGTGCTGTCCCGGCGGTCTATCCGGGAGAAGCTGCTGTGCTATTTCCGGCAGCTGGCGGAAAAAAGCGGCGGCGATACCTTTACCCTGCCCTTTTCCTTCAGCGTGCTGGCGGACTATATCGCCACGGACCGCAGCGCCATGATGCGGGAGCTGCGGCATTTGAAGGAGCAGGGCGTTCTCTGGACGGACGGTCGGAAAATCACCCTTTCGGCGGGCCGGGCAGGCTGATAGAGGCCTTTAACGTTTTCATCAAATTTCTTCAAATTTTTTCCGTTTATTTTCCGAGAGACAGTTGACGGGGCGGAAAAAGTATGTTAAAATTTAGGCAATGTCCCAATGTGCGTGTCCTGCCGATGGCGGGATTCCAGATATGGAAAGGAAAGAAGGAGCAGTATGTACCGAATCGTAAGAAAAGAGGCACTTCGGCCCACCGTGACCCTCTATGAGATCGAGGCGCCCCTGGTGGCCAAGAAGGCCCAGCCCGGCCAGTTCATTATCCTGCGCGTGGACGAGAACGGTGAACGCATCCCAATTACCATCAACGCCTATAACCCCGAAAAGGGCACGGTCACCATCATTGTGCAGACTGTGGGTGCCACCACGGTGAAGCTGAGCCACATGAAGGAAGGCGACTGCCTGGCGGACTTCGTGGGTCCCCTGGGCAAGCCCACTGAGACCGAGGGCAAGAAGAAGGTCTGCGTGGTGGGCGGCGGCGTCGGCTGCGCCATCGCATATCCCGTTTTGAAGAAGTTCCATGACGACGGCGCCGAGGTCCATGCGGTGGTCGGCTTCAAGAACAAGGATCTGGTGATCCTGGAGGACGATTTCAAGAAGTCCAGCGACAAGCTGGTGGTCTGCACCGACGACGGCTCCTACGGCAAGAAGGGCCTGGTCACCGAGGCTCTGAAGGAGCTGATCGACGCCGGCAACCAGTATGACGAGATCTTCGCCATCGGCCCCATGATCATGATGAAGTTCGTCTGCAAGACCACTGAGCCTTACGGCATCCCCACCACCGTCTCCATGAGCCCCATCATGATCGACGGCACCGGCATGTGCGGCGGCTGCCGCCTGTCCGTGGGCGGCGAGATGAAGTTCGCCTGCGTGGACGGCCCCGACTTTGACGGCCACAAGGTTGACTGGGATCTGGCTGTGAAGCGCAACCAGATGTACAAGGATTTTGAGGCTCACAAGTACGAGGAGACCTGCAACCTGTTCAAGAAGGAGGCCGAATAACCATGGCTAATATGTCTTTGAAGAAGAATCCCATGCCCTCTCAGGACCCCAACGTCCGGAATAAGAACTTTGACGAGGTGGCACTGGGCTACACCGAGGAACAGGCTCTGGATGAGGCCACCCGCTGCCTGCACTGCAAGAACAAGCCCTGCATGCAGGGCTGCCCCGTGATGGTACATATCCCTGATTTCATTGCCGAGGTCGCCAAGGGCGATTTCGAGGCCGCTTATCAGATCATTGCCGCCACCTCCGCTCTGCCCGCCGTCTGCGGCCGTGTCTGCCCCCAGGAGAGCCAGTGCGAGAAGCACTGCGTCCGGGGCATCAAGGGCGAGCCCGTGGGTATCGGCCGTCTGGAGCGCTTCGTGGCCGACTGGCACCGGGAGCACAACACCGCGGCTGCTGAGAAGCCCGCTTCCAACGGCCACCGCGTGGCTGTGGTGGGTTCCGGCCCCTCCGGCCTGACCTGCGCCGGCGACCTGGCCCGGAAGGGTTACGACGTCACCGTGTTTGAGGCCCTGCATCTGGCCGGCGGCGTGCTGGTTTACGGCATCCCCGAGTTCCGTCTGCCCAAGGCCATCGTCCAGAAGGAAGTGGACGGCCTGAAGGCACTGGGCGTCACCATCGCCACCGATACCGTGGTGGGCCGCACCATCACCGTTGACGAGCTGATGGAGGAGCAGGGCTTCGAGGCTGTGTTCATCGGCTCCGGCGCCGGTCTGCCCATGTTCATGAAAATCCCCGGTGTCAACTACAAGGGCGTTCTGTCCGCCAATGAGTTCCTGACCCGGATCAATCTGATGAAGGCCTACAAGCCCGATTCTGACACCCCCCTGGTCCACCCCAAGAAGGTGGCTGTTGTGGGCGGCGGCAACGTGGCTATGGACGCCGCCCGCTGCGCCAAGCGTCTGGGCGCCGAGGTCTACGTGGTGTACCGCCGCGGTATGGAGGAGCTTCCCGCCCGTAAGGAAGAGGTGGAGCACGCCGAGGAAGAGG
>URTS01000019.1 GCA_900550685.1 uncultured Oscillibacter sp. | reverse complement strand
GGAGGTCGATGGCATAGGTGCTCATCTCGCCCATGGGGACCTCGGCGGTGATGACCTGCTCACCGTTGCCGGCGGGGTCCATACCCATGACGCGGCCCCGGCGCTTGTTCAGATCGCCCATAACGTCGCCCATGTAGCTGTCGGGCACGGTGACCTTCAGCTCACCGACAGGCTCCATCAGGCAGGGATTGGCCTCGGGCAGAGCGGCCTTGAAGGCCAGCTGGGCCGCGGTCTTAAATGCGATTTCGGAGGAGTCCACAGGGTGATAGGAGCCATCGTACAGAACGGCCTTCAGATTCACCACGGGATAGCCCGCCAGGGGACCGTGGGCGCAGGCCTCCCGGAGGCCCTTTTCCACGGCGGGGAAGTAGTTCTTGGGCACAGAGCCGCCGAACACCTCCTCGGCAAAGATCATGTCATCCTGCTCGGTCTGGGGCTCGAAGCGGATCCACACGTCGCCGAACTGGCCGCTGCCGCCGGTCTGCTTCTTGTGGCGGCCCTGCTTCTGCACGGTCTTGCGGATCTTTTCGCGGTAGGCAACCCGGACGGGGCTCAGGGCCACTTCCACGTTGAACCGGCTCTTCAGCTTGCTGACCAGCACGTCCACCTGCATATCGCCGGCGCCGGAGAGAACCATCTGGTGGGTCTCGGCGTTGTTGACCACGGTGAAGGAGGGATCTTCCTCATTGAGGCGGGCCAGGCCCTGGGCCACCTTGTCATCCTGGCCACGGGTCTTGGGGGCGATGGCCACGGAATAGCAGGGCTCCGCGAAGGGGATGCCCTTCAGGGCCACCACCTTACGGCTGTCGCACAGGGTGTCGCCGGTCTTGACCTTTTCCATCTTGCCGATGGCGCCGATATCGCCGCACATCAGCTCCTTGACCTCGATGGCCTTCTTGCCCCGCATGGTATACAGGCGGCCCAGCTTCTCGCTGTCGCCGGTGCGGGCGTTGACCAGGGTCATATCCGGCGTGATGACACCGGAGAGGACCTTCACGAAGGAATATTTGCCGTACTGGTCAGAGATGGTCTTGAACACGAAGGCCGCGGGCACGCCACCGGCGGAGACCACGAACTCCTCGGTGGAGCCGTCCGCCAGAGTGGCCTTGTGGTAGTTGCCCTGCTCGGGAGAGGGCAGCAGTTCCACGATGTTGTCCAGCAGCATCAAAGAGCCCATGCCTGCCACGGCGCTGCCACACAGCACCGGGAAGATGCTCAGCTCACGGACGCCCTGGCGCAGGCCCTGGGCCATCTCGGCGTAGGTGAAGTCCTCGCCGTTGAAGAAGCGCTCCATGAATTCCTCGCTGGTCTCGGCCACGGATTCCTTCAATGCGTCGTTGAACTCGGTGATGACGGCTTCCTTGTCCGCGGGGACCTCGATCTCCACGCGCTTGCCGCCCTGCATCTCATAGGCGCGCTTATTCAGCACATCGATGATGCCGGTGACCTTTTTGTTCTCGTCCCAGATGGGCACGACAACAGGGGCGATGTTCTTGCCGAACCGCTCACGAAGGGCATCAAAAGTAGCGTTGTAATCGCTGTTATCCTCATCAGTCTTGGAAATATAGATGAAGCGGGGCATATTCCGCTCTTCGCAGTACTTCCATGCCTTCTCCATACCTACGGACACGCCGTCCTTGGCGGAGCAGACGATGATGGCGGCGTCGGCGGCCCGGAGGGCCTCCATGACCTCGCCGGAGAAATCGAATGCGCCCGGAGTATCCAGTACGTTGATGCGGCAGCCCTTGTAATCGATGGGCGCCACAGCCGTGGACAGAGAGATCTGACGCTTTACTTCTTCCGGATCATAGTCGCACACGGTATTTCCGTCAGCGACCCGGCCCTGACGCTCGATGGCGCCGGTAATGAACAGCAGATTCTCTGCCAGAGAGGTCTTACCGCTGCCGCTGTGACCCAGCAGGCAAACGTTGCGGATGTTCTGTACTGAATAGCTCATGATTGTTCCACTCCTTATGTTGATGCTGTTGACACGGCCGGAGGGCCGCTGAAAAATCGTCAACTCATTGAGACTGTGCAGTTTCAATGTGTTAATTATAACCCTTTTTCACCAACAGCACAACAGATTTTTTGTAAGATGTGACATTTTGGAGAGGTGGGCAAAAAGGCCGCTTCATTTTTGTCAGGTCTCGCAAAAAAAGATTTTTTTGAAAAGCGGCAGTTTTGTCTCTTCCGGGCAAAAAAAGTTCCGGGAGGCGGATAAAATGTCCGTCTCCCGGTACTTTATCTTGTCAAGTGTCAATAACGGCCCGTCCAGTCGCTCATCAGCAGCACCGGCAGCGTCCACAGCAGCAGAAACACCGTCAGGGACAGGGGCGTCAGCAGATCGAACTTCTGGAGAGACACCAGATAGGCCGTCAGCAGCACACCGGCGGCGCTGCCCGCCAGGGACAGCCAGGAGGCCCGGCGCACCGCCGTCCGCAGGCGGCGGCTGCCCACTACTGCTTCCGCATAGGGCAGCAGGCCCTCCCGCAGCAGCAGGGCCCGGGGCAGTCCCCGGTCCTCCTCCGCCTCGCTGAGGGCCACCCGGTCCGTCAGGTCCGGATACTCCACCTTCACCTTTTTATAGAACTTCCGCCTCAAAAGCGCCGGGGTGATGTTGGGGTCCCGCACCGCCAAAATGGGGGTGATGCGGCTGCGGCGCATGGTCCGCAGGGCGTAGTCCACGTTCTCCGCCGCCTCGTACTTCACGGCGAACACCGCCGCCAGCTGGTGATCGATGGCCAGGAAGATCCCGGTTTTCAGATTGATGCTGCTGGGCAGGCGGACATCCTGCTTGCGCATAAAGGAGGCCGTTCCCAGCAGGACGGATTCCCCGTGGATGGTGCAGCCAAAGCCGCCCTGTTCGTAAAAGCTCAGGTCCTGTGCCGTTTCCCTGGGGGCGTTTTCCCCCACGGCCAGCCCGTCGAACACCCGCACCAGGCCGCATCCGGCAGCCCGTGCGGCAGCGGCGGCGTAGGACGCCGCTTTGCCCAGTTCCTCGCCGTAGACCTTCACGCCGTTGAGGCGGATGGTCCCAGGGGGGAACAAGTCGGTATCCGTCAGGATCAGGCTCCGGCGCCTGCCCATGCGGGCCGCGCCGTCCCAGCCCGCCACGGCGCAGCCGCTTTTCTGCTGCCGCCGGGTCAGCCGGGCCCAGGGAAGGCCCCAGCAAAGGGGCATGGAGAAGGTGGCCCCCGCCGTCAGGATGGCGGACCAGTTCAAAAGAAAGTCGGCCCCCCGTCCCTTGCCCAGGGAGGTCAGCCCCGCAAATACCAAAGACGCCATGAAAATCAGGGGCAGGAACACCGCCTGCATCCGGGCCGCGTAGTCCGTCCGGCTGGCGGTGGTATAAAAGCCCCGGATGCTGCCCTTCTGTTTGCAGGCGCCCCGGCCTGTCTCCGTCACCAGATAAGGGGGGTGTTCGTCCAGCGAGGCGGTCCGGAAGCTGTCGCAGTTGCCCCGGCTCTCCCGGCTGATGCCCCACTGGGCAAAAAACAGGGCTGCCGAAGCCACCGGCGCGTAGGGCGCCGCCCCGGCCCGTCCCCCGTGGAACAGACACAGCAGGCAGTCCGCCGCAGACACCGCCGCCGCCAGCGTTACCAGCAGGGCGCTGGTGCAGCGGCCCTCCCGGATGCGCCGGAAGCCGTATACCGGCACATGATGGCACAAAACCAGATTGATCAGCAGCAGGGCCAGCATGACCACGCACCGGATCTCTCCGTCCCCTGTCCAGTAGGGAATGGTCACGCCGTACTGCTCCGCCAGCATGGCCGCCAAAGGCAGCAGCGCCGCAAGAAACGCCCAGGCCAGGGGACGGCTCTGGGCCTGGCAGTCCTCCCGGTACCCGGAAGCCACCTCGTCAAGCTCCGGCTCCTCCCCGATGGTGTCCGCCTCCGTCACCGGTTTGGGAGGCGGCGGGGCATCCATGGGATCATAGAACTGCTCCGTGTCCACCTGCTGCCGTTTCCGGGAGAAAAGGCCCCGTTTCGGCTTCAGCAGCGGCTCCCGGTGCTTCTCCATCACAGCGCCCACCGTGGTGCCCACCAGCTCCTCCAGGCTCAGGAAGCGGGACTCCTCCGGCTCTTCCTCCGGTTCTTTGTCCGGCTCCTCCGGCTCTTCCTCCGGCACTGCTTCCGGAGCTTCTTCCGCCTCCCGCGCCTGCTCAGCGGCCGCCATCCGCATAGCCCACAGGGCCTTTGCGGACTTCGGCGGCGCCGCTTCCGGCGCTTCTTCTCCGGCAGGCTCCGCAGGAGGTGCCGGCTTTTCCTCCGCCGTTTCCGGCTGAAGTTCCCGGTCCACCTCCTCCAGGATCTTCTGCTGGCGGCTGCTGCCGTACTCCGCCAGGATCTCCTCCAGAGTATACTCCTCGTCCGAAGGGGGCACGTCCCAGGTCTCCGCGCCTGTCCCGCGGATCATTTCATTTTCCTGTTCCTTCGACACAGTGATTCCTCTTTCGTGTTCCCTCAGCCCTGCATCCGCTGGCGCACCGCCTCATACAGCAGGATTGCCGCGGAGGCGCTGGCGTTCAGGGAGTTCAGATCTCCCTTCATGGGGATGCTCACCAGAAAATCGCAGTTTTCGGCGGCCAGGCGGGTCATGCCGTCTCCCTCGCTGCCGATGACGATGGCGGCGGGGCCTTTCAGGTCCGCGTCATACAGGCCCGTGGTGCCGTTGGCCGCCGTTCCGAACACCCAAACGCCCTGCTTTTTCAGGTCCTTCAGCAGGGAGGGGATGTTGGGCACCCGGGCCACCTTCATGTGGGACACGGCTCCGGCAGAGGTCTTGGCCACCACGCTGGTCAGTCCCGCGCTGCGGCGCTTGGGGATAATGACGCCGTGGGCTCCGGCGCAGTAGGCCGTCCGGATGATGGCGCCCAGGTTGTGGGGGTCGGAAATCTCGTCGCACACCACCAGCAGGGGCTTTTCGTTCTTCGCCGCCGCGTCCGCCAGAATGTCCTCCACACTGACGTACTCCCGCACCGCCGCCAGGGCGATGACGCCCTGGTGGGCGTGGGTGCGGCTCATGTTGTCCAGCTTCCGCCGGTCGGCCTCCACCACCACGATGCCCGCCGCCCGGGCCTTGGAGGCGATGTGGCCCAGAGTCTTGTCCACCTCACCCTTCTGGATGAAAATTTTATCGATGCTGGCCTCCGTCCGCAGGGCTTCGATCACCGCGTTGCGGCCCTCGATGAGGCCATCGGCCTCAGCGGTCAGCTGATCTTTTCTCTCGTCTGTCATATAGAAATCCTCTCAAGCATGGAATTTGTCAGAATTTACGCAATACTGCATGTGTAGTATAGCACACAACCGCGGCACAATAAAGATGATTTTCAAAAAAGCTTTCTGCCCCTCATTCACAGAAAGTTTATGAATTGCCTGCGGCTTTTCCTTGTGGTTTCAGCGATTTTGTGCTATACTGCTTTGTAATTTCCCATCCTCTGAAAGGAGTTCTTCATGGACCAGAACGATAAAAACAACAAAAACCGGCGGGGCAACCGCAACAGCAATCTGCTGGGCGCGGGCAAGCTGGTGGCCTGGGCGCTGGCGCTGACCCTGATCTTCTACTGCACCAACAGCTACATGGGCACCGCCGGGAAGCAGGCCTCCAATGTCAACATCGAGTACAGCGACTTCGTCACCATGACGGAGGACCGCCAGGTGGAGGACGTCTCCGTGGATTCCTCCGAGGGGCTGCTGTACATTACCCCCAAGGACGGCTACGTCTACACCAGTAAGGATGGCACGGCCTACACGAAGTCCACGGACAAAGACGGCAAGGCGGTCTACAGCTACACCGATGCCGACGGCAAGCAGCAGACAGCGGAGCTGAAGCTCTTCACCGTGAAGATGGAGAGCAACGACGCTCTGGTGGAGCGGATGCACGGGGCCGGGATCACGGACTATAACGTGAAGTATGAGCCCCAGATGAACCCCATCCTGGTATTCGCCATCAATTTCATCCTGCCCTTCGCCTCCATCATGCTGATGTTCTCCCTGGTCATGCGGATCATGTCCAAAAAGGGCATGGGCGGTATGGGCGGCATCGGCGGCGTGGGCAAGGCCAACGCCAAGGTCTATATGGAAAAGCAGACCGGCGTTACCTTTGCCGACGTGGCTGGACAGGACGAGGCCAAGGAATCCCTGACGGAGATCATCGACTTCCTCCATAGTCCCAAGAAATATACCGACATCGGCGCCAAGCTGCCCAAGGGCGCATTGCTGGTGGGCCCTCCGGGCACCGGCAAGACGCTGCTGGCCAAAGCCGTGGCCGGTGAGGCCAACGTGCCCTTCTTCTCCATCAGCGGCTCCGACTTTGTGGAGATGTTTGTGGGCGTGGGTGCCTCCCGTGTCCGTGACCTCTTCAAGGAGGCCAGCAAGGTGGCCCCCTGCATCGTGTTCATCGATGAGATCGACACCATCGGCAAGTCCCGTGACTCCGGCCGCTTCGGCGGCAACGACGAGCGGGAGCAGACCCTGAACCAGCTGCTGGTCGAGATGGACGGCTTTGACCCCACCAAGGGCATCATTCTGCTGGCCGCCACCAACCGGCCCGAGGTCCTGGACCAGGCCCTGCTGCGGCCCGGCCGGTTCGACCGCCGCATTATCATCGACCGGCCCAACCTGGCAGGCCGTCTGGCCACCCTCCAGGTCCACACCCGGAACATCAAGCTGGCAGAGGATGTCAACCTCAAAAAGGTGGCTCTGGCCACCGCAGGCTGCGTGGGCGCGGACCTGGCCAACCTGGTGAACGAAGCTGCCCTCCGGGCCGTCCGGAAGGGCCGCAAGCTGGTAAGCCAGGAGGATCTGCTGGCCGCCTTCGAGCTGGTCATCGCCGGCACGGAGAAAAAGGGCAGCGTCCTCACCGAATTTGAAAAGAAGCTGGTGGCCTACCACGAGGTGGGACACGCCATGGTGGCCTACAAGCAGAAAAACACCGAGCCGGTGCAGAAGATCACCATTGTGCCCCACACCCAGGGCGCTCTGGGCTATACCCTGCTGATGCCGGAGGAGGACAAGACCGAACTCCGGACCCGGGACGAACTGATGGCGAAGATCGCCGTGTCCATGGGCGGCCGGGCCGCCGAGGAAGTGGTGCTGAACACCATGACCAACGGTGCGTCCCAGGATATTCAGGAGGCCACCCAGGTAGCTCGGAACATGGTGGCTATGTTCGGCATGAGCGACCAGTTCGGCATGATGGCCCTGGCCTCCCGCCGCAGCCAGTACCTGGACGGCGGCTACGGCCTGGACTGCGCCCAGGACACCGCCGCCGCCATGGACAAGGCGGTGAAGGACATCCTGGACAAGTGCTATGCCGACGCCGTGAACATCATCCAGGAAAACCGGGCCGATATGGACAAAGTGGTTGCCTACCTGCTGGAAAAGGAGACCATCACCGGCGCGGAGATGGTTGCCATCATCGAAGGCCGGGACCCCTCCACCGTGGAGGACGCCTACGCCTCCACCCTGGCCCATGAAAACGGCTTCCGCCCCTCCCAGCCGGAGGTCATCGAGCCCGCCGCCCGGAAGGTCCACATGATCTCCGAGAAGATCAAGGCCCCGGTGGGCGAACAGTCCGGACAACCGGAAGATGCCCAGAACACTGAAAAGCCGGACGGTCCCGCCCCGGAACAGAAGCCGGAGCCGGACGGCGAAAAATCTGAATAACTTCCAAAACAGGCGCGCTTCTCAGCGCGCCTGTTCTTCTGAACCGAAAGGAGTTTGACCATGATCCGACGTGCGAAGGAAACCGACCTCCCCGCCGTGGCCGCCATTTATGAGGCCATTCTGGACCAGGAGGACGCCACCGGCGCCCACTACACCGGCTGGCAGCGGGGCGCCTACCCCACCGCCGACACCGCCCGGAGCATTTTCGAGGCCGGGACGCTGTATGTAGGCGTGGACGAGGACGGCACCGTCTGGGGCAGCATGAACCTCAACGGAAATCAGCTGCCGGAATACCAAAACGGCAGCTGGGCCACCCCGGCCAATGACGACCAGGTGGCCGTCATCCACACCCTGACCATCGATCCCGCCCGGGCGGGCCAGGGGCTGGCCCGCAAAATGGTGGTCTTTGCCGAGGACACTGCCCGCAGCCAGGGCAAAACCGTTCTGCGGCTGGATACCGGGGTGGACAACAATCCCACCAACCACCTCTACCCCGCTCTTGGCTACCGGTTTGCCGGCGTGGCAGACACCTTTTTCATGGGCTACGCCAAGCGCCCTCTGAACCTTTACGAAAAAAAACTGTAACAATAAGGAGTTCCCTATGTGCAACCAAACCCTGCAGGACGCCCTGGCGCTGCTGCGCCCGGGCGACACCATTGCCACCGCCGCCTATTTCCATGAACCCCAGGCCTTTCTCGCCCGGCTGCACCTGGCCGCCGCAGAGGTAGAGGACCTGTCCATCTGGACCGCCAACGTAATGGGCGACTATCCCATCATGGGCGCAGAATGTGACAAGATCCATTGGCTCAGCTCCTTCTATGACCGGAAGGCACGGGCGGCCCACCCCAAAAAGCAGGTAACCTACTACCCCTCCGACCTCCACGTCACCGGGGCCATGATGGTGGAAGCCAAGAGGCCTACAGTCTTTGTGGCGGCGGTGCCCCCTATGGATCCGGACGGCACGTACTGCGTCTCCACCAGCCTTCAGTGGGAGTCGGAGTGCGCAGCCGCGGCGGACCGGATCATTCTGGAGGTCAATCCCGCCATTCCCCACGCCGACAGTTCCCTGCGGATCCCCCGGGAGCGAGTTGCCTGTGCTTATGAGGTCCATGATCCGCTGCTGGTGCTGCGGTACACCGGCGAGATCCCGCCGGAGGAGGCCGCCATCGGCGGCTACGTCTCGGAACTGATCCACGACGGGGACTGCGTCCAGTTCGGCCTGGGGGGCACCCCCAGCGCGGTAGCCGCCGCCCTGACGGACAAGCATGACCTGGGCATCCACACGGAGATGCTGGGCAACGCCATGATCAACCTCATCCGCTCCGGGGCGGTGACCAACCGCCGGAAGACCCTGCACCCCGGCAAGACCGTGTGCGCCTTCTTCCTGGGGGACGAGGACGCTGTGGATTTTCTGGAAAATACGCCGGACGTTATGTTCCGCCCCGCCGCCTACACCAACCATCCCGCCACCATCGCCCGGAATGAGAACATGGTGTCTGTCAACACCACCCTGCAGGTGGACCTGCTGGGCCAGGTCTCTTCAGAATCCATCGGCAGCCGCCAGTATTCCGGCACCGGCGGGGCCATGGACTTTGCCTACGGCGCCCACAATGCCCCCAACGGCCGCTCCATCATCGCCGTCAATGCCACCGCCAAGGGCGGCAGCCTGTCCCGCATCAGCGCGGCCCTGCCCGTCGGCAGCGCTGTGTCCATTCCCCGGAACATCGTGGATTACGTGGTGACGGAGTTCGGCATCGCCCGGCTCCGGAACTGCTCCGTCCGGCAGCGGGTGGAAAACCTGATTGCCGTGGCCCATCCCGATTTCCGGGCCGAACTGGCCCGCGAGGCTCAGAAGCTGCTGCTCTGGTGAGAAAAAAGCCCGTGATTCCCTGGTTTTCCGGCCATGTAAACCCAGGGTTTACAGCTTTCGCCAGGGAGTTGGTGGCGGTTTTCCCCCATTTCAGCCATACTGTTCCCACGAAAGGATGTGACGCGTATGACCACAGGCCAGCGGATCGCCCAGAAGCGAAAAGAGGCCGGATTGTCCCAGGAGGCCCTGGGCGGAGAACTGGGGGTATCCCGGCAATCCATTTATAAGTGGGAATCAGACGCCGCCCTGCCGGAGATCGACAAGCTGGTGGCCCTCAGCCGCCGGTTCGGCGTGACCGTAGGCTGGCTGCTGGGAGTGGAGGAAGCACCGGAGACGCCCCCTGCCCCGGACAGCGGCGAGCTGACGGAGGCCCAGCTAAAAATGGTGGAGGAGATCACGGCGCGGTATATCGCCGCCCAGCCGGCTCCGAAGCCCCGGAAGAAATGGCCCTATGTGCTGGCGGTATTGGCATTGCTGTGCGCCGCCTACAACATCTATGACTCCATCCGGATGATCGGCCAGCAGTTCGACGGTGTCTACAACCGGATCAACCAGATGGAGCGGAGCGTGTCCGGCCAGGTATACGACATCTCCAATCAGGTAGAGGGCATCCTCAAGCAGCAGAACAGCCTGGTGGCAGACTCCGGCACCCAGTTGGAGCTGTACGACCTGAAGGCCAACACTGTCACCTTCTCCGTCTACGCCGTCCCCAAAACATACGTGGAGGGTATGCGCGTTGAATTTTCAGTGGACAACGGCCGCGACGCCAACAGCAAAACCGTCCTGTCCGAGCCGGATCAGAACGGGCAGCCGGTCAGCGAGAAATTCTCGGCGGAGCTGACCTGCGAACTGACGGATGACATCACCATCACCGCGGTATTCGTCATGCCGGACGGCACCCGGCAGACCCAGCCCCTGCAAACGTATTCCGGCCTGTATTCCGGCTCCCTGCCGGATGTGCAGAGCCTTGACGGTGGCGATCTGCAAGGCCGGGGGCAAATTGAAAACGGCAGCCTGTCCTTCCCGGATGCCATCGAGTTTGCCGTAACTCCAAACAAGGTGCTGGACAACATTCTGATTCCCCGGGCGGAAGTCGTTTCCACCAAGGTGGGCCTGTTCAAAAACCAGCAGCTGATCGCATGGGCGGAGCCTATCAGCGCCGAGGAGCAGACCAGGTACCGAGGCTTTGACAACGCCACCTTCTATCGGCTGGAGCCTCTCTCCTTCCCCTTTGCCGCCGGGGATATTCTGGAATCAGCGGCTGTTCTCACCGATGAATACGGCCGGGAAACCATCTGCCCCGGCAATTTTCCCCTGACCCTGAGCACCGACGGCCAATCCCTCACCTTCCCCGGCAGCGACGGGTCCAATACCGCCGCAGCCTATGCCCTCGACACGGATATCACCCATTGGCGCTTTGATTAAAGCAACAGCCAGCCCAAGGGCTGGCTGTTTCATTTCGACTTCATTTTACAGCAGGGGGACGATGCAGTTGACCCACAGGGCGCTGAGGGGCATCACCAGCACCATGGCGGGGATCATGTCCGCCACCGGGAAATCCTGAATTTTGGCGATGCGGCAGCCGGTGGCGATGAGCAGAAAGCCGCCGCAGGCCTTGAAGTCGCCGATCATGGCCGGGGTGGTCAGGGGATAAATGGCCTTGGCGGCGAAAAACAGGGTCAGGAAGATCACTGTCTGGGGCACCGCCACCAGGGACGTCACCGCGCCCAGGTTGCAGGCAAACACCATAGCGGTGAACAGGTCCAGGATGGACTTGCTCAAAAGCACCGTGGCATTGCCGGTCATGCCTGCGTCCAGGCAGCCGTAAATGCCGGTGCCGCTGGAGCAGAACAGCACGATGGCCGTCACCAGCAGAGAGAGGTACTCCTCCCTGGAAAGGCCGCTGTCGCTGCTGCGGTCCCCCAGCAGGCGGCTGATAGGCTTTTCCAGCAGGGCGCCGCCCCGGCTGATCCACTCGCCCAGATGGCAGGCCAGGCCCAGCGCCGTGCCCACCACTACCGCCAGAATCACGGCGGGCATATTTTCCATCAGCGGAATGGAACTGATGCCCATGCCCATGGCGCAGACGCCGAAGACCTTGTTCAGCTCCGTGGTAAAGCGGGTAGACAGGTGCCGGCTGAACACCGTCCCCAACAAACCGCCCAGTGCCACCGCCAGCACGTTGACAACAATTCCGATCATATCCGTTCCTCCCTATTTTCCGCACAAAAATACGCCGGTGGACTTTTACCCCGGCGTTGATCTTATTCTACATATAAAGATATCGTAAATTTTTGAGTCTGTAAAGGGTTTTCGGCAAAAACAGGCAAAAAAATCCCCCCATACTGGCGTATGGGGGGATTTTTCGGTCGTATTTCAGCCAAAAAGGCGCAGGCAAAACCGCATGTTTTCTTATGCGGAGCCGGCCTTTCCGCAGAGGGCTTTTGCAGGGTGCTTGGGTGCTTTATGCTTCCGGCAGCTTGGGCTGCTCTTCCTTTTTCAGCAGGTCCGTCATGCTGTCCAGGCTGATGCCCAGGGTAGAGGCATTGTGCAGCAAGGCCGAGGTGGTGGGCTGAATAACGCCCGCCACGCCCAGGGCAATGAGCATGCAGTTGAAGGCCACGATGAAGCGGTAATTCCGCTGGATGCGCCGCATCAGCTGCTGGCTCAGCCGCCGCAGGATCACCAGCTCGAAAAGGTCCTCCGAAGCGATGGTCACATCGGCAATCTCCCGGGCAATGGCCGCGCCGGTGTTGATGGCGATGCCCACGTCCGCCTCGGACAGGGCCGGGGTGTCGTTGACGCCGTCGCCGATCATGATGACCTTCCGGCCGGCCGCCTTTTCCCGGCGGATGAAGTTGGCCTTGTCCTCCGGCAGCACCTCGGCGTAGAACTGGTCCACGCCCACCTCCCGGGCCACGGCCTGGGCAGTCTTGTGGTTGTCGCCGGTCATCATGACCACCTTGCTGATGCCGCAGGCGTGGAGAGCCTCAATGGCCGCCTTGGCCTCCTTCCGCAGGGGGTCCGCCACGCAGATCACCGCCGCCAGGCGGCCCGCGATGCACAGATACAGGTGGGAATACTCCTCCGGCAGGGCGTTGAACTTCTCTTCCTCGCCCTCCGGCACCACGCAGCCCTCGTCCTCAAAGACGAAGTGGGCACTGCCGATGATGACCTTCTTGTCCTCCACGGAACTGGAGATGCCGTGGGCCACCACGTACTCCACCTGGGAATGATATTCCTTGTGGTCCAGGCCCAAGCGCTTGGCCTCGGCCACCACGGCGTTAGCCATGGAGTGGGGATAGTGCTCTTCCAGGCAGGCGGCCAGCCGCAGCATTTCGCTGGCGCTGTAGCCGTCAAAGGACACCACTTTGGCCACCGTGGGGGTGGCGTAGGTCAACGTGCCGGTCTTGTCGAACACCACGGTGTCGGCATTGGCCACCGCCTCCATGAAGCGGCCACCCTTGACGGAGATGTGATACCCGCTGCTCTCCCGCATGGCGGAGAGGACGGCGATGGGCATGGACAGCTTCAGCGCGCAGGAGAAGTCCACCATCAAAACCGCCAGGGCCTTCATGGTGTTCCGGGTCAGGAGGTAGGTCAGCACCGTGCCTCCCAGGGTGTAGGGCACCAGCCGGTCCGCCAGGCGGGAGGCCTTGTCCTCCGCCGTGGATTTCAGTTTTTCGGACTCCTCGATCATTTTCACGATCCGGTCGTACCGGCCGCCGCCCACAGCCTTTTCCACCTGGATGACGCACTCGCCCTCTTCGGCCACGGTACCGGCATAGACATAGCTGCCGGGACCCTTGGGCACCGGCATGGACTCGCCGGTGATGGACGCCTGGTTCACCGTGGCTTCGCCCGCCACGACCTTACCGTCCAGGGGGATCATGCCGCCGGTACGGACCACGATGCAGTCCCCGGCCTTCACGTCCCCGATGGGGACCAGCACTTCCGTTTCGCCGGTCTTCAGCCACACCTTGTCCACATTCAGGGACATGGCCCCCGCCAGGTCCGCCACGGACTTCTTGTGGGTCCACTCCTCCAGGATCTCGCCCAGGCTCAGCATGAACATGACGGAGCTTGCGGTCTCGAAATCGCCCCGGATCATGGACACAGTAACTGCGGTGGCATCCAGCACGGAAACCGCCAGACGACCATGGAGCAGAGAGGTCAGCCCCGCCTTGATGTATTTGATGGAGCGGAAAATGGCGATGAACGTCCGGATGGACATGGGCAGAAACAGCTTGCTGCCCGCCCGCCGCAGAACGGTGAACACCAGCTTGTCCTCAAATTCCCGGTTCAGTTCCCGGGAACTATGCTCCGGCGCCAGCTCCTCCGACTTTTCATAGGAAAAGACCGCCAAAGAACGGAGCACGGCCTCCCGGCTGCCGGTATAACGGATCACGGCATCCCCGGTGCGGTCATAGACCTTGACGGACTCCATGCCGTCCAGCTTTTTCAAATAGGCTTCCAGAATGTCCGCCTGCCGCAGGGACATGGAATTGCCCATCATGTGGACCCGGAGACGGCCCGGGCCCTCATGCAGAATTTTACATTTCATTGTATGTGCCTCCCAAAGAAGGAAAAGCCGCCAGATCATGGCGGCTTTTCTGCAAGTGCTTGCTTATTCCGCGGTCTCAGCGGCGGGCTCAGACTCCACAGAGGCGTCCTCCACCACTTCAGCCTCAGCGGCAACGGCCCGCTGGTCGTTGATGGCCTTGGCGTCGGCCAAAATGTCGCCCGCGCCCTCCTGGACGTTGGTGACGGTGGTCATCACGCATTCCTTGGCCCGCAGAACAGCAGCGGTAGCCTCGGTGTAGACCTTACGGGCATCCTTGCTGGTGAGAACCTTGATACCGGCGGTGCCGAACAGGGTGCCGGCGGCAAACAGACCTAATTTCTTGAAATTCATAACTAAGTACCTCCTGGTTATTTTTTCTTCAGGCCCGTGACCATGGTCAGGGCAAAGAAGAGAACGGTGAGCCACGCGAAACGCTTGTGAAACTTCATACACAGCCCTCCTTGTTTTACGGACGTATTGTAGCACAGGGTTTGTCGGATTGCAAGGTTTTTTCATGAACAAGCTGTAAAAAAAGTGCCGTTTTTTTACGAAAATACAGATTGAATTGCTTAAACTGTCAGTTTAAGTTCGTTAATTTGAACTCTCTAATCTTCCGTTCCGGCAGGAATTTCCGGTTTTCTCCCCCGCCGCCTTTACAATCCGGCGGAGAATCTGCTATACTGTTTCTTAACATCATCTGCCAGAGCGGCAGGCCCGCTTTCCCCAAAAATACAGGCAGGGCCGCCGTCAGCCGGTGAAAAAGAAAGGATCGGTGAATTTCATGCAACAGCTTGAAAAACAATTTCATATCCGCTGTACCTCTGAGGACATAGGCCGGTACTGCATCCTGCCCGGCGACCCGGGCCGGGTGCCCGCCATCGCCGCGCTGTTTGAGGACGCCCACCAGGTGGCCTACAACCGGGAGTTCAACGTCTGGACCGGCACCCTTCTGGGAGAAAAGGTCACGGCCTGCTCCACCGGCATCGGCGGCCCCTCCGCCTCCATCGCTATGGAGGAGCTCCACAAATGCGGCGCGGACACCTTTATCCGCACCGGCACCTGCGGCGGCATCGACCTGAACGTGCAGTCCGGCGACATTGTGGTGGCCACCGGCGCCATCCGCTTCGAGCACACCAGCCTGGAGTACGCCCCCATCGAGTTCCCCGCCGTGGCTGACTGGGACATCACCAACTGCCTGGTGGAGGCCACCCGTGCTTTGGGCTATCCTCTCCACACCGGCGTGGTCCAGTGCAAGGACAGCTTCTACGGCCAGCACAGCCCCGACGCCTCCCCCGTCAGCTATGAGCTGAAGGCCAAGTGGGAGAGCTGGAAGCGGCTGGGCGTCAAGGCCAGCGAAATGGAGTCCGCCGCCCTGTTCGTGGTGGCCGCCGCCCTGGGCTGCCGCTGCGGCAGCTGCTTCCACGTGGTGTGGAACCAGGAGCGGGAGGCCGCGGGCCTGGACCAGAAGATGAGCGAGGACACCACCACCTCCGTCAAGGTGGCCGTGGAGGGGCTGAAGCGGCTCATCGAGGCCGACCGCAAGGCCGGACGGTAAGGGGGTTCCAATGCAGGGAAATCTTTCTTCCATGCTGGGCGCCACCATGGGCGGCTACAGCCTTGCTAAAATTCTCTCCGCCCTGGTGACGCTGCTGGTCTGCCTGATTGCGGTCCGGCTCATTATGAAGATCACCACCCGGCTGGTAAACCGGATGCAGAAGGTCAATGACCGTCTGCAAAAGCTGATTCTCACCGCCGTAAAGGCCCTGCTCTATGTCCTGACGGTCATCATCACCGCCGAGGCCCTGGGCTTCAACACCTCCTCCCTGACGGCCCTGCTGTCCGTCCTCACCCTGGGCATCACTCTGGCGGCGGAGGACATTCTGGGCAATGTGGCCGGCGGGCTGGTGATTCTCTCCTCCCGGCCCTTTGCCCTGGGCGACTTCATCGAGGCCGGCGGCATTTCCGGCACCGTCCGCGAGATCGGCCTGAACCACACCAAGCTGGAGACCCCTGACGGCCAGATGGTCCTGATGCCCAACAAGGACCTCTCCTCCTCCAAGATCATCAACTACACGGTCCTGGGCCGCCGCCGGGTGGTCCGCACCGTGACGGCGTCCTACGACGCGCCTACCGAGGATGTGAAGGCCGCCTGCCTGGAGGCTGTGGCCGCCGCCCCCGGCATTCTCAGCGATCCCGCTCCCGCCGTGCAGCTGACCAATTACGGCGCCAGCTCCATTGAGTACACCATTTTCTGCTGGTGCTCTGTTGAGGACTACTGGCCTGTTTACTTCGCCGTCAACGAAAACCTGCGGAGCGCTTTTGCCAACCACGGCGTGGAGATGACCTACGACCATCTCAACGTCCACGTTGTAAACAAATAAGGAAACATCTCCAAGGAAGCGATCCTATGTCTGAAATTTCCATCCGTATCGCGGGCCCAGAGGACGCTCCGGCCCTGCTGGAGCTTTATGCCTATTACGTCCGGCACACCGCCATCACCTTTGAGTACGAGGTGCCCTCTTTGGAGGAGTTCACCGCTCGGATCCGGCATACGCTGGAAAAGTACCCTTACCTGGCAGCGGTGGAAAACGGCGCCATTGTGGGCTACGCCTACGCCGGTCCCTTCCACCCCCGGGCCGCTTACGGCTGGGCGGCGGAGGCCACCATTTACCTCTCCCACGGCTGCCGCCACCAGGGTCTGGGGAAGCGGCTGTACCGCGCCCTGGAAGAAATTTTGCGGATGCAGGGCGTTCTGAACCTGAACGCCTGCATTGCCGTGCCGGAAGCCGACGACGAATACCTGACCCGGAACAGCCTGGGGTTCCACACCCATCTGGGCTACCGGCTGGTGGGGGAATTTACCCAATGCGGCTATAAGTTCGACCGCTGGTACAACATGGTCTGGATGGAAAAGCTGCTGGGGCCCCATACCGTCCCCGCCGCGCCTGTCCGGCCCTTCCCGGCGGTCAGGGCTGAAGCGGAGCAGGTGCTCCGCGGCTGCTGACGTTTTCCATTCCATAAGGAACCCCCACGCCCGGCGTAAAGCGCCAGGCGTGGGGTTCTGCTATCTTCCTTACTTTTCGTAAAATTTGATGAGGGCCTGGGTGCCCAAGTCTCCGCAGCCTTGGTCTACCAATGCCTGGCAGTTATCCAGCGCCCGCCGCAGCACGTTCAGGTCCAGCCCAGCCGTGTCCGCTTCTTCCTCCGCCAGCTTCATATCCTTGACGAAATGCTTCATGAAGAAGCCGGGAGTAAAATCGCCGGCCAAAATCTTCCGGCCCTGGAAATCCAGCTGTTTACTGCCTGCTGCGCCGGTGGCCACGGCTCCCAGAAGCGTGTTCCAGTCCAGGCCCTCCGCCTCGGCATAGGCCAGGGCTTCACACACGCCGGAGAGCGCTCCGGCGATCATGATCTGGTTGGCCATCTTGGCGTGCTGGCCGCAGCCCGCCGGACCAAAATAGGTGATGTTGGTGCCCATGGCCCGGAAAATGGAGAGGCAAGCGTCAAAATCCGCCCGGTCACCGCCCACCAGGATGGACAGGGTGCCCGCCTTGGCGCCGCTGTCCCCGCCGGTGACAGGAGCATCCAGCACCCGCAGGCCCCGGGCGGTGCCCTCCCGGTAAATGCGCTGGGCCAGGGTGGGGCTGGTGGTGGTCATATCCATGAGGATGGTGCCCTGCGCGGCGCTGTCCAGGATATTGCCGGGGGTAAAATAGACCTCCTCCACATCCTGGGGAAAGACCACCATGGTGATGACCACCTTGCTGGCCCTTACGCAGTCCCCAATGGTGCCGTGGAGCACAGCCCCCTCCGCCGTGACATCTGCCACCTTTTCCGGATGCCGGGCATAAATATGGACCTCATAGCCCGCCTTCATTAAATTCCGCACCATGGCCTTACCCATGATGCCCACGCCGATCCAACCGATCTTCTGCATAACGCATCCCTCCCGCGCTGTTTTTTTACAGGATGTCACACTTTCCAAGCGGTGTCAAGCAAAACCTGGGCAAGGGGATCAGCGTGAAACCGCTCAGAGTCTCTTTGTGAAAACCGACAAAATTTATAGGAAATTTCCGCTTTCGTTTTTTGCATTCGTAGCCTTGACGGATGAGAAAATCGGAACTATAATCAGTCCATCAATTCCGGAGCGGGCCAACGCTTCGGCCATATTGAAAATGCGTGGATCGAGACAAGTACCGTGGCCAAACGGTCACAGCGAGCCGGGGACAGTGGAAGCCCGGTACAACGGGGCGGCGGGAATAACACTCAGGAGCAGCGATCTGAACAGCGGAAGCCCAGTAGGAAAGACGCGGCGTGCGGCGTTAAAGCACAGGGGTTTGTTGGAACCCCGCAAAGGGGCTGATTTTTGATCAGCAAGTTAGGTGGCACCACGGATGCGGCAGCGATTCGTCCTAAAATTTTAGGATCGTTCGCTGCTTTTATTTTTTCCGGAGGTGCTTTTTTATGTGCGCAATTATGGGTTTTTCCACCAAGAAGCTGGACAAGAGTGAGATCCCGGCCTATTTTGACCGGACTGTTTCCCGGGGCCCCGATATGTCCCGGATCATGGACACCGGCTCCGGCTGGCTGTGCTTCCACCGGCTGGCCATCATGGGCCTGACTGAGGCTGGCATGCAGCCCTTTGAGCTGGACGGCGACATGGTGGTCTGCAACGGCGAGCTGTACGGCTTCCGCCCCCTGAAGCGGCAGCTGACGGAGAAGGGCTACGAATTCAAGAGCGGCAGCGACTGCGAGATCATCCTGCCCCTGTACCGGGAGTATGGCCTGGACATGTTCTCTAAGCTGGACGCCGAGTTCGCCATGATCATCTACGACCACAAGACGGACTCCCTCATCGCCGCCCGGGACCCCATCGGCATCCGCCCGCTGTTCTACGGCTACCTGGACGACGGCGGCATCGTTTTCGCCAGCGAGGCCAAGAACCTCATCGGCCTGTGCAAGGAGGTCTGCCCCTTCCCTCCCGGCCACTATTACGCCGGCGGCAAGTTCGTCCGCTACGCCGACCTCACCACCGTCACGGACTATTGCCATGACGATCTGGAAACCGTCTGCCACACCATCCGCAACAAGCTGATCGCCGGTGTGGACAAGCGGCTGGACGCCGACGCCCCTCTGGGCTTCCTGCTCTCCGGCGGCCTGGATTCCTCTCTGGTGTGCGCCATCAGCGCCCTGGTGCTGGGCAAGAAGATCCGCACCTTCGCCATCGGCATGGACAAGGACGCCATCGATCTGAAATACGCCCGGGAAGTGGCCGACTACATCGGCGCCGACCATACCGAGGTGTACATGACCCGCCAGCAGGTGCTGGACACCCTGGAGGAAGTCATCTCCCTGCTGGGGACCTACGACATCACCACCATCCGGGCCAGCATGGGCATGTACCTCTGCTGCAAGGCCATCCACGAGCAGACCGATATTCGGGTGCTGCTGACCGGCGAGATCAGTGACGAGCTCTTCGGCTACAAGTACACCGACTTCGCCCCCTCTCCCGAGGCCTTCCAGCAGGAGGCCAAGAAGCGGGTGGATGAGCTGTATATGTACGATGTGCTCCGGGCGGACCGCTGCATCTCCGCCAACTCTTTGGAAGCCCGGGTGCCCTTCGGCGATCTGGATTTCGTGAAGTACGTCATGAGCATCGACCCGGCCATGAAGGTCAACACCTACGACATGGGCAAGTACCTCCTGCGCCACGCCTTTGAAAAGGACCACCTGCTGCCTGACGACATCCTCTGGCGCCAGAAGGCCGCCTTCTCCGACGCCGTGGGTCACTCCATGGTGGATGACCTGAAGGAGTATGCTGAGACCAAGTACACCGACGCCGAGTTTGAGGAAAAGCGGAAGAAATACGATTTTGCCCAGCCGTTCACCAAGGAATCCCTGCTGTACCGGGAGATTTTCGAGAAGTACTATCCCGGCCAGGCCCCCATGGTGAAGGATTTCTGGATGCCCAACAAGAGTTGGAAGGGCTGCGACGTCAACGACCCCTCCGCCCGGGTGCTGAGCAACTACGGCGCCAGCGGCAAATAATCCGGATACCGGTCCCGCGCCGGAACGCGCGTTTCATAGCAACAGGAAGGCTCCCGCGTGGCATAGCC
>URTS01000018.1 GCA_900550685.1 uncultured Oscillibacter sp. | reverse complement strand
CGTCTGAAAATTACCTTTTTTCAGTCCATCTCCTGCCTCTGTCTTTACCAGATGCAGTTTGTCGGCTGCGTATGTAATCCTTAATTTTCCGTTGCTGATCTTGCCCACGTTCTCTGCTTTACAGGAAACGGTCACGATACCACTCTTTGCCTGAACGGCATCCAGATAAATTCTGGCGGTATCTGCTGCCCTCACAGCTCCAACGTTCAGTGTCAGAATCAAAAACATCGCCAATACTACAGAAAAAATCTTACTTTTCTTCATTCTTTTTACCTCCTTTTTGATTTCGATTCCTTTCTGTGCCTTAGTGAATCTATTTTATCTGATTTCTCGGTAAATTTCCATAGATTTTTATTAGATTTGGTTGAAATTTTTTTAGATTTTTTCTAACTTTTTTCTATTTTTCCACTTTTGTAAGAGGAATCATATAATATCTTTCATTTTCAAGGTTCATGTTGTTGCTGTTCTCAGCGGCAACGTCCGATATTTTATCACGTTGTTTTCGCTTTGTCAACAACTTTTTCAATTTCTTTTTGGAAATCTTTTTGATTTCCTGCCCCGTTCTCACGGGGCGAGGATTATAATATCAAACCCGTAAAGAAAAGTCAACTGTTTTTTTGCGTTTTTCGGAAATTTGGGTAAAAAGACAAAAAGAACGTGGCGGACGGCGCATATATGGTGACTTCCGTGAGAAGCGAAAGAGAACACAGGCATAAGCAAATATGTGATATAATTTTATAAAAATACTGGTTCACACTTGAATTGATAAGATTCATGTCCTACATCTGGTGCCAGATGTAGGAAGAAAGTGTGTGACCCGAAGATGCCGGTGGCAGGGAAAACACCGGTTGGGGAGTCTCCGGAAAAACTAAACAGAAAGAAAGGAAGGAACGAGAACATGAAACGACGCTTTTGGGCGGGACTGCTGCCTTTTGTGATGCTGTGGTCCTTACTGCCTGTCAGCGCACTTGCGGCCGAGGAGGGCACACCGGAGCCAGATACCGGGCTGTCCTTTGTAAAAACGGTCGCCCCGGAAGGCGAAGATGGAACGTATAAGATCACCATGGAGGCCTATGCGAAGGGTGAGACGGTTTCCGTCAGCAAGACCGAACCCTGTGACATTGTGCTGGTACTGGATGTCTCCGGTTCCATGGACGATGAGTTTTCTAATGATGTACTCAAAGGGTATACGGAGATTCGCTATAAGGCAAAGAAAAATCAAACACGTCCCGCGACCAATCAGGAACTTTTGGATGAATACACCAGAAACAAGGAGGTTTACTACAAGGCCGCGGACGGTAACTACCAGAAGGTAACTGTGGCGCGTGCGGTAGGTGAGCCTACCTATGTATCTGCCGGAAGCTTTACTTATCGGGATGTTCAAAATAATTCCGGAAAGTATTTTGCCCAAAAGTACGGAGAGACTGGATACCTGTCTGTCAAGATTCAGGATGACGGCTGGTCTGATTATAAACTGTATATCGGGGACAAGTCTTTTGAAATACCCAAGGGGAAGCTTGGGATTAGGGTGAATGTGGACGACAAGCAGATTGCCACCGCTACCTCCAGCAGCGAGGGCTATGCGGTGTTCAGCCTGGACGAAAGAGACTATAACAAACTGTGCACGAAGGACGAGATCTACTACACCGAGCTCACCGCCCCCGAGGGCTACGTTCTGGACAGCGCGGAGCATAAGATCAAGGCCAAGGACTTCTCCGACAGCCTGAGCACCGCCGTCAAAAACGCGGACACCGTGCAGAACTACCGCGGCACTACCCCCGATCTGCTGAACGACAGCGACCACTTCGCCTATGTCATCGGCTACAAGGACGGCAATGTGCGCCCCTATGGCCTGATCTCCCGCGCGGAGACCACCACTATCTTCTTCCGTCTGCTGAAGGATTCCGTCCGGGACGGCAACCTCCTCACCAGCAACACCTACACCGATGTGCCTGACAATTACTAGGCCAACACCGCTATCTCCACCATGACGGGCCTGGGCATCGTGCAGGGCCGCAGCACCACGACCTTCGACCCCAAGGCGCCCATCACCCGCGCTCAGTTCGCCGCCATCTGCGCCCGGTTCGACACCGGCAAGAGCAGCGGCACCCAGAGCTTCACGGATATCAAGGGCCACTGGGCTGAGAAGTACATCGAGCGGGCTGCGGAGCTGGGGTGGATCAAGGGCTTCGAGGACGGCACCTTCCGTCCTGATACCTACATTACCCGCGCCCAGGCCATGACCATGATCAATCGTGTGCTGAACCGCATCCCCGAGGAGAACGGCGACCTGCTTTCCAGCATGAACGTCTGGCCGGACTGCAACCCCGGCGACTGGTTCTATCTGGCTGTTCAGGAGGCCACCAACTCTCATGATTACAAGCACAAGGCCGGTAACTATGAGACCTGGACCGGCATGAACAAGGATCCCAACTGGACCCGTTACGAGAACTGAGATTTGAAGCAGTTGCCCGTTTCCATGCAAAAGTAAACAGAGCCGGGACCCGATCAGGGTCCCGGCTCTGTTTTGCTGTGTGCCGTATGAGAAAAAACAATGCGCCCGAGGGACATCCGGGGCAGTCATGGGAACGGATGACAGGGTGACGGCGTTCAAGAAGGGAAAGCTGGTTTTTGGAAATTCTGCATAGGCCGGAGTCTCCCGGTTTGCGGGAGCGGCAATTGACGGACGGGAACAACAGATTCGGCCGGATAACCGGCTTGCAGAGGGTGGTCCTGAATGTGACGTAGGCCATGGGCATTGCGCCCATGGCCTGCTGGCACAAATTAAGAAGAAAAAAATGAAAAACAAAGGGAAAGGAGAAATTACCGCACGCCGAACAGCAGATCGCCGTAAGTGGGGAAGGGCCAGTACTTGGCGGCGGTGAGGGTCTCGGCCTCGTCGCAGACCACCCGCAGCTCCGCCATCTTCTGGAGCACCACATCCCGGATGACATAGGCGGCATCGGTGACATCCGGCACAGCCTTGAGACGCACCAGAGTGGAATCCAGGGCCTCTGCGGCGTCGTCGATCTCGTCCACCAGGGTGGAGAGCTTGGTGATGATGCCCTTTTCATACTTGCAGGCCAGGCCGGGGACAGCCGCCGCCTTGGCGGCCACCGTGCCGGACAGGTCGCGCAGATAGGCTTCCACGGCGGGGAGGATCTCTTTACGGGCCATGTCCACCATGGTCAGGCCCTCAATGTTGACGGTCTTGCAGTAGTTCTCCAGGCAGATCTCATACCGGGAGCGGATCTCCGCTTCGGAGAAGACCTTCAAAGAGGTGAGCATATCCACGTTCTTCTTTTCCAGGATGGTGGCCAGGGCGTCGGGGGTAGTCCGCAGATTCAGCAGGCCCCGCTTCTCCGTGGCTTCCTTGATCCAGGCGTCATCGTAGCCGTTGCCGTTGAAGATGATGCGCTTGTGGGCCTTAATGGTTTCCTTGATGAGGTCGTGGAGTGCGGTTTCAAAGTCGGATGCGCCTTCCAGCTTGTCGGCAAACTCCTTCAGGGTCTCAGCCATGGAGGCGTTGAGCATGATGTTGGCGCAGGCGATGGAATCGGAGGAACCCACCATGCGGAACTCGAACTTGTTGCCGGTGAAGGCGAAGGGAGAGGTGCGGTTCCGGTCCGTGGTGTCCCGGGTGAACTTGGGCAGCACGTGGACGCCAAGCTTCAGGACCGTTTTTTCCGTGCCGCTGTAGGGAGCGTCGTTTTCGATGGCGTCCAGCACGGCGGTGAGCTCGTCGCCCAGGAAGATGGAAATGACGGCGGGAGGCGCTTCGTTGGCGCCCAGACGGTGATCGTTGCCGGCGGTGGCTACAGACAGCCGCAGCAGATCCTGATAGTTGTCTACGGCCTGGATGGCACCGCACAGGAACAGCAGGAACTGAGCGTTCTCATAGGGGGTGTCGCCGGACTTGAAGAGGTTCACGCCGGTGTCGGTGGCCAGAGACCAGTTGTTGTGCTTGCCGCTGCCGTTGACGCCTGCAAAGGGCTTTTCAGCCAGCAGGCACACCAGACCGTGGCGGGAGGCCACCTTCTGCATGATCTCCATGGTCAGCTGGTTGTGGTCAGTGGCCACGTTGGCAACAGAGAAGATGGGGGCCAGCTCATGCTGGGCGGGAGCTACCTCGTTGTGCTCCGTCTTGGCCAGGATGCCCAGCTTCCAGAGTTCCTGGTTCAGGTCCTCCATGTAGGCTTCCACCCGGGGCTTGATGACGCCGAAATAGTGGTCGTCCAGCTCCTGGCCCTTGGGAGGCTTGGCACCGAACAGGGTCCGGCCGCAGAACACCAGGTCCTTCCGCTTTTCATACATGTCCTTGTCAACCAGGAAGTATTCCTGCTCGGGACCCACGCAGGGGCGGACGCACTTAACGTCCTCGTTGCCGAAGAGCTTCAAAACCCGGAGGGCCTGCTTGTTCAGGGCCTGCATGGACCGCAGCAGGGGGGTCTTTTTGTCCAGAGCCTCGCCGCCATAGGAGCAGAAAGCCGTGGGGACGCAGAGGGTGTGGCCCTTGATGAAGGCGTAGGAGGTGGGGTCCCAGGCGGTGTAGCCGCGGGCCTCAAAGGTGGCGCGAAGACCGCCGGAGGGGAAGGAAGAGGCGTCAGGCTCGCCCTGGATCAGCTCCTTGCCGGAGAACTCCATGATGACGCCGCCGTCGGGAGACGGGGAGATGAAGCTGTCGTGCTTCTCGGCGGTGACGCCGGTGAGGGGCTGGAACCAGTGGGTGAAATGGGTGGCGC
Organism: uncultured Oscillibacter sp.; assembly: GCA_900550685.1. Classification (GTDB taxonomy): domain Bacteria; phylum Bacillota; class Clostridia; order Oscillospirales; family Oscillospiraceae; genus Oscillibacter. The sequence goes on along the minus strand of URTS01000018.1, from coordinate 15,631 downwards.
CGTGCTCTACGGCCCAGTCCCGCATGGCGGCGGCCACGGCGTTGGCCACGTGGGTGTCCAGCACGGCTCCCTCGTCAATGGTCTTTTTCAGGGAATCGTAAACGCTGGAGGGCAGCTTAGCCCGCATGACACGGTCATCAAAAACCAGACTGCCAAAATAATCAGATACAGTTGTACTCATAATGAAGAACTCCTTCCTGAATCCGGCGGCGGGGTCCAGCCCTGCCGGTTTATTACAATAGAATGGGCAATAAAAAGAAAAATGGCGTCCAGGAGCACATGCTCCAAGACGCCATTGCCTTCGATGCTGGGAATTATACACGCACCGTTTTCGGTTGTCAAGAACCTTTTTCAACTTTTTTGAAAAAACATTGACAAGAAAACTGTTCCGTGCTAAACTGCCCTAGTATTTTATATTTGAATGAGCAATGGCGTTCATTTTCCGGCAGGGAGCAAAGGCTTCCTGCCGGGGAGTGGGCGCCTTTTTCGTGCTGAAAGGGTGAACATCATGAAAAAAGAGGGGCAGGTCCGCATCCCGTCAGGGTGTGCCATTTCCGCCGTGATCTCCCGGGAGGGCCGGCGGATGACGGGAGAGAAGATCGCGGAGAGCATGGTGCCCATGCACGACCGTTCCAACGGTCTGGGCGGCGGCTTTGCCGGATACGGCATCTACCCGGAGTACCGGGACTTTTACGCATTCCATATCTTCTTTGACAGCCGGGACACCCGCAAGACCTGCGAGGCCCTGCTGAAAGAGGGTTTTGAGATCGTCAAGGCGGAGCATATTCCCATCCGGCAGATCCCGGAGATCACGGATGTGCCGCTGATCTGGCGATATTTTCTGGCGCCCATGCAGTCGGTGCTGAATCGGCTCCAGCTGGACGCAGAGGAGTACGTGGCCCGGGTCGTGACCCGGATCAATGTGGAGCTGGCGGGCGCGTATGTCTTTTCCAGCGGCAAGAATATGGGAGCCTTCAAGGCGGTGGGCTATCCGGAGGACGTGGGCCGGTTCTACCGGCTGGACGAGTATGAGGGCTATTGCTGGACGGCCCATGGCCGCTATCCCACCAATACCCCCGGCTGGTGGGGCGGGGCCCATCCCTTCTCCCTGCTGGAATGGTCCGTGGTGCACAATGGCGAGATTTCCTCCTACGACGCCAACCGCCGCTGTGTGGAGATGTTCGGCTACAAGTGCACCCTGCAGACGGACACGGAGGTCATGGCCTACATCGCAGACTACCTTCTGCGGCGGCAGGGGCTGACGCTGGAGGAGGCGGCTTCCGTCATGGCGGCCCCCTTCTGGAGCACCATTGAGAGCAAGGAGCCCCAGGAGGCGGAACGGCTGGCCTATCTCCGGAAGGTGTTCCCCAGCCTGCTGCTGACGGGGCCTTTTTCCATTATCCTTGGCTTCTCCGGCGGGCTGATGGCCCTCAATGACCGGCTGAAGCTGCGGAGCATGGTGGTGGCGGAAAAGGACGACAAGGTGTTCATTTCCAGCGAGGAGGCCGCCATCCGGGTCATGGAGCCGGAGGTGGAAAATGTCTGGGCCCCTATGGGCGGCGAACCAGTGATTGTCCGGGTGAAGGAGGGCGCGTACTGATGAAAAATTTCTATATTCCTCCGGCCTTTGAGGTCCTCCGGGATCCCCGCCGCTGCGTCAACTGCAAGATCTGCGTGGAGCAGTGCCCCAACGGCGTTCACAGCTGGGACGAAAAGCACGGCGTCATGCTGGCGGACGAGAGCAAATGCGTGGATTGCCAGCGGTGCGTGGCCTACTGCCCCACCCATGCATTGAAGATCGAAAAGAACAGCAATGCCCTGCGGGAGAACGCCAACTGGCACGAGGACGCCATCCAGGAGATCTGGAAGCAGGCGGCCACCGGCGGCGTGCTGCTGTCCTCCATGGGCAGTCCCAAGGAGCTGCCGGTGTACTGGGACCGGCTGCTGGTCAACGCCTCCCAGGTCACCAACCCGCCCATCGACCCCCTGCGGGAGCCTATGGAGACCCGGGTATTCTTAGGCAAAAAGCCGGAGCGGGTCCGGCGGGACGCCCAGGGGAACCTGATCACGGATCTGCCGCCCCAGCTGGAGCTGTCCATGCCGGTGATGTTCGCCGCCATGAGCTATGGCGCCATCAGCTTCAACGCCCACCAGAGCCTGGCCCGGGCGGCGGAGGCCCTGGGGGTGTATTACAACACCGGCGAGGGCGGTCTCCATGAGGACCTGTACCGTTACGGACCCAACACCATCACCCAGGTGGCCTCCGGACGCTTCGGCGTTCACGAGGACTACCTGATGGCCGGCGCGGCCATTGAGATCAAAATGGGCCAGGGGGCCAAGCCCGGCATCGGCGGCCACCTGCCGGGGACCAAGATCGTGGGGGACGTGTCCCGCACCCGGATGATCCCGGAGGGCTCCGACGCCATTTCTCCCGCCCCTCACCATGACATTTACTCCATTGAGGACCTGCGGCAGCTGATCTTCTCCTTGAAGGAAGCGACGGAATATCGCAAGCCCGTCATTGTCAAGGTGGCCGCCGTCCACAACATCGCGGCCATCGCCAGCGGCATTGCCCGGGGCGGTGCGGACATCATCGCCATTGACGGCTTCCGGGGCGGCACCGGGGCGGCTCCCACCCGCATCCGGGACAACGTGGGCATCCCCATTGAGCTGGCCCTGGCGGCGGTGGACCAGCGGCTCCGGGAGGAGGGCATCCGCAACCAGGTTTCCCTCATCGCAGGCGGCAGTATCCGCTCCGCCGCCGATGTGGTGAAAGCGGTGGCTTTGGGCGCCGACGCCTGCTATATCGGCACGGCGGCCCTCATCGCCATGGGCTGCCACCTGTGCCGCACCTGCCAGAGCGGCAGGTGCGCCTGGGGCATCGCCACCCAGCGGCCGGAGCTGGTGAAGCGGCTGGACCCCGATGAGGGGGCACAGCGGCTCATCAATCTGATGACCGCCTGGAAGCACGAGATCATGGAGATCATGGGCGGCATGGGCATCAACTCCATCGAGACCCTCCGGGGCAACCGGCTGATGCTTCGGGCCGTGGGGCTGACGGAAAAGGAACTGTCCATCCTGGGTGTGGCCCATGCCGGAGAATGAGGGTTGAAAAATGCGGAAAATTTCTGTTTTACACATTGTAAAAGCACCGGGAGGTGTGATATAACATGAACGTTGAAGCAAAGGGCCTGGACTACAGGGCCCTGAATGAAGCCATCCGGGCGGCGGGTCCTGCCTGCCGCATCAACGGCTGCCTGGGGCAGCGGTTCATCGGCGCGGGCATGAGCGGCCGTCAGGTGGAGATCCACGGCATTCCCGGCAACGCCCTGGGGGCGTATCTGGGGGGCGGCTCCATCACCGTCTGCGGCAACGCCCAGGACGCCGTGGGCGACACCATGAACGACGGCTCCATCATCATCCACGGCAATGTGGGCGACACGGCGGGCTACGCCATGCGGGGCGGCGAGATCTACGTCCAGGGCAACGCAGGCTACCGGGTGGGCATCCACATGAAGGCCTATCAGGACAAGCAGCCGGTCATTGTCATCGGCGGCCGGGCTGGCAGCTTTTTAGGTGAATATCAGGCAGGCGGCACCATTCTGGTGCTGGGCCTGCATACAGACGGCAAGCCCATCGCCGGGTACTTCCCCTGCACGGGGCAGCACGGCGGCAGGGTGATCTTCCGGGGGGATGTTTCCGGCATCCGCTTCCCGGACCAGGTGACGCCCCATCCGCCCACGGTGGAGGAGCTGGCGCAGCTGCGGCCGCTGGTGGAGCGCTGGTGCGCCCTGTTCGGCGGCGATGCGGCGGCTTTGCTGGAAGGTCCCTTCACCGTGGTAACGCCGGACAGCAAGAACCCTTACCGGCAGATGTATGCCGCCAATTAACAAATTTCGGAAAGGCAGGAGCGCAATGCGGTATTCTGTGGAAGAGATCAAACAGTATGCGGCGGAGGAGGACGTAAAGTTCATCCGGATGGCCTTTTGCGATGTGGAAGGCCATCAGAAGAACATCGCCATCATGCCCTCGGAGCTGGACCGGGCCTTCCGGTATGGCGTCGCCATTGACGGCTCCGCCATTCCCGGATTCGGCGGGGAAATTCATTCCGACCTGCTGCTGCATCCGGACCCGGGCACCCTCAGTGTGCTGCCTTGGCGGCCGGAGCATGGACGGGTGGTGCGGATGTTTTGCTCCGTGACCCGGCCCGGCGGCCAGGTCATCGAGGCCGACACCCGCAGCATATTGAAAAAAGCGGTGGAGGATGCCCAGGCGGCGGGATTGACCTTCTCCTTCGGCACGGAGATGGAATTTTACCTCTTCCGCCGGGACGAGGACGGCCAGCCCACCCGGATCCCCTACGATGATGCCGGGTATATGGATATTGCCCCTGCCGACAAGGGGGAGAATGTCCGCCGGGAGGTGTGCCTTACCCTGGAGCGCATGGGCATCCGGCCGGAGAGTTCCCACCATGAGGAGGGTCCCGGCCAGAACGAGATCGACTTCCGCTATGCCGATCCCCTGACGGCGGCGGACAACGCCCTGACCTTCCGCACGGTGGTGGACACCGCGGCGGCCCGGAACGGGCTGTATGCGGACTTCGGCCCCAAGCCCCTGGAAAACCAGCCGGGCAACGGCCTGCACATCAACTTCTCTGTGACCAGCCAGGACCAGAAGGACGTAATGCCCCAAGCCATCGCCGGGGTACTGGCCCACAGCGGCGAGATGACAGCCTTCCTGAATCCCACAGACGCATCCTACAGCCGTTTCGGCAGCTACAAGGCCCCCCGGTATATCTCCTGGTCGGCGGAAAACCGTTCCCAGCTGATCCGGGTCCCGGCGGCAGAAGGGGAGTACCGCCGGGCAGAACTCCGCTCTCCGGACCCCTTGTGCAACCCCTATCTGGCCTTTGCCCTGCTGATCCGGGCGGGAATGGCGGGCATTGCCCGGGATATGCAGCTGCCCATGGCGGCGGATCTGAACCTGTATGCCGCCCCGGCGGAGGTCCAGGCCCAGTACCAGAAGCTGCCGGAGACACTGAAAGCGGCCAAGGCGGCGGCTGCAGGTAGCGCATTTATCGCCGCCAGCCTGCCGGAGGCTGTGATCCGGCACTATACCCGCTGAAAAAGCTGAAATATGAAAATGCAGAGAGGAGGAACACCTATGGAACTAGAGCGCTGTTATAGTGTCCTGGCGGTGTCCTCCTCTCAAAAATTCAATGAATCCATACGCGGCCTCCTGCCGGAGAGCCGCTATTTCCCTGTCACGGTAATGAGGGACGCAGCCAGTGCCCGGCGGGAACTACTGGAGCAGAGCTACGATCTGGTCGTCATCAACGCTCCCCTTACCGACGAGTTCGGCACCCGGCTGGCTCTGGATGTCTGCGACCACAGCGGCGCCGGCGTGCTGCTGATGGTGAAGGCGGAGCACTATCCGGACATCGAGGCCCGGGTGACGCCCCGGGGTGTGCTGGCGCTGTCCAAGCCCACTTCCTCCCAGCTGTTTGCCCAGTCGGTCCGGATGCTGTGCATCACCCGGGAGCGGCTGCGGAGCATGGAGAAAAAGACCGCCACCATTGAGGAGAAGATGGAGGAGATCCGCCTGGTGAACCGGGCCAAATGGCTTTTGATCGAGGAACTGAAAATGACGGAGCAGGAGGCCCACCGCTATATTGAAAAGCAGGCCATGGACCGCTGCGTGACGAAACGCGTGGTGGCGGAGCAGATCCTGTCCACCTATAAATGAGAAAAAAACAAAGAAATTTGTAAAAATATCGGCATATGGAGGGAACCCTATGACAAAGTATATTTTCGTGACCGGCGGCGTGGTGTCCGGCTTGGGTAAGGGCATCACGGCGGCCTCTCTGGGCCGTCTGCTGAAGACCCGGGGACTGAAGGTGGCGGCCCAGAAGCTGGACCCCTATATCAACGTGGACCCCGGCACCATGAGCCCATATCAGCACGGCGAGGTCTATGTCACGGAGGACGGCGCGGAGACGGACCTGGACCTGGGCCACTATGAGCGGTTCATTGACGAGGACCTGAACAAATATTCCAACCTCACCACCGGCAAGGTGTACTGGAACGTGCTGAACAAGGAGCGCCGGGGCGAGTACCTGGGTTCCACCGTGCAGGTGATCCCCCACATCACCAACGAGATCAAGGATTTTGTCTACCGGGTGGGTAAGCAGACGGACGCCGACGTGGTCATCACCGAGATCGGCGGCACCATCGGCGACATTGAGTCCCAGCCCTTCCTGGAGGCCGTCCGGCAGATCTCCCTGGAGGTGGGCCGGGAGAACAGCCTCTTCATCCACGTGACCCTGGTGCCCTTCCTGCGTGGTTCTGACGAGCACAAGTCCAAGCCCACCCAGCACTCCGTCAAGGAACTGCAGGGCATGGGCATCAATCCCAACATCATCGTCCTCCGGTGCGACGAGTCCCTGGAGCCCTCCATTTTCCATAAAATTTCCCTGTTCTGCAATGTGAAGCCCGACTGCGTCATTGAAAACATCACCTTGCCCTGTCTGTATGAGGCGCCGCTGATGCTGGAGCAGTCCAATTTCTCCTCCGTGGTGTGCCGGGAACTGGGCATCGACGCTCCGGCACCGGAACTGACGGAGTGGAGCCACATGGTGGAGCGGATCAAGACCGCCGATAAGCACGTGACCATCGGCCTGGTGGGCAAATACGTCCAGCTGCACGATGCCTACCTCTCCGTGGCAGAGGCCCTGCGCCATGCGGGCTATGCCCTGGGTGCCGAGGTGGACATCCACTGGATCGACTCCGAGACCATTACGGAGGCCAACGCAGAGGAGATTCTGGGTGCCCTGGATGGCATCATCGTCCCCGGCGGCTTCGGCCAGCGGGGCATCAACGGCATGATCCTGGCGGCTAAGTACGCCCGGGAGCATCAGGTGCCCTATTTCGGCATCTGCCTGGGCATGCAGATCGCCGTCATCGAATATGCCCGCCACGTGGCCGGCATTGCCGACGCGGACTCCGGCGAGTTCAACGAGATCTGCAAGAACAAGGTCATTGACTTCATGCCCGGCCAGAGCGACGAGATCGACAAGGGCGGCACGCTGCGCCTGGGCGCCTATCCCTGCAGGATCCAGCCCGGCACCACCATGGAGCGGTGCTACGGCAGGCAGGAGATCTCCGAGCGCCACCGCCACCGCTATGAATTCAACAACGATTACCGGGAGACCCTCACCGCCGCGGGCCTGACCCTCTCCGGCCTTTCTCCCGACGGACGCCTGGTGGAGACCGTGGAGCTGACGGACCGGCCCTTCTACGTGGGCGTGCAGTATCATCCGGAGTTCAAATCCCGGCCCAACAATGCCCATCCCCTGTTCAAAGGTTTCATTCAGGCCGCACTTGAGCATTGAAATGCGCCGCTGAATGTGGTATGCTAAAGGCAACATCAGATTGAGGAGGACCCTATGGCTTCACAAATGATTCTGGTCCTTGACTTCGGCGGACAGTATAACCAGCTCATCGCCCGGCGCGTCCGGGAGTGCAATGTGTACTGCGAGGTCAAGCCCTACACCACGCCCCTGGCCGATATCAAGGCCCTGGACCCCATCGGCATCATCTTCACCGGCGGTCCCAACAGCGTATACGATCCCAAGTCTCCCCAGGCCGATCCTGAGATCTTCAAGCTGGGCATCCCCATCCTGGGCATCTGCTACGGCTGCCAGCTGCTGGCCCACAACCTGGGCGGCAGGGTGGTGGCGGCCACGGACGACTCCGCTCGGGAGTACGGCAAGACCGAGACGTATTTCAACACCGACTGCAAGCTTTTCAAGGGCCTGCCTGCCGAGGGCATTTCCTGGATGAGCCACGGCGACTATATGGAAAAGGTGCCGGAGGGCTTTACCCTGGTGGCCCATTCCGATGCCTGCCCCAATGTGGCCATCTGCGACGAGAGCCGGGGCTTCTACGGCGTGCAGTTCCACCCCGAGGTGAACCACACCCAGCACGGCACTGATATGATCCGCAACTTCCTCTATGAGATCTGCGGCGCCAAGGGCGAGTGGACCATGGGCGACTACAAGGATGTGGCCATCCGCCAGATCCGGGAAAAGGTAGGGGACGGCAAGGTGCTGCTGGCCCTGTCCGGCGGCGTGGATTCCTCCGTGGCGGCGGCTCTGGTGGCGGAAGCCGTGGGCAGCCAGCTGACCTGCGTATTCGTGGATCACGGCCTCATGCGCCTTAACGAAGGCGACGAGGTGGAGGAAGCCTTCAAGAAGTGGGACATCAACTTTGTCCGGGCCAATGCCGAGGAGCTGTTCCTGGGTAAGCTGGCCGGTGTGTCCGAGCCAGAGCGCAAGCGCAAGATCATCGGCGAGGAGTTCATCCGGATCTTTGAGGCGGAGGCCAAGAAGATCGGACAGGTGGATTATCTGGTGCAGGGCACCATTTATCCCGATGTCATCGAATCCGGCACCGGCGATGCCGCCGTCATCAAGAGCCACCACAATGTGGGCGGCCTGCCGGATTATGTGGATTTCAAGGAGATCATCGAGCCTCTGCGGATGCTCTTCAAGGACGAGGTGCGCCAACTGGGCCGCGAACTGGGCCTGCCGGAGTATCTGGTGATGCGCCAGCCCTTCCCGGGGCCCGGCCTTGCTATCCGCGTCATCGGTGAGATCACCAAGGAGAAGCTGGATACCCTGCGCCTGGCGGACTTCATCTTCCGGGATGAGGTCGCCAAGGCTCACCTGGAGGGCACCATGAACCAGTACTTTGCTGTGCTGACCAACATGCGCTCCGTGGGTGTTATGGGCGACGGCCGGACTTATGACTATACCCTGGCCCTCCGCAGCGTCACCACCACCGACTTTATGACCGCCGACTGGACCCGCATCCCTTACGATGTGCTGGACCGAGTTTCCGTCCGCATCGTCAACGAGGTGCCCCACATTAACCGGATTGTCTACGACATTACCTCCAAACCCCCCGCAACCATTGAGTGGGAATAATTTCATGAAGCTGAAAACCCCCGCCTGATTATTCAGGCGGGGGGTTTATCATAGAGACACAACAGTGTGAAAAAAACAGCTATCAAGCGAAATATTTTACTGCTGGAGATCTGGCTATTTTGCCGCGGAAGACAGTAGCCTAGCTTCAGGGCTTCAGAGCCGCCACCCACTTGCCGTACTTTTCCAGATTGGCGGCGGAGGAGGCCGCGTCGGTGCCCCGGGTCAGGATGTAGACCTTGATCTTGGGCTCCGTGCCGGAGGGGCGTGCAAGAATGACGGTGCCGTCTGCCAGCTCAAAGCGCAGCACGTTGGAGCCGGAGAGCTCCATGCGGCTTTGCGCCCCAGTGGCGCAGTCGGTGACGGTGCCGTCGGTGTAGTCCTTCCGGACCACGACCTTAACGCCGCTGATCTCCGCCGGGGGATTCTCCCGGAGGTCCGCCATCAGCTTGGCCATGTCCCGGAGACCGTCCAGACCCGGCATCACCAGGTTGTGGGTCTTTTCGGCGTACCAGCCGTACTTTTCGTACAGGGCGTTGAGGGCATCGAAAAGGGTCATGCCCTGGGCAGCGTACCAGGCGGCCATTTCCGTCAGCAGCATAGAGGCGGTGACGGCGTCCTTGTCCCGGACGTAATCGCCCAGCATGTAGCCGTAGGACTCCTCGTAGGAGAAGATGACCTTGCCCTCGCCGGAGGCTTCCAGGGCGTTCTTTTTCTCCGCCATGAACTTGAAGCCGGTGAAGGTGTCGAAGCACTGGACGCCGTTGCTCTCGGCCACCTTCCGGGCCATTTCCGTGGTGACGATGGTCTTGAGGGCCACCGGGTTTTCCGGCAGCCTGCCGGAGCGCTTCATGGCGCCGATCAGGTAATCCAGCAGCAGCACGCCGGTCTGGTTGCCGGTGACGGGCTGGAATTCGCCGTCATGGTTCCGGACCATGATACCCACCCGGTCGCTGTCTGGATCGGTGCCCAGAATGAAGTCCACGTCGTTCTTTTTTGCCAGGTCAATGGCCAGATAGAAGCCCTCGGGATTCTCCGGGTTGGGGGAGACCACCGTGGGGAAATTGCCGTCAATGACCATCTGCTCTGGTACGCAGATCAGGTGCTTGATGCCCAGGGTTTTCAGGGCTTCCGGCACCAGCTTATAGCCGCAGCCGTGGAAGGGGGTGTAGACCATTTTGAAGGTGTCCGCCACCTTGGCCACGGTCTCCTTATCGTTGATCATGGCGGTGACGTTGGCCATGAACTTCCGGTCCGTTTCTTCTCCCATGGTCTCGATCAGACCGGCCTTGACGGCTTCGTCAAAGTCCATCCGCTTCACGCCGCTGAAAATGTCAATCTGCTCCAGCCGCTTGGCAATGGCATCGGCATGGTGGGGGGGCAGCTGGGCACCGTCGGACCAGTAGACCTTATAGCCGTTGTATTCCTTGGGGTTGTGGCTGGCGGTGACGTTGATGCCTGCCTGGCAGCCGTATTCCCGGACGGCGAAGCTTAGCTCCGGGGTGGGCCGCAGGGACTCGAAGATCCGGACATGGATGCCGTTGGCGGCGCAGACCTCTGCAGCGGCCCGGGCGAACTCCATGGAGTGGTTCCGGCAGTCCATGCAGATGGCCACGCCCTTCCGCTTGCCCTCCTCGCCCTCGGAGGCGATGACATCGGCGAAGCCCTGGGTGGCCCAGCGGATCACGTGGATGTTCATGTTGTGCAGACCGGTGTACATGGTGCCCCGCAGACCGGCAGTGCCGAATTCCAGAGGGCCGAAGAACCGGCTTTCAATTTCTTTGGGGTCATCCTTGATGGCTTCCAGTTCGGCGTGTTCCTCCGGAGAGAGGGCGGGGCTGTGGAGCCACTTTTCATATTCCTGCATGAAATCCATTTGTAAGTACCTCCTTGCATTATGTAAACTGCAAATTATTTATGGTAGCGGCTGCCTGCATTGATCTGATATGCCCGGTAGATCTGTTCCAGCAGCATCACCCGCAGCAGGTGATGGGGAAAGGTCATGGGGGACATGGACAGCCGCAGGTCTGCCTGCTGCTTCAGGGAGGGGTGCATCCCGAAGGAACTGCCGATCAGAAAGACGATGTGGCTGGCTCCCTGGGCGGCGCTGTCCGCCAGATAGCGGGCCAGCTCCTCGCTGGACCGTTCTTTACCTTCCACGCACATGGCGATCAGCAGGCAGCTGGCAGGCAGCTTGGCGCGGACGGCGTCCGCCTCTTTGGAAAGGGCCGCCTCGACCTGGGCGGGGGAGGGATTCTCCGGAAGGCGTTCCTCCGGCAGTTCCAGAATATCCAGCTTGCAGAAACGGCTCAGCCGCTTTGCGTATTCTGAGGCAGCGTCCAGATAGAATTTTTCCTTCAGCTTGCCGGTACAGAGGATGGTCACTTTCTGCATACAGCCCTCCTTACCGCCGCATGGCAGGGGCCCAGGGTATCCCGGGGCGCCACGGTCAGCGCCGGGGACAGTCCGGCGGCGGACAGGGCGCTTTCCACGGCGTTCAAAGCCATGGCCGGGGTGTTGTTGTCGTGGCTCAGATGGGCCAGCACGATCTCACCGGCGCCGTGTTCCGCCAGAGTAACGGCAAAGGCGGCGGCATCCTCGTTGCACAGGTGGCCTTCCAGGCCCAGGATCCGCTGTTTCAGATAGTAGGGATAGGGCCCGGAGCGGAGGGCCTCCACATCATGGTTGGCCTCCAGAATGGCCAGGTCCACCCCCGGCAGCAGGTCCGCCGCCTCGTCGGTGATGTAGCCGGTGTCTGTGAGAAAGCCCACGCTGCCGCCGTCCGTATCGAACCGCCAGCCGCAGGAGCCGGGGGCGTCGTGAGAGGTGGGAACGGGGGTGATCTCCATGTCCCCGAAGCTTATGGGGTCGTCCACCGCCTGAAGCCTGGATTCAGTCTCCGGCAGGCGGGAGTTCAGTTCCCGGCAGGTCCGGGCCGTGGCCAGAATGGGACAGTTCGTCTTTTTCAGCAGCACGTTCAGCCCGGCGATATGGTCCGTGTGGGTGTGGGTGATGAGAATGGCCCCCAGTTCCGCCGGGGACAGGCCCAGCTCCTTCAGAGCCGCGGTGATCCGGCGGCAGGAGATTCCGGCGTCGATCAGCAGGTGGGTGTCGCCGCAGGAGAGCACAGCGGCGTTGCCGGAGGAGCCGCTGGCAAGGGTATGTACGGTGGTCAAGAAAAATACCTCGCTTTTTGAACGGAGATGGTTCCTGGGAAAAACATCCGCCGGGGAACGGACCGGTCAAGGCCGGTACACTCCCTGACGGACGTGAAGATCAGCTGATTTGTGCGGCGGTGAGGGCGTCCTCGTCAGGCTCCTCCACGGCACGGATATCCGCACCCAAAGCCCGGAGCTTGCCGATGATATCCTCATAGCCCCGCTCGATATACTGTACATTGGAGATCTCGCTCTCCCCCTGGGCTGCCAGGGCGGCGATGACCAGAGCCGCGCCGGCTCGCAGGTCATAGGCCTGAATGGGCGCGCCGGTGAGCTTTTCCACGCCCTCCACCACAGCGGTCTTGTCGTCCACCTGGATGCGGGCGCCCATGCGCTTGAGCTCATCCACATAGCGGTAGCGGCTGCTCCAGACCCCCTCCGTCACTAGGCTGGTGCCCTGGGCTAGGGAGAGGACCGTGGTCATCTGGGGCTGCATATCCGTGGGGAAGCCGGGGTAGGGCAGGGTCTTGACGTTGGCCTTTTTCAGCCGGCCGGAGCGGCGCACCAGCAGGGTGTCCTCGTTTTCCTCCACATCCACGCCGCACTCCTGAAGCTTGGCGGTGATGCAGTCCATGTGCTTGGGGATGATGTTTTTCACCAGGATCTGACCGCCGGTGGCAGCTACGGCGGCCATGTAGGTGCCTGCCTCGATCTGGTCGGGAATGATGGCATAGGAGCCGCCGGTGAGCTTTTCCACGCCCCGGATCTTGATGGTATCGGTACCGGCGCCCCGAATGTCGGCGCCCATGGAGTTCAGGAAGTTGGCTAGGTCTACGATGTGGGGCTCCTTGGCCGCGTTTTCGATCACCGTGTCCCCCTGGGCCAGAACGGCGGCCATCATGATGTTCATGGTAGCGCCCACGGATACCACGTCCAGGTAGATGTTGGCGCCGGTGAGGCGGCCTTCCTTCACGGCAGCGTTGATATAGCCGCCCTCGGTGGTGACGCCGGCGCCCAGGGCGGAAAATCCCTTGACATGCTGGTCAATGGGCCGGACGCCGCCGAAATTGCAGCCGCCGGGCATGGCGACCTCCGCCTTGCCGAAGCGGCCCAGCAGAGCGCCGATCAGGTAATAGGAGGCCCGCAGCTTCCGGCTGAGCTCATAGGAGGTGCGGGTGGTGTGGATATGGCGGCTGTCGATCTCCACGGTGTGGCGGTTGACGGAGCGGACGCCTGCACCCAACTGCTCCAGGATCTTCAAAATAGCGGTGACGTCGGAGATCTGGGGAATGTTTTCAATGCGGCAGACGCCGTCCACCAGGATGGCGGCGGGAATGATGGCCACGGCTGCGTTCTTCGCGCCGCTGATCTCCACTTCGCCGAAAAGGGGCTTACCGCCGTGTACGATATATTTTGTCAAAATTATGACCTCATTTCAAGGTGATCTTTTGCGGGGACGGCCGCTGCGGACACAGGTAGTTTTCCCGCCGCAGGGCCCTTCATGCAAGGGGCTGGTCCCCTATGGATAAAAAGCAGAATCATCCACTTTGATAATCTCCATGCAGTATAACATACTATCAGGGAAAAAGCAAACAGTTCCGCCGGATGCGGAAAAATTTCTCAGGAAAAAACAGGGATGCGGGGGCAGATGACCGGACGCGCCGGTTTTTCAGGCCCGGCGGACGGCGCCGGACACACAGTTTACATAAAATGAAGCGGTGTCCGTCACAATGTGCCAGGAGGGGACCAGAGCCATGGGGGCGGCCGCCGTGCTTTGCAGCTCGTAGCAGAGGCTGATGTCCGTAATGGTGGAGACCACGGAGCTGGACTCGTGGCGCATCTGCTGAAAGGCCGTCAGGGCTGCGAAGGCGGAGAGTAGGGGCTGCTCTTCGCTGGCAACGGTGCCGGTATCCGGCAGCAGGGAACCGCTGATGGCGGTGACGACGCCGCCGTTGAGGGTGAAGAGCACCGCGCAGTTGGATACCGGCGCGCCGTTCCACTGCCGCAGGGCCGTGGCGGTGCCGCTGCCGGTCTCGTCCAGAGTGAATGCCGGCTCCGTATAGGAGAATTTTTTGCAGAAGTCCCGGCACAGGGACGCTGCATCCCCGACGGAGAGGGTCCCGGCGATGTCGAAGCTGCCGGTGTCCCGGAATACCGCCGCGCCATGGCTGCCGCTGTAGGTATAGATGCCGCCGCCCTGGGCGGTGCGCTCGGAAATGGTCCCCAGCCAGAAAGCCGCAGCGTTCTTTTCCAGCGTTTCGTCCCGGAGGAGGGTATAGGCGGAAAGCTCCGTGTCCGCCGGGATCAGGGCGGGGTCCAGGGTCATGCCGTCGGCGGCGAAAAGGGCCACCAGCTCCTGCTGCTGGGTGCGGCGGGCGGTGTGCTCCTCTGTGCCCCGGATGCCCAGGGCCACCAGCAGAAAGGCGTTGAGCAGTGCCAGGATCAGAATGATAATGTTTTTCAGGCGGTAGCGCTCCATGGCGTCTCAGCTCCTTTCCGGAATTACAGATCAATCCGCCAGCCAGACGGCGGAGAGGGGATAGGTGCCGGTATCGGCATAGCCGATGGAAAGCTCCGTTCCTTCATTTCGCCCGGCGATGGCCATGGCCTGCCGCAGGGGCAGCAGGGCGGAGGCGGTTTCGGCGGTATACTGCCGGGGCCGCAGGGTCAGGGCGGAGACGGTCCGGCCGGAGAGGATTACTTCTGCGGCGGCGGAGCCGTCGGCAAAGCGGATGGGCACGCCCCCCAGCTGATAGCCGAAGGTCAGGACCGTTTCACTGCCCTCCTGCTTCAGGGAGAGCAGGTACAGCCTGGCTTCCCCCTCCGGCAGCAAGGTCTCCAGCAGGGCCTGCACGCCGGTGACGGCCTCCCGCACCGTGGGCACGGAGCCGGAAGCATCAATGGCCAGGGCGGTCTCGCCGCCGCTGGTATAAGAGAAGGTGCCGCTGGCGTTGATGCGGATGACCCGGTCACCCTCCACAACCACCTCCGCCCCCCCGGCATCCTGATACCGGGAATTGGTGTGGGGGTTGAAGCACAGAGCGGAGAGCAGCGTCTCCGTGGAGACTGCGGTCTCGCTGACCGTCAGCTGGGGCAGCTCCGGCAAGGGGTCCGGAAGGAGGGACAGGGGGGCCAGGTGCTGGCCGTAGCCGCTGGCATCTTCAAAGGCGAAGGTGGTGACGCCCAGGGCAAAGTGGTCCAGCACCTCCGTCAGGGTAGAGGTCTGCACGGCGGTGGCGCAGCGGTAATAGCCGCTGCCGCCGTCCCACAGCAGGAGCACCACCTGGCCGTTTTCCTCCGAAGCCGCCAGGGCTCGGATGGAAAGTGCGCTTTCCACGCTGACGCCCATCAGCTCCGCCAGATAGGGCACCGGCAGGGGGGAGAGAAAATCGCAGTAGACCGAGGTTTTCTCAAGGGCGGCCAGAAAGGCGGCCTGGGTGGAGGCGGTGCGGCCCCGGGCAGATCCCAGTACCTCCCGCAGCAGGGTTTT
>URTS01000017.1 GCA_900550685.1 uncultured Oscillibacter sp. | reverse complement strand
CAGCAGTACAGCGCCATCTCCCGCAGACAGTCCCGGCAGGTATTACACAGCACGATCCGCCTCTGCCGCAGCAGATCCGCCGTCACCCGGATGCCGTCAGCCACATCGTTGTTGGCCTTCTTTACCCGCCAGCCCCGCTGCCGCAGGGTCTCGATGAAGCTGGCCGCCGACGGGTCCACGATCACCCGCTGGATCTCCCGGCCCGCCGCCAGCTGTTCCAGCAGGTCGGCATATTCTGCGTCGGTTTTCTGCCGTCCTTCCCTGCGGGAGTCGTAATAGGCCTCCTCCACCCGGTACCACACGCCGTTCTTCTGTCCCCAGAGCCCCATGGACAGCGGATTCACCGTCCCGTAATCCACGGACACCCGCCAGGCGGAAAAAGGCCCCTCCGGCACCTCCGCCGCATCCCTGGCCGGGTCAAAGAAGTCGTACACCAGCCCCTGGGCCGCCGCCCATTCCCCCAGCACGAACCGCCGGTAGAAAACGCCGGTGTACAGCCGCTCATACCGCTGCCGGATCTCCGGCGGCAGTCCGGGATTATCCTCCATGGTAAAATGCAGCCGCAGGGCGCCCCGGCTTTCCGCCTTTTCGATCCATTCCTTGTAGAACCAGTGCTCCGGCCCCTCCGGGTTGCAGTTGAACCACAGCTTACTGCCCCGGACACTGCACCGGGCCACCGCCTGCTCCACAAAGGACCTAGGCATCAGCGCCGTCTCATCCAGCAGCAGTCCCGCCAGGGTGCTGCCCTGGATCAGCGCCGCGCTGGAAGCGTCCTTCCCGCCAAACAGCAGAAACTGGTTCCTGTGCCCGGCGTAAACCACCGTCAGCGTGTTGGCAGAGCGGTTTTCCTGCACCTCCATGCCGATCCGCCGCAGGCTGGGGAGCAGCTCCGTCAAAAGGTTCCGCCGCAGGGCCCCCACCGTCTTGCCGCACAGGGCGAACTGCCGCCCGCTGAAATCGTGCTGGGCCCACAGGAAAAAGGACAGTCCCATGCAGAATGTTTTTCCGCTGCGGACAGCCCCATCGCAGATGATGGCCTGCCACTGCCCCCGCCGCCACCAGGTCAGCACCTGCCGCTGCTTGGGGGAAAAGCGGAACGCCTCATTCCCCATGGGGCTCCTCCGGCTCCCGGCCAAGCTCCGTCAATGCCTGATACAGCGGGTCGCTGCCCTGGGGCTCCCCGGCATCCAGCAGCTTCCACAGTGTCTCCAGCGCCCGCACCCGGTCCACCAGCTTGACCTCCACGCCCTTTTCTGCTACTCTTAACTCGGATATGGCCGACAGCTCCAGACCGCTGATCTCCACCTCGCCCCGGCACAGCGCCAGCCGCACGGCGTCGTCCACCCGGCCGAAAGCCAGCCGCGCCAGCTGCCGCAGCACATCCTCCCGCTTCAGCTGGTCCGCCGCCGCGCAGCGCATCTGTTCCAGCTTCTGCTGGGTAGCCCGCTTTGCCAGCATAGTATAGCCGTCCCTGCGGCCCACCTCCGCTGCGGCCTGCTCCGGGTCCATGGTGCGGAGATAGGCCCGGCAGAACCGGCCGTCCTCCTGCTTTTCTCTCAACTGTATCCCCTCCATTCCATCTCCCCCGCCGTTTCCCGGAAAAGGTGCACAATTCCGTGCATCCTTCTGCTTTCTCTCATTTTTTAGCGCCGCCTTAACGCGCAGTCTGCTATACTGAATACAGCGGGCCGGACTGGTGCGGAGCTTTCTTCCGCCACCCTGCCCGCCGTCCAAAGGAGGCCTCTATGCGTCCATCTGCCAATCGTAAATCCCCCCGTTTCTCAGACCTGTTTTCCTTTTCCATGCGTGATCTGAGAACCACATTTTTGATCCTTCTCGTGGCCGTGGCCTTCTGCATCCTGCTTCAGCGCCTGGAGCCCAGCGCCGGCTTCTCCATGCCCGTCTTTGTGCTGACGGTCCTCCTGACCTCCTGGCTCACCACCGGCTATTTCTGGGGTCTTTTATCCGCGGTGCTGGGTGTCATCGCCGTCAACTACTTTTTTACATACCCCTTCTGGGCCTTTAACCTCACCATCACCGGCTATCCCCTGTCCTTTCTCACCTTTCTCAGCGTCTCCATCATCACCTCCACCCTCACCACCAAGACCCGCCAGCTGGATAAGCTGCGCATGGAAAACGAAAAGATCCGGATGCGCGCCGATCTGCTGCGCTCCGTTTCCCACGATATCCGCACCCCCCTCACCTCCATCATCGGCTCTACCTCTGCCGTGCTGGACAATCCCGACCTCTCCCTTGAGGACCGCCGCACCCTGCTTCAGGACGTCAAACAGGAGGCCCAGTGGCTGATCCGCGTGGTGGAGAATCTGCTGTCCATCACCCGCATCGGCGGTGACCAGGCGGAGCTGACCACCCGGCCGGAGCCCGCGGAGGAAGTTCTGGCCGAAGCCATTCAAAAAGCCCATAAGCGCCTGCCGGACATCCAGTTCACGGTAAATGTCCCGGATGAGCTGCTGATGGTCCCCATGGACCCCATCCTCATTGAGCAGGTCCTCTCCAACCTGATTGAAAACGCTGTTGTCCACGGTGTCACCACCACCGCCATCCACCTCAGCGTCAGCAAAACGGAAGACGGCCTTGCCGCCTTCTCCGTCCGTGACAACGGGCAGGGCATCCCCCCTGCGCTGCTGCCCCACCTCTTCGATTATTCCATCCGCCATTCCGCCGGTCCCACCGGCGACGGCAAGCGCAACATGGGCCTGGGGCTGTCCGTCTGCAATGCCATTGTCAAAGCCCACGGCGGACACCTTACCGCCCGCAATACCGGGGACGGCGCAGAATTCATCTTCTGTCTGCCCCTTTCCAAGGAGGAAACCGTATGAATATCCGTGAAAAAATCCTGGTCATTGAGGATGAAAAGAGCATCGCCCACTTCATCTCCACCATTCTCACCGCCAATGGCTATGAGGCCATGCGGGCCAGCAACGGTGCCGAGGCCATGTCCATGATCTCCTCTCACTGTCCGGACCTGGTGATCCTGGACCTGGGCCTGCCTGATATGGACGGTCTGGACATTCTGCGCCAGCTTCGCAGCTGGTCCACGCTGCCGGTGGTGGTGGTCTCCGCCCGGTCCCACGAGCAGGACAAGGTCTCCGCTCTGGACCTGGGAGCCGACGACTACCTGACCAAGCCCTTCGGCACCGATGAGCTGCTGGCCCGGGTGCGGACGGCCATCCGCCATACCCGCACCTCTTCCGGCAACAGCGAGATCGCCCAGCAGGGCACCTACACCGTAGGGGAGCTGACCATCGATTACAATAAGCACCAGGTCCTTATCCGGGGCGAAAATGCCAAGCTGACCCTCAGCGAATTCCGCATCGTGGCCCTTCTGGGCAAGCACGCCGGCCGGGTCCTGACCTATGACTACATCATCAAGGAGCTGTGGGGCCCCCGGGCCAGCGGAGACAACCAGATCCTCCGGGTCAACATGGCCAACATCCGCCGGAAAATTGAGAAGAACCCCGCCTCTCCGGAATACCTCTTCACAGAGGTTGGCGTAGGCTACCGCATGGCGGAATCCGAAAGCTGACCGCAAAAAAACTGCGTGGAAACCGTTTGGTCTCCACGCAGTTTTCTCTTGGGCAGCGATGCCGGTCCCGCCCTTTATTCACCGGTCCCCCGGACATTTCCCTCTCCCGGCAGAATGATCCCCTCTATGCAGCAAACCGCATAGCGGGGATCATCGGTTCTCTGCTGACAGTCCCGGCCAAAAAGCGCCGGCTGCCATTCAGTTGGTGTTCTCGCCCAAAGTCAGCCCTTTCAGCTCCTTCAGGCACCTGGGACATACATTTTTGCCCTTGAACATCGTAACGCTCCTGGTGGCGTCGCAAAAAATACAGCTGGGCTTGTATTTTTTCAGAATAACGGAAGCCCCGTCCACATAGATTTCCAGTGCATCCTTTTCCGCAATGTCCAGCGTACGCCGCATCTCGATGGGCAGCACAATGCGTCCCAGCTCGTCCACCCTTCTGACGATTCCCGTTGATTTCATTCGATTCCCCTCTCTCTCGAACTCTGGGATTCCCAATCCCAACCCTAATAAGCATAGTTTAGCACAGTAAACTGTGCTTTGTCAATTGTTTCCATTTTCTTACTTTTTGGTCAAAAAACTGTAGGAGTGTTGTAAAAATATGGCAATGTCTTGGATTTGGGCAGGCATGGTGATCCTCTCCCTTTTCTGCGGTCTCTGCACCGGAAATCTGGACGCGGTGGCCTCTGCCGCCCTGAACGGTGCCCAGTCCGCCGTGGAACTGAGCTTCTCCATGGCGGGTATCCTCTGTCTTTGGAGCGGCGTTATGGAAATTCTCAATGCCTGCGGCATCTCCCAGAAGCTCGCGGCCCTTTTCCGTCCCCTGCTGCGCCGCCTCCTGCCCCAGGCCAGCCGTGACGCGGAGACCCTGGCCGCCGTTTCCGCCAACGTCTCCGCCAATCTCCTGGGGCTGGGCAACGCCGCCACGCCCCTGGGCATTCAGGCCGCCTGCCGGATGGCCCGGGGCTGCGGCGGCACCGCCAGCGATGAGCTGTGCCTTCTGGTGGTGCTGAACACCGCCTCCATCCAGCTGCTGCCCACCACGGTGGCCTCCGTCCGGGCCGTCTGCGGCAGCGCCGCCCCCTTCGACATTCTTCCCGCCGTGTGGGTCAGCTCCCTTGCCTCCGTTACCGTCGGCCTTCTCACCGCCCGCCTCCTCTCCCGCCGGAAGGGGGGCCACCTGTGAATTTCAGCGCCCTTATCCTCCCCCTTCTGCTGGCAGCTGCCGCGGCCTGCGGCATGGGAAAGCGGGTCAATGTCTACGCCGCCCTGACCCGGGGCGCGGAGGACGGCCTTACCGTCCTCCTCCACATCATCCCAGCCCTGGTGGGCCTTCTCACCGCCGTCAATATGTTCCGGGCCTCCGGGGCCATGGACCTGCTGACATCTCTCTGCGCCCCGGTTTTGGAGCGGCTGGGCATCCCGCCGGAGACCGTTCCCCTTATGCTGATCCGCCCGGTGTCCGGCAGCGGCGCTCTGGCCGTGGCCAGCGACCTTATGACCACCCACGGCCCGGACAGCTACATCGGCCGGGTGGCCGCCGTGATGATGGGCAGCACGGAAACCACCTTCTACACCATTGCCGTCTACTTCGGCTCCGCCGGCGTTGTCCGCACCCGCCACACCGTTCCGGCAGCCCTGGCGGCGGACTTCACCGGCTTTCTGGCCGCCGCCCTCACCGTCCGTCTTTTCTTTGGTACCTGACACAAAGCGCCCCATTTCTTCCCAACCTGAGAAGAAATGGGGCGCTTTTCCGCTGTCGTTATGTCAGATGCTCCCGCAGCCGTTCCAGATTGCCCTCCATGATGGTCACATAGGTCTCGCCCTGCTCCAGCTCCTCCGGCGACACGTTGTGGCAGGTATGGAACATGGCCGTCCCGGCCCCTGTGGCCTCCGCGATGGCGTCTGCCACCAAATGGTTGGAAAACTCGATATACCAGACGGTAGAGATATGCTCCGCCTTCACCTTGTCCGTCAGAAACGCAATGGTAGCCGCCGACGGCTCCGTCTGGGTGGAGCATCCCGGAAATGCCGCATAGTAGTTCAGGTCAAATTCCTCCGCAAAGTACCGCAGGGGAAACCGGTCCCCGAATACGATGGTCCGGTCCGGCAGACTGTCGAAAAAGTCGTGGAACTTCCCATCCAGCGCGTCGATCTCCTCCGCGTAGGCCTCCGCATTGGCCCGGTACTGCTCCGCGTTGGCGCTGTCCAGGGCCGCCAGCTCCTCCCCGAACCGCCGGGTAAGGACGGCAGCGTTGGCCGGAGAGGTCCACACATGCTCGTCGATCTCCGTCACGGTGCCCAGATGGCCGTCCCCGTCATGGTCATCGTGGTCATCGTGATCCTCATGGCTGTGGCCCGCCTCCTCCTGCATCCCCTCCACGTGCTCCTCTTCCAGGGTGTCCACGCAGTCGATCATAGCCAGGGTCTTTCCCTGGGGCTCCGCCGCCTCCAAAATCGTCTCCACCCACTGGTCGGACTCGCCGCCCAGATACAAAAACAGGTCGCAGCTCTGCACCTTCAGGATATCCGCCGGGGTGGGCTCATAGGAGTGGCTCTCCGTTCCCGGCGGCAGCAGCAGCTCCACCTCCGCCAGATCTCCGGCGGCAGCCCGGGCAAAGTCATAGGCCGGGAACACCGTAGCCACGATGTGCAGCTTTCCGTCCTCCGGCTCCTGGACATGGGACGGTGCGCATCCGGTCAGCATTGCCAGCATCAAAAACAGGATCAAACATTTCTTCACAGTGGTTTCCTCACAATTTGAGAATGATTTTCAAATAGCATACCACACCCAGTTCCAAAAAGCAACCCCGGCGGAAAAGAATCCGCCGGGGCTTTCTTCATCTGCTGCGTTTCAGGACTTCCTTCACCAGCGCCCAGGTCCGCCGGACGGACGCAATGTGCATCCGCTCCCGGGGGGTGTGGATACCCGTCAGGTCCGGCCCGAAGGACACGCAGTCCAGCCCCGGCAGCTTTTCACTGAGGATGCCGCACTCCACACCGGCGTGGATCGTCTCGATCACCGGCTCCTTGCCGTACTGCTCCCGGTAGACCTCCGCCATCCGCTCCCGGAGGGGAGATTCCGGCAGATACTCCCAGGCGGGGTAATCTCCCCAGATGGCCACATGGCCCCCCACCTGCTCCATCAGGCACCGCAGCCGGTCCTGCACCATCTGCTTCTGGCTGGCCATGCTGCTGCGGACGGAAAAATCCGCCGACAGCTGCCCTTCCTCGCAGGCCAGGATGCCCAGATTCAAAGAGGTCTGCACCAGTCCGGGAATATCCATGCTCATGGCCTGGATGCCGTTGGGCAGACAGAACAGCAGGCAGACCGCCTTCTTCGTAGTATCCGCATCCATGGGCAGCCAGCAGGCCTCTCCCGGCTCCACTGTCACCATCAAGCCGGGGTCCGCCGCCCGGTACTCCTTTTTCAGGTCCGCCGTCAACCGCTCCACGGCCGCCCGCACCGCGCCGCCGTCAGCAGTCGCCAAAACCGCCTCCGCCGCCGTGGGAATGGCGTTGTCCTTGCTGCCGCCCTGGGCGGACACCAGCCGCACCTCCGCCGCGCCGGACGCCGCCTTCAGCAGCCGCCCCAGCACCATGTCGGCGTTGGCCCGCCCCTTGTCGATCTCCACACCGGAATGGCCGCCCACCAGGCCGCCCACCCGGATCATCAGCGTCTCCCCGTCAAAGGCTTCCCGCCGCAATGGCAAACGGCAGGACACCCGGCTGCCGCCTGCGCAGCCCACGGTGAACACACCCTCCACCTCGGAGTCGATGTTCAGCATGGTGCGGCCCTGTAACGGCGACACATCCAGCACCGCCGCCCCCAGCATTCCGATCTCCTCCTCCGTGGTCAGCACGGCTTCCAGCCGGGGATGGGGCATCTCCTTGTCCTCCAGCGCCGCCAGGGCCATGGCCACGGCGATGCCGTCGTCGCTGCCCAGGGTGGTGCCCCGGGCGCCTACCACATCGCCCTCCACAAAAAGGTCCAGCCCCTCCGTGTCCATGTCCTTGGCGCACCCCGGCTCCTTTTCGCACACCATGTCCAGATGGCCCTGCATAATCACCGCCGGAGCATTTTCATAGCCCGGCGTGGCCGGCGCGATCAAAATGACGTTGTTGGCCGTATCCTGATAGTGCTCCAGCCCCAGTTGCTTGCCGAATTCCACGCACCAGTCGCTGATGGCCTTGGTGTGGGTGGAGCCGTGGGGAATGGCGCACAGCTCCTCAAAAATCTCAAAAACCCGCTTGGGCTCCAGGTCCGACAGCACGCCCATATTACTCACCCTTTTTCTTCAGTTTCGTCTTGTTGCCCTTTGCATCCACAATGTAGGTGTTGTCCAGCTGCCCTTTCAGACTGCCCAGAACGGCGTCGATGTATTCCCGCCGCAGGGCGGCCCGCTCCATCTCCTCCCATTCCGTCAGCCCCTCCGGGCTTTTTGCCTTTTTTGCCAGTTCGTTGATCCGGTCAATTTGTTTCTGATCCATAATTACTCCTGTTCAAATTCATATTCCAGCATAGCTTTTCCTCACTTGTAGCATTTCACGGTGATGGGGATGCGGCCCTTTTTCGTCAGGCCCCCCACCTCCGCCAGTTCAAATTTGCCGAAGCCCCGGGCGGAAACGGTGTCTCCCGCCGAAACCGGCTTGTCCGGCTTTGTGCACACCCGCCAGTTCAGCTGCACCCGGCCGCCCTCGATGAGCTCCGCCGCCTTGCCCCGGGCCATGCGGAACCCGGTGGCGCATACCGCGTCCAGCCGCAGGGAAGACACGGTGTCCCGCCGCTCCTCGCAGTGGACCTCCGGGATGTGGACACAGCCGGGGTCAATCTCCGACACCCGCAGCTTTGCCCGTCCGGCGGACTCCCAGCTCTGGGCCAGAAACTCCGCCACGGTGTCCAGCACCATCAAATCGGCGCTGTCCGGCCCCACCAAAATATCCCCCAGCTTTTCCCGGACGATCCCCATGCCCATGAGGCTGCCCAGAAAGTCCCGGTGGGTCAGCTTTTCCTCCCCCCGGAAGAACGCCCGCAGGCACCGGATGGGACTATAGCTCCCGGCGTCCTCCGGCTCTATCCAGTCCGGCAGAAACAGGAGCAAAGCCCGCTCCGCGCCGTCGTAGCCGCCCCAGCGGACATAGGCCGTCTCCGGGATCCCCGCCGCGTGGAGCAGGTCCATGGCCTGGGCCTGCTGGGCGGGACTCAAAAAGTCCGTGGCCGCCGGAACATTCCGATCCGATGCCTGCCGGGCCCGGTCCAGCACCTTTGCCAGCAGCACCCGGTCGTCCCCCATGGCGCCGCATTGATCCAGCAGTCTGCTTTTATCCATGCTGCAGCTCCTGTGTCCGCACCAGCGCCGCATAAGCGCCGTTTTTCTCCATCAATTCCTGGTGGCTGCCCAGTTCCGCCACCCGGCCCTCCTCAATGACGGCGATCCGGTCCGCGTTCCGCACGGTGGACAGCCGGTGGGCGATGATGATGGTGGTCCGGCCTTGAGACAGCCGGTCAAAAGTCGCCTGCAATTTGGCTTCCGTCACGCTGTCCAGGGCGGACGTTGCCTCGTCCAGGATCAGCACCGGCGGATTTTTCAGAAAAATGCGGGCGATGGAGATCCGCTGCTTCTGCCCGCCGGAGAGCAGGGTGCCCCGCTCTCCCACATAGGTGTCGAATCCGTCGGGCATGGCCATGATATCGTCGTAAATTTCCGCCAGCTTTGCCGCCCGGACCACCTCTTCCTCGGTGGCATCCGGCTTGCCGCAGCGGATATTGTTCAGCACACTGTCGGCAAACAGGAACACGTCCTGCTGCACTACGCCCACCTGCTGCCGCAGGGACCGCTGGGTCACGTGCCGGACGTCCTCGCCGTCAATGCGGATATCCCCCTCCGTCACATCGTAAAACCGGGGGATCAGCTGACACAGGGTAGACTTTCCGCCGCCGGAGGGCCCTACCACAGCAAAGGTCTCCCCCGCCTGGATGTGGAGGTCCACATCGTGGAGCACAGCAAGATCCCCTTCGTAGGCAAAGCTGACGTGGTCCACGTCCACCCGGCCCTGCACGTTTTTCAGTTCCACAGCATCCGGCGCGTCCTTCATGGCAGGCTCCGTCCGCATCAGCTCCAGGAACCGGGCAAATCCGGCAGTGCCGTTGGCCAGCAGTTCCGAGAAGTTGGACAGCTTCCGCACCGGATTCACAAAGGTGGTGATATACAGGCTGAAGGTGATGAGGTCCACGGTATTCAGCTGCCCCTTCATAATGAGGACACCGCCTGCCGCGATCACCGCGGCGGAGAGGATGCACAGGAAAAACTCCATCGCGGCGTTGAACCGGCCCATAGCCTTGTGAAATTCCCGTTTGGAGGTCTTGTAAATGTTGTTGGACACGTTGAACTTGTCCAGCTCCTCCTGCTCGCTGGCAAAGGCCTTGGCGGTGCGGATGCCGGAGATACCGGACTCAATGCCCGCGTTGATGACGGCGGTCTTCTGCTTCACGTGGCGGGAGGCCTCGCTCATGGACTGGCGGCACATCCACACCACCACAAAGAAAACCGGCAGAATGGCGGCGATCACCAGCGCCAGCCGCCACTGGATGCTGAACATGATGGCCAGGGCGCCGATGATGGTCACGCCGGAGATAAAGATGTCCTCCGGGCCGTGGTGGGCCAGCTCCGTGATCTCAAACAGCTCGCTGGTGAGCCGGCTCATCAGGGCGCCGGTGCGGTTGCGGTCATAGTAGCCGAAATCCAGCTCCTGCATGTGCCGGAACAGGTCCCGGCGGATATCCGCCTCCACCAGGATACCGAAGGTGTGGCCGTAATAGCCGATGATGTAGGTCATCACCGCCCGCACCGCAAACGCGATGCCCACCGCCGCCATCACTGCGAAAAAGGTCTGATAAGCGCTCTTGGGCAGCAGCTCATACATGCACCAGCGGGAGATGTAGGGGAAGGCCAGATCGATCAGCGCAATGATGAGTGCGCAGATCATATCCAGAATGAACAGCCCCCTATGGGGCTTGAAATAGGACAGGAAGATCCGCAGTGCGGACTGCTCCTGATAGTCTTTGGTGGTCATGGAAAGCTCCTTTCAGCTGGAAATTGACATACGTGGGTATTGTACCACGCTTTTCCGAAATACGCAACGGTCCGACGGCCCTCAGGGCTATGAAAAACCCCCGGATACAGCGTATCCGGGGGCCGAAGCCTTATGCACTTAGCTGTTGGTCAGATAGTCGCCCTTCATGTAGCCGCTGGTGTCCTTGCCTCCGGGGCCGGTAAAGGTGATCTCATACCAGCCGTCTCCCGCGCTCTTGATGACCTGCACCTCGTCCCCGTTTTTCAGGGAAGCTACCGGCGTGCCGCTGGCGCTGGGACCGGGCCGGACATTCACGCCGCCTGCCGCGTTGGTCACCTTGGCGCTGCCGGTTTTCAGGCTACCGCCGGGGGCGGACGTACCGGAACCGGAGGTCGTGGTATTGGTCGTTGTGCTGGGCGTCGTGGTAGTCGTGGTGGTGGAACTGCCGGCCGTGGTGGACAGGAAGTCACCCTTCACGTAGCCGCTGGTGTCTCTGCCGCCGGGGCCGGAGAAGGTGATCTCATACCAGCCGTTTCCGGCATCCCGCACCACCTTCACCTTGTCCCCGTTCTTCAGGGATGCAATGGCCGCACCGCTGGTGCTGGCGTCCGGCCGGACGTTCACGCCGGTCTCCGCGTTCACAATGGTGGCCTCGCCGCCGACCGTACCGGTATTGGTACTGGTATTTGTATTCGTATTGCTGTTGTTCGTATTCGTGTCCGGATCAACAGGCTCCGTATCCGGCTCGTCGGGGATCACACCGGGGTCCGTGGTGTGATCCGGCTCCTCCGTGCTGCCGGGATTCGCAGTGTTGTCCGGTGTCTCCACGCCGGGCTGGGGCGTCACCGGTTCCGTCGGCTGCTTGTCGCTCTTCAGCAGGAACATCAGCAGCCCCGCCATCACGATGATCAGCACGATCAGCACCGGCGTCAGCACGCTGAATCCCTTGCTCTGCCGGGCCCGGCGGCTGCCGCGGCCCTTTCCCTCTTTCAAAATCTCCTCTTCTTCGCAGAAGGGGCAGTATTTATAGCTGTCGGAGTATTTCTCCCCGCAGTCGGGGCAGCGCTTCATCGCCATAATTCTCCTCCTCATAAAGTCATGATTGGCCGCGCAGTTCCCCCTTGGGGCAGCGCGTCCATTGATACTTTACATAATACCGATTTTTCTGGATGCCGTCAAGTAGAGCCATGTCGATTTCACAGGAATTTCATACTTTTTCTTGCTTTCGTGCTGCCGGAACTTTATAATAGTAAAAAATGATTGTCAGGAGGCCCTCCCATGAGTACCATCCTTATCGGCATCGCCGGCGGCACCGGCTTCGGCAAAACCACCCTGACCCGGCACCTGAAAGAGCATTTCGGCCCGGAGGTCACGGTCATCGGCCACGATAATTACTATAAACGCCAGGTGGGCAAGACCTATGAAGAACGGACACGGGTAAATTATGACCATCCCGATGCCTTTGATACCGATCTGCTGATTGAGCACCTGAAGGAGCTGAAGGCTGGCCACAGCATTCAGTGCCCGGTGTATTCCTTTGTGGATCATAACCGCACCGACCAGACTGTGGAGATCGTCCCCACCAAGGTCATCATCGTGGAGGGTATCCTGATCTTCCAGAACCCCACCCTCCGGGACATGTTCGACATCAAGATCTTCGTGGAGACGGACGCCGACGTCCGCATCCTCCGCCGGGCCCTGCGGGACGTGGAGGAACGTGGCCGCACCCTCCAATCCGTAATCACCCAGTACCTCACCACAGTGAAGCCCATGCACGAGCAGTACGTGGAGCCCAGCCGGAAATTTGCGGACATCATCGTCCTTGAGGGCGGCCAGAATCTGGTGGCCCTGGAGATGATCATGCAGCGGATCCAGCACCACATCGACACCCCTTGACGAAAAACCAATAAGCGGAGATGCGCCACGTATCTCCGCTTTGTTATATCGCCCGTTTATTATACGATTTGGAATCATTTTTGATGCTGTCCGCCCGATTTTTCACAGCAGTTCCGCCGCCTGACTTTCCCCATAGACTGGGATACCGTTCCGGAGCAGCAGCTCTGCCGTCACGCCGTCCCCATCGGTCAGAGTCCCGGTAAACGTGCCGTCATAAATGGTCCCATGGCCGCAGGAGGGGCTCCGCTCTTTCAAGATTGCCGCTTCGCAGCCCAGCATCCGGCACAGCCGCAAGGCCGCCTCCGCACCCCGGCGGTACTGTTCCGTCACGTCCGCGCCGGTGTTCATCACCACGCGCCCCTCCCGCCGCTCTGAGGGATCCCGAGGCGTGGGCAGTCCCCCCAGCTGTTCCGGGCACACCGGCACCAGCTCATGGCGCCGGGCCAGTTCCTCCGCCCAGGGCTGGGCCTTGGAGGCCCCGTCATACCGGCAGGGGATCCCCAGCAGACAGGCCGAGATCAGAATTTTCATCTCAGCGGCCTCCCATGGCCCGGTGCTCCCATTCCAGCTCCCGGTACAGCCGTCCCGGCGTCCAGTCCCGGTTGGCCGGGGTCAATACGGCCTTCAGACACACGATGCCTGCCGCCCGCAGAGCCCCCAGCATCTGGTCCAGCTCCCGCTCCATGCCGCAGAACACCAGCATTTTTCCGCCGGGAGCCAGTCCGGCGGTGCCGGTCTCTCCCTGGGCTAATTTTCCCAGTGTCAGGCCGCAGTTCTCCCGGGAGACCGGCACCGCCTCCCCGCCGTACTGCTTTGCAAGGCCCGCCACCGCCAGAATTTCCGGCAGGGCATCAAATCCAAACAGCAGAATTTTCTTCACAGAGCCACCGCCTTTCCGTTCAGCACCGCGCTTTCCAGCCGGTCCCCGTCGTAGCACAGCTTCAGGGAGAAGAAGGGTTCATCGGAATCCAGCAGTTGTAAAAACAGCTTGTCCCCCTCCCACATGGGCAAGGCCAGCAGATCCGCCTTTTTGATCCACGCCAGGTCCCCCTCGTCGCACATGTGGGGTTCTCCGGTCCAGCCGGCGGCTGTGAACAAATGCATATACTCCGTGGGCCACTGGGTATTCACAAAGGTCACCAGTCCCCGGTAGCGGTAGTCCGTCAACGTCAGCCCCGTTTCCTCCCGGCACTCCCGCAGCAAACAGTCCTCCGGGCTCTCCTTATCCTCAAACTTGCCGCCGATGCCGATCCATTTGTCATGGTTGGCGTCGTGGGCTTTCTTCACCCGGTGGAGCATCAGGTATTCATCTCCCCGCTCCAGATAGCACAGGGTGGATTGCAGCATGGGACCACTTCCTTTCCGCTCTATTATACACGTGTTTCCGCCAAAAGAAAAGCCGTTTCCCTTGTAACCCCTCCGGTTCTGTGCTATGCTCAGTACCAATGGCGGTCCGCCCCCGCCTGTTCCACTTCTCACCCCAGGAGGCTTTCCCATGAGCGGATATATTTTCGGCGCTTTTTATGATATTACCCAGCGGATCCCTGCCGGAAAGGTGGCCACCTACGGCCAGATCGCCCGTCTGGCGGGAATGCCCCGCTGTGCAAGAACGGTGGGCTACGCCATGGCCGCCTGCCGGGACCCCTCCATCCCCTGCCACCGGGTGGTGGACCGCTTCGGCGGCACCAAAAGCTGCTTTGATCTCCATGCCCCCGGCACCCAGCGGGCCCTGCTGGAAGCGGAGGGCGTCACCTTCACCCCGGAGGGACGGGTGGACCTGGAAACGTGTCAGTGGGACGGTCACCTATACGGATTCCTATAAAAATTCCCTCGGCTTCCCGCAGGAAGCCGGGGGAATTTTTTATTGATCTTCGTCCGGCAGAAGGCAGTCCACCGCCGCCCGGTCCGTCCGGATGGATTTGCACAGGGCGGACACCGCCTTGTGCCTGGGGTCCTCCTTGTAGCGTTCCAGCGCCGCCCGGTCCGCGAACTCCGCCACCAGCGCGGCGTCGTAATCGCTGCCCTCTATGCCCCGCAGCACCTCGCAGCGCTTCAGCTCCGGAATCTCGCCGTACAGTCCCTGCAAACCGGTGAGGAACAGCTCCCGCTCCGCCTCAGTGCCCGGGCGGAACTTCCACATAACGATGTGCCGCAGCATTTACACGCCCCGCTTGGCGTTGTAAGCGGCCACGCCCTTGCCCACCAGCTGGATGGCCCGGCGCAGGTAGTCGCAGTTCTTCACATAGGCAATGCGGATCTCGCTGCGTCCCTTGGAGGGATCAGCATAGAAGCCGCTGCCGGGAGCGTACATCACGGTGTCGCCGTTGTCCTCAAACTCTTCCAGCAGGAAATACTGCAGCTTTTCGGCGTCGTCCACCGGCAAGGTGGCCATGATATAGAATGCGCCGTCGGGCACGCTGAAGGTGGCGCCGGGGATCTTGGCCAGCTCTTCCAGCACCGCGTCCCGCCGCTTCTTGTACTCCGTGCGGACGTTTTCAAAGTAGCTGGCATCCACGTCGCGGTACATGGCCGCTGCGCCCAGCTGGTCGATGGTGGCGGGGCACAGACGGCCCTGGCACAGCTTCATGGCCTGGGCCATAAACGCCTTGTTCCGGGAGATCATGGCGCCGATGCGGGCACCGCAGGCGGAGAATCGCTTGGAGATGGAATCCACGATGATGAGATGGTCCTTGGCATCCTCAAAGGAAGCAAAGGTGGTCAGGCCCTGGCCATTGTAGAAGAACTCCCGGTACACCTCGTCCGCCACCAGGAACAGGTCGTGCTCTTTGACGATGTCCACGATGGTCTGCATCTCCTCGTGAGTCAGCACCACGCCGGTGGGGTTGCCGGGGTTGGTCACCATGATGCCCCGGGTATGTTCGTTGATGAGGGGTTCAATGCGCTCACGACTGGCGTAGCGGTAGCCCTCCTCCGGAGAGGTGGGAATGGGCTTGATGGAGCCGCCGGTCATGTAGGCAAAGGTGTTGTAGTTGGCGTAGAAGGGCTCCGGCACCAGCAGCTCGTCGCCGTCGTCCAGAATGGTGGCCAGCACGAATTCCAGGGCCTCGCCTGCGCCGGAGGTCACCAGAATGTCGCTGCGGTCCAGGGGGATGTTCAGCTTGGCGTAGTAGCCCCGGACAGCGTCCAGATATTCCGGCAGGCCCGGCGTGGGGGCGTATTCCAGCACCGGGCCGCTGAAGTTCCGGATGGCCTCAAAGAAGGAATCCGGGGTCTTGATGTCGGGCTGGCCGATGTTCAGATGGTAAATGGTGCGGCCCTTGGCCTCTGCCTCCGCCGCGCAGGGGTTGAACTGGCGCACGGGGGACAGCTGGCATTTTTCGACCTTACTGGAAAATTTCATAGGAAAGCTCCTCCTTCAAATTCAAAAAAGAATCGCCCCTGACCACTGTCAGGGGCGAAATAGTATTTCACGGTACCACCCTGATCTATCCGGCACGCGCGATCCCGGATATCTCATGTCATCCTGTAACGGGGATGGATCGTCCCGCTCCTCGCGGGCTGCTCCAAAGCGGCGCGCCGTCTCCCCTGGACCGAGGGCTTTCACTGTCCCCTCTCGCTGAAGGCCGGTTTGATACGGCTGACTCTGTCATTGCGTTTGTCGATTTGAAATCCATTATAACGGCTTTGCTCCATTTGTCAAGGGGAGATTTTAAGTTAATTTTGTAACATATTTCCCCATGGAACGGGAAAAGGCGGCAGAAACCTGCCGCCTTTGGTCTTATTCTCCCTCTGTGTCGAAGGGCGGTTCTTCACCGGCGGCTGCCGGAGCGCCGCCCATCTGCATCTCGTCCCACTGGGCCCGGGTGATGAGCAGCTGCCGTGGCTTGGAGCCCTCAAAGGGCCCCACGATGCCCCGGTCCTCCATCTGGTCCACCAGACGGGCCGCCCGGGAGTAGCCCAGCTTCAACCGGCGCTGGAGCATGGATACAGATGCCTGTCCCGTCTCCAGCACCACGTCCACGGCGGCAGGCAGCAGCTCGTCCTCGTCGCTGCCGTCGTTGTCAGCGGGCGCACTGCCTGCCCCCTTGCCGCCCTTATTGTCTTTCTCCTGCACAGACTGCTCGATCTGGGCAATGACCTCCTGGGAGTAGTTGGCCTCGCCGCTTTCTTTCACGTAAGCCACCACGTCCTCGATCTCCTCCGGGGAGATAAAGCACCCCTGAACACGAGTGGGCTTACCCTCACCCAGAGGGGCGTAGAGCATGTCGCCCTTGCCCACCAGCTTTTCCGCGCCGGTGGTGTCCAGAATGATCCGGGATTCCAGAGAGGACGCCACGGCAAAGGCAATGCGGCTGGGGATATTAGCCTTCATCAGGCCGGTAATCACGTCGGCAGAAGGCCGCTGGGTGGCGATGACCAGATGCACACCTGCGGCACGGCCCATCTGGGCCACCCGGCAGATGGATTCCTCCACCTCCTTGGCCGCCACCAGCATCAGGTCAGCCAGCTCGTCGATGACCACCACCACACTGGGCAGTTTTTCCAGATCCTCCCGGGCGGCAGCCAGCTTGTTGAATTCCTCCAGCTTCTTCACGCCGTTTTCCGAGAAGGTCTTGTACCGCTTCATCATCTCAAACACGGCCCACTGCAAGGCGCCTGCCGCCTTCTTCGGGTCCGTCACCACCGGGATCAGCAGGTGGGGGATGCCGTTGTAGGGCGCCAGCTCCACCATTTTGGGGTCCACCATGATAAAGCGGACCTCGTCCGGTGTGGACTTATACAGCAGGCTGATGATGAGGGAGTTGGTGCACACGGACTTACCGGAACCGGTGGTACCGGCGATCAGCACATGGGGCAGCTTTTCGATGTTGCCGATGATATTTTTGCCGCCGATGTCCCGGCCCAGGGCAAAGGCCGTCTTGGAGGGATGCTCCATGAACTCCCGGGACTCGATGACGTCCCGGATGAGCACCGGCGTCACCGTCTTGTTGGGCACCTCGATGCCCACCACGGAGATCTTGTTGGGCACGGCGGCGATCCGGACGCCGCTGGCGCCCAGAGCCAGGGCGATATCGTCCTGCAAATTGGTAATTTTAGAGAGCTTCACACCCTGGTCCAGGGTGAATTCGTACCGGGTAACGGAGGGGCCGTGGATCACGTCCCCCGCCTTGGCATCCACACCGAAGCTGGCCAGCGTATCCGCCAGGCGGCGGGAGTTGTTCCGCAGCTCCGCCCCGGCGGCCATGTGGTTCTCCCCCTGGTTTTCATGCAGCAGGCTCACCGGCGGATAGCGGTATTCCGCCTCCCCCGCCGCCATATTCTCCGCGATCTCCGCTGTCACTGCGGCAGTTTCCGCCGCCACCGCCTGGGCCGCCGCCTTCTTGGAAACCGGCTCCTGGACCGCTGGGGCCGTATTCTGTACCGGGGCCGCCGGGCGGGCCGGTTCCGCCGTCCGGACCGGCTCCGGGGACTGCACCGGCGGCGTGGAGATCACCACCGGCTCCATGGTGGGGATCGCCCGGGCAGGCTCCGGCGCGTCGATGGGCCTGGGAGCCGGAGCCGCAGGCTTTTTCACCGCAAAGGGATCT
This sequence comes from uncultured Oscillibacter sp., assembly GCA_900550685.1. Taxonomy (GTDB): domain Bacteria; phylum Bacillota; class Clostridia; order Oscillospirales; family Oscillospiraceae; genus Oscillibacter. Next base: position 2,374 of record URTS01000017.1, on the reverse strand, counting down.
CCCTCTTCATAGGCCGTGTCATCCGGCTCCGGTGCCGCCGACTGGGCCACCACCTGGGCCGGGGTCTTCTGGGAGTCGGACCGGTGGCGGAAGAAGCTGGTGAAGCCCGGCTTGTCCGCCTTGGCAGGCTTGGCCGGAGCGCTCACCGGGTCGTCCACCGGAATGTCGATCTGCGCCCGGGCATGCTCCGCCGGAATGGCGGCCACCGTCTCCCGAGTGTGCTTCGCCGCCCGGGCAGGCCGCTCCGGCTCCTCTTCATATTCGTACTGGGGCCGCTCCCGGTGCTTTTCGATCAATGCCCCCACGGTGAGGCGCAGGGCCGCCATGGCCAGCAGCACGAACAGCACCGTGAAAATAATGACGGAGGCGATCTTGGAAAATACCGCCACGGAGCCCTGGGCCAGAGCGCCGGAGATCACGCCGCCGCAGTGCAGCGCCGTCCCGTCCTTCCAAAGTGCCGGAATGATGCCGATGGAAGAGGCATAAGCCTCCTTCACCAGCAGCATGTGGCACAGGCTCCCCAGCAGCACCGGCAGCAGCAATGCGCAGGTCACCCGCAGGGTCACGGGCCGCCCATGGTGGAACAGCAGGATGCACCCCGCCAGCACCAAAGCAGGTCCCGCCAGCCAGTAGCCGTAGCCGAAAAGGCCCTTCAGCAAAATGGCCAGCCAGTCGATGAAAATGGCACTGATGCCGAAATAGCTGACGAACACACACAGCGCCAGCACCCAGCATACCGCACCCCCTACCTCCCGGCGGACAGGCCGGGGCTGGGGCTTTTTCCGGGCCGCCGTCCGGCTGCCGGACGCACTGCCGCTCTTTTTGGTTGTGGTCTTGGTTGTCGTTTTCTTTTGTGATGTGGAAGCCACGATCAAACCCTCCGGATCTGCAAAATCATACCAAACTGCGCCGGACGGCGCACCCATTCCGCAGGGCTGCCGCCCTGCATCAGAAAAATCCGCTCACCCCTTGATAAACGTCAGGGCCATGGTCAACAGGCCCACTGCCCAGCAATAATAAGCAAAGGCGCCGAATTTTCCCTTGTCGGCGATCATTTTCAGCAGCCGGATGCAGGCATAGCCCACCACAGCGGCCACCGCAACGCCCACTAAGTACACCGGCACGTCTTTCCAGACCACGTCGCCCCCCAGGGCGTCCTTCAGGCTCAGGATGTTGGCCCCCAGAACGGCAGGAATGGACATGATAAAGGAATACCGCACGGCGAATTTCCGCTCAAAGCCCAAAAAGCTCCCGGCGGCAATGGTGGTACCGGAGCGGGACAAGCCGGGGCAGGTAGCCAGCGCTTGGGCCGCGCCCACCAGCAGGGTGTCGGTCAGGCGGGCGCTGCACTCGTTTTTGCGGCCCTTCCGCACCCGGTCCGAGGCGAACAGCAGGCAGCCGGTGACCAGCAGGGCCCCGCCCACCACATACAGATTACTGCTAAGCCCCTCGATCCAGTCCTTGAAGGGCAGGATCACAAACAGGGGCAGGGTGCCCACGATCACCAGCAGGATCATCCGCCGGGCAGGCGGCACCGGCGTGGGGGTAGTGCCGTGGACCAGGTCACCGATACCCCGGAAAAATTCCAGGATCATGTCCCGGATCTCCGGCCAGTAGGCCACAAACACGGCGATCAGCGTGCCCAGATGCAGAAGAACATCAAAAAAGCCCGGGATCTCCGAGGCTCCTTCCATACCCAGCAGCTGCTCCGCAATGGCCAGATGGCCGGAGCTGGAAATGGGCAGAAATTCCGCCACGCCCTGGATCAGGCCCAGCAGAATGGAATGGATCAATGACATACCATCACTCCTCAATGTATAATCAAATGCGTCATGCGCCTTATGGACCAAGTTTATCTTAGCACACCCAGTCCGAAAATTCCAGTCCCTTTTGGTGGTTTACATAAAAATGTATTAGCCGTTTCACCGCCGGAAATACTATTCTCCCGCCGGTCCGGTCTTTCTTTTCAAAAAAAATTTCACAAAGCGGGAACTTTTTTCTGTTTCCTGCGTCTATTCCCACAGACCGTAACCGGTAAAACGATTTTGTAAAAGGAGTTCTCTATGAAAAAGATTCTCTCTCTGGCGCTGGCCTGCGTGCTGGCCCTGTCTCTCACCGCCTGCGGCAAAAAGGACAATGCCTCCGGCGGTTCCGATGTCCCTGCCGATGCCAATGCCCTGCTGACCGCCGTGTGGGACACCTACACCAATGATGAAAAATTCCCCGCTTCCGGCGGCAGCTACGACGCTCCTGTGGAGGACGCCCCCGGCGCCGTGGACATCTCCGATGCCGACAATCTGAACTATATGCTGACCCTTCCCGTGGAAGACGCCTCCAAGATCGACGGCGCCGCCTCCCTGGGCCACATGATGAA
>URTS01000016.1 GCA_900550685.1 uncultured Oscillibacter sp. | reverse complement strand
TGTTGACCTCAGCAAGGTACTTGTCAAAGCCCCAGCCCCACTTCGTGACGCAGAACAGAAGGTAGACAAGAGAGCCGATGGGCAGCAGGAGGTTGCTCACGAGGAAGTCCTCGCTGTCGAGCACGTCCTTGCCGAGAATGGGGTGGAAGTCGCTCCAGATGTTGTAGCCGAACACGCAGGGAAGGCTCAGGAGCATCAGCATAAGGCCGTTGATGAGCACGGCCTTCTTGCGGCTCCAGCCGAAGGTATCCATGCAGACGGCGAGAATATTCTCAAATACCGCCAGTACCGTAGACATGCTCGCAAACATCATGAAGAGGAAGAACAGCGTGCCCCAGAAGCGGCCGCCCGCCATGTTGACGAACACCTGCGGCAGCGTGACGAAGAGGAGGGACGGGCCCTGCTCGGGCGCAACGCCGTAGGAAAAGCATGCGGGGAAGATGATCGTACCGGCCATGAGCGCAACGAACGTATCGAGCGCGCAGATGCGGATGGACTCACCGGCGAGGGCGTGGTCATCGGACATGTAGCTGCCGAAGATTTCCATCGCGGCAATGCCGAGAGAGAGCGTGAAGAATGCTTGGTTCATCGCGTCGGTGATGAGGCTGCGCAGGCCGTTTTCGCGGATGGAATCCATCGAGGGGAGCAGATAGAACTTCATGCCCTCTGCCGCGCCGGAGAGCGTCAGGCTGTGACCGGCGAGAATGAGGATGAGCGCGAGCAGCGCGATCATCATGACCTTGGATACGCGCTCAAGACCCTTTTGCAGACCGAACGAACAGACGACAAAGCCGACGATGACGATGGCGACCGCCAAAATGCCCATTTCAACAGGATTGGCCAACAGCTCGCCGAACACGGCGGACGCGTCCTCCGCGGGCATGCCGGAGTAGAACTTACCGGTCAGGAACCTGCCAAAGTAGCTCACCATCCAGCCGGAGACCGTCGTGTAGTACATCATCAAGAGGTAGCAGCCGATCAGGCAGAACCAGCCGTGGATGTGCCACTTGGACTTGGGCTTTTCGAGCGTCTTGTAGGCGAGGATCGCGCTCTTGTGGCTCGCGCGGCCGACGGCCAGCTCCATCGTCAGCACGGGAACGCCCATGATGAGCAGGCACAGAATGTAAAAGAGAACAAAATAGCCGCCGCCGTTTTTGCCCGTCACATAGGGGAAGCGCCAGACATTGCCGATGCCGATGGCGCAGCCCGCGCTGACGAGCAGGAAGCCCAGGCGGGAGCGGAACGATTCGCGTTTCATGTTGATCGACCTCATTTGTAAAAGATTTATGAACGATGTGCTTATCTTACCGCAGGAAGATGGGCTTTACAAGACCGATTATCGGATGATATAATAAGCAAAACTTATGTTATGAGGAAATGAGTACATGAATCGCAATCAGCTACGCTATTTTGTCTCCGCCGCGGAGCACCGGAGCTTCACAAAGGCGGCGGAGCAGTATTACATCTCGCAGACCGCGGTGACGCAGCAGATCCAGCAGCTTGAGCAGACGCTCGGCTGCGAGCTCTTCGACCGCAGCACACGCCCCGTGAGCCTGACGAGCGCGGGAAAGTCGTTCCTTTTGGACGCAAAAGCGATCTTAGAGCGCATGAGCCGCGCACAGGAACGCGTGCATGACGCGGCGACGGGCCTGACCGGCACGCTGCGCGTCGGCTACGTGCGCGGCTACGAGCGCAGCGACCTCTCGGTCCTGATGCGCCACTTCCACCAGAAAAACGGAAACGTGCTCATCTCGTTCTACCGCTGCTCGACGGATGTGCTGGCCGCGGGGTTACTCCATCAGGAGTATGACATCGTCTTCACTTGGGACTCGACAAACCTGCGCACACAGGAGGGCGTCACGTTTCAGACGGTCGAAAAGGCTCGGCTCGTTGTCGCACTCTATGCGGGGCATCCGCTCGCGCAGCGCCGACAGCTCACGCGGCAAGAGCTGCGCGGGGAGAATATCTTATATATGTCGCCCGACGCCGCGCCCGACTCCTATGGCGACGCCTTTTTCATGCAGCGCTACGCCGAGGCGGGCTACAAGCCGAACATTCTCTTCCGCTCGGCGGACACCGAAAGCATCTTGATGATGGTTGCGGCGGAGGAGGGGATCTCGCTCCTGCCCGACTACTGCACCGACCGCCTTTACAATGCCGACAACCTCGTTTTCGTCCCGCTCGTGGGCGAGGGGGAGGAGGAAGAGATCATCGCCGCCTGGCAGAGCGGCAACGCCAACCCGGCCCTGGGCCGGTTCCTCACCGCCCTGGAGGGCGGCCTGTAATTTTTCATAATTTTCCCGTCCGGGGGCATACTGACCCTATCAATGCGATCCATGAAAGGGAGGATGCTCCATGAGCAAACGGATCGGGCGGCGGACGGCGGCCTTGCAGACGCCGCCCTCGGTGCTGTCCTTCGCCAACATCGGCGGGCGAATGGAGGGCCAGGGCCCTCTGGCAAAATACTTTGACGAGCTGTGCGAGGACTCCTTTTTCGGGGAAAAGACCTGGGAAAAGGCGGAGTCCGCCATGCAGAAAAGGGTTTTGCAGCGGGCACTGGACCAGGCGGGGCTGAAGCCGGGAGAGCTGGACTGCGTGCTGGCCGGGGACCTGCTGAACCAGTGCATCGGCTCCTCCTTCGGCCTGCGGGACTTCGGCATTCCCTTCTTCGGGCTGTACGGCGCCTGCTCCACCATGGGGGAATCCCTGGCCCTGGCCGCCCTGCTGATCGACGGCGGCTTCGCCCGTCTGGCCGCTGCCCAGGCCAGCTCCCACTTCTGCACCGCCGAGCGGCAGTACCGGATGCCGGTGCCCTACGGCAATCAGCGGACCCCCACCGCCCAGTGGACCGCCACCGCCGCCGGATGCACCATTCTCTCCGCCCAGGGGCCGGGGCCCTATATCACCCACGTCACCTGCGGCAAGATCGTGGACAAGGGCATCACCGACCCCAACAACATGGGGGCCGCCATGGCCCCCGCCGCCTACGACACTCTTCATGCCTTCTTCACCGACATGAAAACCTCCCCTGCGGATTATGACGCCATTTTCACAGGGGACCTGGGGGAGCTGGGCCATGCCATCGTCACGGACTTTTTCCGGCAGGACGGCATCGACATGACGAAAAACTATTTTGACTGCGGCATGCTGCTCTATGACCGGGAAAAGCAGGATATGCACGCCGGAGGCTCCGGCTGCGGCTGCTCCGCCGCGGTGTTCAACGGCTATCTCCTCACCGGCTTGAAGCAGGGCCGCTGGCGCCGGATCCTGTTTGCCCCCACCGGGGCGCTGCTGTCCCCCACCTCCAGCTTTCAGGGGGAATCCATTCCCGGCATCTGCCATCTGGTGTGCGTCAGCACGGAAAGGTAGGGCATCATGGAATATCTCAACGCGTTTCTCTGCGGCGGCATCCTCTGCGCCGTCGGGCAGATCCTCATTGACCGCACCCAGCTGACCCCCGCCCGCATTCTGACGGGCTATGTGGTGGCGGGCGTTTTTCTCAGCGCCGTAGGGCTGTACCAGCCCCTGGCTGACTGGGGCGGCGCCGGGGCCACGGTCCCCCTGACCGGCTTCGGCCACGCTCTGGCCAAGGGCGTGGCCAAGGCGGTGGCGGAGGATGGCTGGCTGGGGGTCCTCACCGGGGGGCTTTCCGCCGCAGCCGGCGGCATCACCGCCGCCGTGGTCTCCGCCGTCATCATGGCCCTGCTCTTCAAACCCGGCGACAAACGGTAGCGCAATGAAAACAGGAGCGGTTTTCCGCTCCTGTTTTCTGCAAAATTGTCATCGAATTGTTCTTCTTTTCTGCCGAGACCCTGCTATACTGAATATATCCTACCATCAGTTAACAAGAGCAAACACGCTTTTCGGCGGTAAAAATAACCGCTGGCATTGTCATCATCCTCGGCTTGCGCCAGCAAGCCTTCGTCCTCTTCCGCGCCAGTGTCCATTTTTCCACGCCGGAAAGTCCTTCGGAGTTTTTCGGGAGGGGAAGCGGCGGCATGGCGAGGCTGACGAAGCAGCCGGGCTAACGCCCGGCAATGCGGAAAACGAAGTTATGCGCTGTTTCCGCTCCGAAAAACCGTATTTGTCCTTGTCAACTGATGGTATATTCGACAGAAAGGACCTTTTTCTTATGCGGCGTATCACTGCGCTTTTCCTGGCGCTTCTTATGACCTGCTCCCTGGTTGCCTGCGGCCAAAAGGACAGCGCGGACACTCCGGCCCAGGACGGCGATCCCGCCCAAGCGGAGACCCCGGACACCTCCGCCGAGCCGGAGGAGCCCCAGCCGGAGCCCTATACCATCTCCTCCCCCACCATCGACCGGGGCACCGTGGACGGCGTGAACTATGTGGCCTGGGACGGCATCGTGGAGCACCTGTTCTTCCACCCCATCGTAGCCTATCCGGAGCTGGCCTTCGACGGCGACAGCCAGTCCGACGGCATCGACGACTGGATGGTGACGGTGGACGAGTACGACAAAATTCTCCAAAGCGTCTATGACCACGACTATGTGCTGGTGGACATCAACGACGTGTGGAGCGAAAGCACCGACGCCAGCGGCCAGCCGGTGATGGTGCGGAACACCCTCTACATCCCCGAGGGCAAAAAGCCCCTTATCATTTCCTATGACGATGTGAACTACTACGATTATATGATCGAGGACGGCTTCACCTACAAACTCATCATCGGCGACGACGGCCTGATCTGGAGCTACGGCCTAGACCCCCAGGGCAACGAGGTCATCTCCCAGGATCTGGACGCCATCACCATTCTGGACAAGTTCGTCCGGGAGCATCCCGACTTCTCCCCCTTCGGCGCCAAGGGCAGCTTGAGCCTCACCGGATACCAGGGCATCCTGGGCTACCGCACCAACACGGACACCAAGGTGTGGAATGATGAACTGGAAGCCAACCGGCAGAAAGAGCGGGAGGCGGTGAAGCCCATTATTGCGGAGCTGAAGCGCACCGGCTGGACCTTTGGCAGCCACACCTGGGGCCATATCAACCTCTCTTCCTCCTCTTTGGAACGGGTGCAGGCGGACACCAAGCGCTGGCTGGACGAGGTGGGCAGTCTGGTGGGCCCCACCACCATTCTTTACTATCCCCATGGCGCCCGGCCTGACGGGGACGATGTCCAGCAGACCGGCCCCATCTTCAAATACTTGCAGGAGCAGGGCTTCCGGGTGTTTGCCTCCGTGGGCATCAGCTCTTATTCCAAAATCAAAACCGACATCTGCGCCGTCATCTGTGACCGGCTCCATCCCGACGGCACCACCCTTCGGGGCAGCGACAAGGTCATCGGCTGGTACAGCCAGTTCTACGATGCCCGGGATATCATAAATTTGGACGTGCGCCCGGACCGGGGCGTGAAGTGGACGCCGAAATCCGCGTCCTGATCTGAAAAGGAGGCTATTCACCATGAGTCTTGAGGAACTGAAGGCGGCCGCCGTGGCCATGCTGGACCGGGCCTACTGCCCCTACTCCCACTTCCCCGTGGGCGCCGCCCTGGAATGCTCCGACGGCACGGTGTTCACCGGCTGCAACATTGAAAACGCCGTGTACCCCGTGGGCACCTGTGCCGAGCGCACCGCCATGAGTAAGGCCGTCAGTGAGGGCCACACCGACTTTGTCCGCATCGTCATCGCCGGACGCAGCGATGATTACTGCTATCCCTGCGGCATGTGCCGCCAGTTTATGAAGGAGTTTGCCCCGGATATGCAGGTCATCTGCCTCAACGGCAAGGGGGAGGCCCTGGATCTGACCCTCCATGACCTGCTGCCCTACGGCTTTGACAATTCCTTCCTGCCCGAAAAAAACTGACCTGTCCCATTCAAAAGGCGCACCGCCGCGGCGGTGCGCCTTTTTTTGTGTTCTTTCACGCATGCTATCCACAGAGGTATTACACCTGTAAGGCGGTACATCCGCCCTGCCCTGCCATTACAAATAACCTGCCGCTCCAGCAGCGGATAAAAGGGAACGCTGTGCAATGCACAGCGTTCCCTTTTTGATGCTATGGAATTTGCCGAATCAGTCCGTTAGTTCTGATTGCCGAAGTAGTAGTTGAAGATATCCCAGGGGTTGCTGTAGTAGCCATTGCTGCCGTTGTTGGAGTTGCTGTTGTTCTGGTTCTGCTGGGACTGGCTGCTGTCGCTCTTTTGGGTGGCCTGATCCTCAGGCACGGCACCCCAGGTCACGGAGACCTCCTGCTGCTGGCCGTCCCGGTAGATGGTGAAGGTAGAGGTGTCACCGGCGGAATACTTCTTCTTCAGGGCCACCAGATCCTGATAGGAATCCACATCCGTGCCGTCCACCTTCATGATGACGTCGCCCATCTTCAGGCCTGCCTTGTCAGCGGCGCTCCCCTCTTCTACGGAGCAGATGAACACGCCCTTGGTCACGTCATAGCGATACTGAGCAGCCATCTGTTCGGTCATGGTATTTGGCGTAATTCCCAGATATGCCTTATTGCTGACATAGCCGTTGGTCATGATGTCCTGAATCATGGCTGCCACATCGTTGATGGGGATGGCAAAGCCCAGACCTTCCACGCTCTGGGTGGCATAGCTGGAATACTTGGCGGACACAATACCCACTACCTCGCCGTACTCATTGAACAGCGGGCCGCCGGAGTTGCCGGGGTTGATGGCGGCAGTCACCTGAATCATGTTGAAAGGCGTACCCTCCACGTCAATCGTACGATTTACAGAGGATGCAATGCCCTCGCTCATGGAGAATGTCAAGTCACCCAACGGGTTGCCGATGGCCAGCACATGGTCGCCCACGTTCAGACTGTCGCTGTTGCCCAGGGTCACATTGGGCAGGTCGGCGGCATCGATCTTGATCACGGCGATATCGTAATCCTCATCGCCGCCGATATACTGCGCGTCATAGGTATCACCGTTGTAAAGGGTGACCTTCACGGTGTCCGCATCGCCCACCACATGGTAGTTGGTGACAATGTAGCCATCCGGGGTCAGGATAAAGCCGGAACCGGCGCCGGCAGTCTCTGTTGTCTGTCCGAAAAAGTTGGGTTCAGAAGTGGCGGTGATGTTGATAGCCACCACGCTGTTGATGTTGGCGGCATACAGCTCCGCGTCGGTCATGGTGGTCTTGCCGTCCACGGTCTTGACCTGGATCTCCGTGGGCTTGCGGTTGGAGACATTCACTTCTGTAGTGTCGCTGCCGGAGTGATTGCCCACCAGATAGGCGGTGCCGCCGCCTACCAGGCCGCCCAGCAAGGCGCACACCAGAGCCAGGGACGCGATCTTCAGGCCCACCCGGTTCTTCTTGCCGCCCTTATGGGGCTTCTGACCGTCCTGGGGCTGCTGGGACTGGACCTCCGGCTGCTGGGCCGCCTGCTCCTGCTGCTGGCGGTAGCTGTTGATCTGGTCGTCCACGCTGGGCTGCTTGGCGTCATAGCGCTGGCCCGGCTCCGTACCGTCCTTGCGGTAGGTGTAGTGATACAGGTTATTTTCATCGTTATACATAAGTCAAACCTCCTTGGAAGCGTCCGCCTGATGGGCTTTCGCTTGGAACTTCCTTAACTTTGACTGTAGTATAGGGCGGGAATCTTAAAACTGCCTGAAAAATTTTTTAAACAAATATGAACCTTACGCTTTTTTCTTTCCCCGCCGCTGTGGTATAATACACCCATCCAATATTGGGAGGATCTGCTATGCTGCGCATCGAAAATCTGAAACTCTCCCCCGGCAGCGGCCCCTCCGCCCTCCGCGCCGAGGTACTCCGTATCCTCCATATCCGGGAGGAGGCCCTGCTGGCGCTGCACATTCTCCGCCGCAGCATCGACGCCCGGGAGGGCGTCCGCATGATCTACACGGTGGAGGTCCAGGTGGCCAACGAGGCCGCCGTCCTCCGCCACTGCCGGGACAAGCATGTCTCCCGGGCGGAGCCCCGGCCTGTTTACCAGCTCCCTCAGGCTGTCGCCGCGCCGGAGGTCCCCCCCATCGTGGTGGGGGCCGGTCCGGCGGGTCTGTTCGCCGCCCTGGTGCTGGCCCGGGCCGGAGCCCCGCCCATCCTGCTGGAGCGGGGCCGGAAGGTGGAGGACCGCACCGCCGACGTGGAACGGTTCTGGTCCACCGGAGAACTGGACCTCACCAGCAATGTCCAATTCGGCGAGGGGGGCGCCGGTGCCTTTTCCGACGGCAAGCTGAACACCGGCACCAAGGACATCCGCCACCGCTTCATTTTAGAGGAGCTGGTAAAATGCGGCGCGCCGGAGGAGATCCTCTATGACGCCAAGCCCCACGTGGGCACTGACTATCTTCACATCGCCCTGAAGGCTCTGCGGCAGGAGCTGCTGGACCTGGGGGCCGACATCCGCTTTGAAAGCCAATTGACGGACCTGGATATCCAAAACGGCGCGGTCCATGGCGTCACCGTTACCGGCCCGGCGGGGACCTATTCCCTGCCCTGCCGCAACCTGATCCTCTGCCCCGGCCATTCCGCCCGGGACACCTTTGCCATGCTCCACCGCCAGGGCGTCCCCATGGAGGCCAAGCCCTTCGCCGTAGGCGTCCGCATCGAGCAGCGGCAGGCGGACTGCGACGCTGCCCAGTACAAGCAGTACGCCGGGCATCCCGGCCTGCCCGCTTCCACCTATAAACTGAGTTGCCATCTGCCCAACGGCCGGGGCGTATTCTCCTTCTGCGTCTGCCCCGGCGGCGAGGTGGTGGCCGCCGCGTCGGAGGCGCACCGGGTGGTGACCAACGGCATGAGCGAGTTCGCCCGGGACAAGGAAAATATCAACGGCGCCCTGCTGGTGAACGTGACCCCGGAGGACTTCGGCGGAGACGGCCCCCTGGCAGGCATCGAATTCCAGCGGCGGCTGGAGGAAGCCGCCTACCGGGCCGGAGGCGGCGGTTATCATGCCCCCGCCCAGCGGGTGGAGGATTTCCTGGCCAGGCGCCCCTCCGCCGGACCGGGCCGGGTGAACCCCAGCTACCGCCCCGGCGTCACCTGGACCAACCTATGGGACTGCCTGCCGGAATTTGTGGCCGCGTCCATTGCGGAAGCCCTGCCCATTCTGGGACGGAAGCTGAAGGGCTATGACCAGCCGGACGCAGTGCTCACCGCCGTGGAAAGCCGCAGCTCCTCCCCGGTGCGGCTGCTGCGGGACGAAGACCGCCAGTCCCCCATCCGGGGCCTGTATCCCTGCGGCGAGGGCGGCGGCTGGGCAGGCGGCATCCTCTCCGCCGCCGCGGACGGTATGCGCTGCGCGGAGGCGGTCTGCCGGCATCTGTAATTTCTTTTCAATTCATATATTATCTGGAGGTCACTTATGAACAACTTTACATTCTATTCCCCCACTCTCTTCGCCTTCGGCCAGGGGGAGGCCAGCCGCGTGGGCGCTCTGGTACGCCAGTTCGGCGGCAGCAAGGTGCTGCTGGTGGCAGGCGGCGGCTCCGTGCGGAAAAACGGCGCTTATGACGCCGCTGCCGCCTCTCTGAAAGAGGCTGGCATTCCCTGGTGCGAGCTGTGGGGCGTCCAGGCCAATCCCCGCAGCGGCAAGGTGTACGAGGGCATTGAACTGGCCCGGAAGGAAGGCGTGGATTTCCTGCTGGCCATCGGCGGCGGCAGCGTCATCGACACGGCCAAGGCCATCGGCATGGGCGTTCTCTATGGCGGCGATTTCTGGGATTTCTTCACCGGAAAGGCCAAAATCGAGCGCACATTGCCGGTGGGCACGGTACTGACCATCTCCGCCGCCGGCAGCGAGGGCTCCGACAGCTGCGTCATCACCCAGGAGGCGGGCAACCTGAAATGGGGCTGCCCCAAAACCGACGTGATCCGGCCCAAGTTCTCTGTGCTGGACCCCACCTACACCTATTCCCTGCCGGACTATCAGCTGGCCTGCGGCGCGGTGGACATGTTTGCCCACCTGTGTGAGCGGTATTTCACCAACACCCCCGACGTGGCCCTGACGGACCGGCTGTGCGAGGCGGTGATGAAAACCGTGGTAGACGCCGCTCCCCGGGCTTTGGCGGATCACAGCGACTACGCATCCCACGCCGACCTCATGTGGGCGGGCACCCTGGCCCACAACAACTCCTGCGGCATAGGCCGTGACCAGGACTGGGCCAGCCACCAGATCGAGCACGAGCTTTCCGCCTTCTACGACTGCGCCCACGGCGCGGGCCTTGCGGTGATACTGCCCGCCTGGATGGAATATGTCTGCCACCACGATGTCATGCGCTTTGCCCGGTTCGCCGTCAATGTGTTCGGCTGCGAGATGGACTATGCCCATCCGGAGCGCACCGCCCAGGCCGGTATCCGCAGTCTCCGGGCCTTTTTCCGGTCCCTGCACATGCCCGCCACCCTGGAAGAGGTGGGCGGCAAGGCGGCGGACATCCCCGCCATGGTGGCTCACCGAAATGAGAAGCCCAACGGCTTCCCCTTCGGCGGCTTCATGAAAATTTACGCGGCGGAGATGGAGGCCATTCTCCGGCTCTGCCAGGGCTGACCCTCAGAAAGGGAGTTTTTATGGATCGCAATATCTGCATCTGCCAGGATTTTCTCACCGATGCCCACAAGGCACAGATCACCGCCGCCGCGGAGGCGGCAGGCATGGTCCCCCACTTCTTCACCACGGCCCAGACCCAGGAGGCCAAGGACTGCCTCCAAAGCTGCGAGGTGCTCTATGCCGGGTCCCCGGACCTGCTCCGGGCCGCTCCCGCCTCTTTGAAATGGTACTGCGCCGCCTCCGCCGGTGTGGACGTCTACTGTAAGGACGACAGCCTTTTTGCCAACCCGGACTGTCTCCTGACCAACTCCAACGCCTACGGCGTCACCATCGCTGAGCACACCGTTATGGTGACCATCATGCTCCTGCGGCATATGCCCGCCTATGTGGAGGGCGCCCGCCTTCATCAGTGGCTGCCGCCCCAGCCGGTCCGCTCCATTCACGGCGGCCGCTTCACCATTCTGGGCACCGGCAACCTGGGCGGCACCATCGCCCGGCGGATGCGGGACCTGGGAGCCGGAAAGATCGTGGCCCTCAGCCGCAGCGGCAAGGCCCGGCAGGAGGGCCTGTTCGATGAGGTCCACCCCATCAGCGACCTGAACGCGGTCCTGCCGGAAACGGAAATCCTCATCATGACCCTGCCCGGCACACCGGAGACCGCGGGCATCCTCAGCCGGGAGCGCATCGCCCTGCTGCCGGAAAACGCCCTGGTCATCAACGTGGGCCGGGGCAACGCCGTGGACCAGGCCGCTCTGGCAGACGCCCTGAACGGCGGCCGTATCGCCGGTGCCGCCCTGGACGTCGTCGTGCCGGAGCCCCTGCCGGAAAACGATCCCCTGTGGGACGCCAAGAATCTGATCCTCACCCCTCACATCTCCGGCAACCTGACCCTGGGGTACACCTGCGACCGGAATGTGGAGCTGTTCTGCGAGGACCTGGCCAACTACGCCGCTGGACGCCCCCTGGCCCACCTGGTGGACCGGAAGCGGGGCTATTGAGCCTGAAACAGCAGATCCCCCTCCGCCGGGCCGCCCGGCGAAGGGGGATTTTTCCAAAAATCCGCCGTTTTCAGGCGGTGCAACTGCCGGTTGCGGGATTTTCAAGCGGAGTTGGTGGCCTTTTCAGGCGGTTCTGCTATACTAAAACCACTACTTCATCACAAGGAGGCCACTATGACCTTAGGCAAACAGATCAGCCGCCTGCGGGCGGCCAAGGGACTGTCTCAGGAGGACCTGGCAAATGATTTACAGGTATCCCGGCAGTCCATTTCCAAATGGGAAACGGACACCTCGGTGCCGGAGCTGGATAAGCTGCTGAAGCTCAGCGAGGTATTCGGCGTGACCCTGGACGAGCTTGTAAAGGGCCCGGCAGAGGAGGCCGCCCAGGCCATCCCCACCGAAACTCCCACAAGCAGCCCTGCCCCCGTTCCCGCTGTCAGCGGCACCCAGAAGATCATCGGCATCATTCTATTGTGCTTCGGGGTGCTGCTCTCCCTGCTGATGCTCTTTCTCATCAATGACGGCTGGCTGATCGGCTGCATCCTGGGACTGCCCTTCCTGCTGTGCGGCATCCTGTGCCTGACGGCGAAGCGCCGGGCGGGGCTGTGGTGCGGCTGGGTGTGGTTCTCGGCTGTCATGCTGTATCTCTACCTGGCTACCGGGATTCAGTGGACACTGATCTTCCGGACCATTGGCTATGATCCGCAGTGGAACTATGTGCGGCTGGCTGCGGCCTGGGGCATGTTTTTCGCCATACTGCTGATGCTGGTCTGCACCCTCCGTTCCTTCCGGCATCTGACCATCATCCCCGCCCGCCGGGCCGTCTGTCTGCTGGTATTGGGCTGGCTGACTTGGCTGGCGGTGTCCTACCTGCTGGATGCCGTCTTGTTCCGGCCCTGGGAAGCCATTCTCAGCCAGCCGCCATATCCCGCATCCATGGGGTTTGAAATTGCCATTTCGGTCCGCAACCTTCTCCGTTTTGCCGCCCTGAACGCCCTGCTGGCCGGCTCCCTGGCCCTCCGCCGGGGATGGAAGGCCGCCCGTTGTCACTGATTCGTTACTATTCTTCACAATTTCGTAAAGCTTTTCCGGGTTTTGGCTGTTATATTGTCAGTACCATCAGACAATAAGACCCAATCATGAAAGGATGTGCCGCTATGAAAAAGCATCTCTCCTTCCTGACTGCCCTTTTGCTGCTGTTGAGCCTGACCGCCTGCGGGACCGCCCCCGCCAAGGATGCCCCACCCCCGGATGACAGCGAAGCCCAAACCGACACGCCCCCGGAACCGTCCGGCACCTTCACCCCTGTGACTACCGAGGAGGAGGTCCGGGCCCTCTATGCCGCCGACCCTGACCCTTTTCCTCCGGAAAGCCTGACCATTACCCCTTACGAGGGGGATTTTCTGGTACAGATCGACCGTGATACGTATGCCCCTATGCTGGACTGGGTCTATGGCCAAAGCGGTATCCGCCGCCGGATGCTGTTTCTGTATGAACCGCTGCTGAACTGCGAGATTCAAGGGCAGGCCAGCGTTGAGGTGGTCACCGGCGGCCCCAACAACTTCAACGGCGTACCGGGCTTCCCTCACGTAGAAAACGTCTCGTTGAGCCTGGTCTACGATGAACAGGGGATGCCCCTGAATTACGACGCTTACGGCAGCGGCGCTACCAGCAGTTCCGACACCTATTGGGCAGGCGCTGGAGAAAGCTACTACATGGGGATGCAGGGCCGCCGGGAGGCTGTCCGCTCCGCCCAGGTCGATGCAGGGGGCGTTACCGTGGCCTTTGCCCCCCTGGCTGACGGCAGCGATTTTGTGGCCGCCTACTGCGAGATCCCCTATACCCTGGTGTCCCTCCCGGAAAACGGGAATGTGCTCTCCATCACGTTTTACGACACCTTCCTGGACAGCGGCAAGCTGGCTGATGGCGTCACCACCGATTATCTGCACAGCTATGGTTCCCTGTACCCGGAGGACTTCCCCGCCGGGGAGCTGGCCGGCAGCTGTGTGCTGATAAAGAAAGCGGAGATTGCCCAGGAGGGAAACAATGTAGTCCTGACCCTGACGCTGGACACCGACCGGCTATCGGAGGACCCGCTGAAAGGGGAAGATGATGCCTATTTTCTGTTTACCGCCGACACCAGCCACACCGGCATCGCCGATAACGGTCCTTATTTCCGGCTTCAGCTGCGGATCGCCGACGAACTATTTCATTGACCCCGCCGGAACTACCCGTTGCTCCCTGAAAACGTCCCTTTACAGCAAAATCCCCCAAGGAATGATTCCTTGGGGGATTTTTTCGACAGATAATTACTTTGCGTATTCGACGCACTTCGTCTCGCGGATGAGGTTGACCTTGATCTGGCCGGGATATTCCATCTCTTCCTCGATCTTCTTGGCCAGGTCCCGGGCCAGAATCACCATCTGGTCCTCGTTGACCTGCTCCGGCTTCACCATGACCCGGACCTCGCGGCCAGCCTGAATGGCATAAGCCTTTTCCACACCGTGGAAGGAGGTGGCGATGCTTTCAAGCTGCTCCAGCCGCTTGATGTAGTTCTCCAGATTCTCCCGCCGTGCGCCGGGACGGGCCGCGGAAATGGCGTCCGCCGCCTGCACCAGGCAGGCCACGATGGTGCGAGGCTCCACATCGTTGTGGTGGGCCTCGATGGCGTGGATGATGTCCTCTTTCTCCTTGTATTTCCGGGCAAATTCCACGCCCAGCTGCACATGGGTACCCTCCATCTCGTGGTCCACGGACTTGCCCAGATCATGGAGCAGACCGGCCCGCTTGGCGGTCTGGACATCAGCCCCCAGTTCGGCGGCCATCATGCCGGCGATGTGGGAGACCTCGATGGAATGCTGCAAAACGTTCTGGCCATAGCTGGTGCGGTAATGGAGGCGGCCCAGCATCTTCACCAGCTCGGGGTGAAGGTTGCGGATGCCGCATTCAAACATGGCGCGCTCGCCCTCGGCCTTGATGGTGGCCTCCACCTCACGGCGGGCCTTCTCCACCATCTCCTCAATGTGGGTGGGGTGGATGCGGCCGTCGGCAATGAGCTTTTCCAGGGCCAGCCGGGCGATCTCCCGGCGGACAGGCTCAAAGCAGGAGACGGTGATGGCCTCCGGCGTGTCGTCGATGATGAGGTCCACGCCCGTCAGCGTCTCGATGGTCCGGATGTTGCGGCCCTCGCGGCCAATGATGCGGCCTTTCATCTCGTCATTGGGCAGGGGAACCACACTGACGGTCAGCTCAGCCACGGAGTCGGCTGCGCAGCGCTGAATGGCCTGGGCCACAACCTCGCGTGCGCGGGTCTCGCACTCCTCCTTCATCCGGGACTCCACCTCTTTGATCTTGAGGGCAGTCTCATGGGTCACTTCGCTCTCCACCTGCTGGATGAGGTAATCCTTTGCCTCGTCAGCGGTAAAGCCGGAGATCTTTTCCAGCATAGCCGTCTGGCTCTGCTTGATGGTGTGGATCTCCTCCTGTTCCTTCTCCATGGCCGCGTGCTTCTGAGCCAGAGATTCTTCCTTCTTCTCAATGGTCTCCAGCTTGCGGTCCAGGTTTTCTTCCTTCTGCTGCAAACGGTTTTCCTGCCGTTGCAGATCGGCTCTGCGGGATTTTTCTTCCTTCTCGTAATCAGTACGGCTTTTCAGGATCTCTTCCTTGGCTTCCAGCAGCGCTTCCTTCTTCTTGCTCTCGGCGGTGCGGATTGCTTCGTTTACAATGCGCAGACTTTCTTCTTCAGCGCTGGAGATCTTTTTTTCAGACACACTCTTACGATAGAGGAAGCCAACCACCGCACCGATTGCCAAGCAAGCAATGCCTACAATGATGGTCATAGATGTGATTCCTTCCTTCTGATTTCAGCGTAAAACGCCATAAAATTCACCGTCCGATCTGCCGCAGGGCTGACCGGCACGGTTCAGAACACAAACAGGCGGACCCCTTTCCGCCTATAATGATCCCTGTATAGTTTAATCAGAAGGTGAAGTTATGTCAAGTCATTTACCGTAAATTTGACGGAATCATTTTTTATTAGGAATCCACCTGGGCTCTTTCCGCCCTACACGTCGATATAGGCCGCGGCGGCGTATCCCACCTGATCTCCGTATTGCACCACATACCACCCATTCCACTCGCCGTAAACCGTCACCTCCGCGCCGTTGGGCAGGTTGGCGATGACGGTGCCGGAGGAGGACGGGGTGCTGCGGAGGTTCAGCGTCCCGTAGCTTACCCGGACGGTGCCCCGCACCGGGTCCATGGGCTGGATGAAGGGCAGGCCGAAGTACTCCGTCAGCGCCTTGACAAGCTGCCGGGCCACATCCTCCACATGGCTCTCCAGCCAGAGGGCGTCGGAATAGTTGTCATGGTAGCCGATCTCCACCAGCACCGCCGGGAACCGGGACCGGGCCACCTCTCCCAGGGTGGTGGTGGCCCGGGTGGACACCCGGTTGGGCAGGGGATAAATTTCCCGCAGGTTTTCCGCGATCAGCTCCGCGCCCCGCTGTCCCCCGGTGCTGCCGGGATAGTAAAAGGCGATGATGCCCCGGGCGGTGGTCTGGGGCTCCCCATTCCCGATGGCGTTGGAATGGAGGGCCAGGTAGAAGTCATAATAGCCGCTGTTGGCCTCCCGGATGGCGGCCGCCGCCGAGGTGTCCGGATCGTTGCGGCGGAAGCGGATGCCGTTAGACCGCAGATAGGGCTCCATGGCGTCGGCGATCTGATTCATCCAGTATTCCTCACTGCCGCTGCCGGTGACATAGGGGTTCCAGTCCTGGGTGGACGGACTTAAAAACACAATGGGCATCAGAGTTCCCTCCCATACAGATGATGAATGTGCAGAGCATTTTTTGTTGTGGTGAAATTCTGTCTGCTTCATGGTATGGCGTTTTCCCTGGAATTGTGCTATACTGGCCCGGAAATCAAGCCTAAAAGGAGCACAGCTTATGAAAATGGAGCGGGGCTATCCCATTTATACCGTCACCCCCAAGGCGGAGGCCGCCATTGTGAAGGGCCACCCCTGGGTATACGACGCGGAGATCCTGAACACAGAAGGTGAAACGGTCAACGGCGG
The DNA here is from genome assembly GCA_900550685.1 of uncultured Oscillibacter sp. Classification (GTDB taxonomy): domain Bacteria; phylum Bacillota; class Clostridia; order Oscillospirales; family Oscillospiraceae; genus Oscillibacter. The sequence continues at coordinate 3,896 of URTS01000016.1, read as the reverse complement.
GCTGGTGGACGTGGTGAGCAAAAAGGGCCGGTATCTGGGCACCGGCTTTCTCTCCCAGCACTCCAAGATCCGGGTGCGGCTCATCTCCCGGAACGCCAACGACCGCTTTGACGAGGCCTTCTGGCGGCGGAAGCTGCAATGGGCCTGGGACTACCGGAAATCCGTCATGGACCCGGCGGACCTGGACGCCTGCCGGGTCATTTTCGGCGAGGCGGACGCCTTCCCCGGCCTGACGGTGGACAAATTCCACGATCTGCTCAGCGTCCAGGTGCTGTCCGTGGGCATGGAGCGCTTGCAGGACACCCTGCTACCCGCCCTGGTGGACATTCTGCGGCAGGACGGCCAGCCCATCCGGGGCGTGTTCCTGCGGAACGACGTGGCCCTCCGGGACAAGGAGGGCCTGCCCCAGGGCAAGGGCTGGTACGCCCTCCCCGGCGAAACCGTGCCGGACAGCCCGGTGGTGGAGATCGTGGAAAACGGGGTCAAGTATCTGGTGGACGTGGAAAACGGCCAGAAAACCGGCTTTTTCCTGGACCAGAAGTACAACCGCCGGGCGGTGGGCCGTCTTGCAGCGGGCAAGACTGTGTTGGACTGCTTCACCCACACCGGCTCCTTCGCCCTGAACGCCGCCCTGGGCGGCGCCAGGCACGTAACGGCGGTGGACGTGTCGGAATCCGCCGTGGAGATGGCCCGGGCCAACGCGGCCCGCAACGGCGTATCCGATATTATGGACTGCGTGGCGGCCAATGTGTTCGACCTGCTGCCCCAGCTGGAAAAGGAACCGGTGAAGTACGATTTCATCATCCTGGACCCGCCTGCCTTCACCAAGAGCCGGAAAACCGTGACCAACGCCATCACCGGCTACAAGGAGATCAACTACCGGGCCATGAAGCTGCTGCCTCGGGGCGGGTATCTGGCCACCTGCTCCTGTTCCCATTTTGCCACGGCGGAAAAATTTGAGGCCATGCTCCGCTCCGCCGCCCATGATGCCGGAGTGCAGCTGCGGCAGATCGAAGCCCGGCAGCAAGCCTGCGACCATCCCATCCTCTGGGGTGTGGAGGAGACGGACTATCTGAAGTTCTATCTATTCCAGGTCGTATAATTTCGATTCCAATATACAAAAGGGACTTGTATGTGACCGCATGCAAGTCCTTTTTCCTTTTTCTTTACAGAAAAAATCTTGACAAACGGGTCGAGAGCCGCTACAATACGCTTCAGTTCTTTTAATTAAATTATTTTAAGTAAATATTTTTAATTAAATAGGACCGATTTTTGAAACACAAGGAGACCCCATCATGGAATTTGAAAAAGTGCGCGATATCATCGTGGAGACCCTGGGCTGCGATGCCGAAGCCGTGACCCCCGCCGCCTCTCTGGCCGACGACCTGGGGGCCGATTCCCTGGCCGCCGTGGAGCTGGTGATGGCCCTGGAGGAGGCTGCCGGCATCTCCATCGCCGAGGAGGACGCCGCCAATCTCAAAACCGTGGGCGATATCATGGCCTACCTGGCCGCCCACAAGAACTGACGGTCTGCCGCCGGAGGGACGATCCCTCCGGCGGTCCGGCCCACAAGGAAAGGACATTCCATGACCAATCAAGAACTGAAAGATTTCCTGGCTTGTTTTGAAGGCAGTTCCCTGACAAAGCTGAAGCTGTCCACCCAGGAATTTACCATAGAGCTAGAGCGGAGCCTTACCGCCGCACCGGCAGTCCCGGCATCAGCGCCTGCCCCCGCCGTCCCCGCGCCGAAAGCGCCGGAGGGCGAGACCGTCACCGCCCCCATGGTGGGCACTTTTTACGCCGCCCCCACCCCGGACCAGCCCCCCTTTGTACAGGTGGGGGACCGGGTGAAAAAGGGCCAGCCCCTGTGTCTGCTGGAGGCTATGAAGATGATGAGCGAGGTCACGGCCCCCTGCGACTGCGAGATCACAGCCATTCTGAAGGAAAACGGTGCACTGGTATCCTTCGGCGACGGGCTGTTTGGTTATAAGCCATGCTGAAACGGGTTCTGATCGCCAACCGGGGGGAGATTGCCCTCCGGGTGCTGCGGGCCTGCCGGGAGCTGGGCATTGAGACCGTGGCCGCCTACTCCCAGGCCGACGCCGAGGCCCTTCACGTCCAGCTGGCCACCCAGGCCGTGTGCATCGGCCCCGCCAAAGCGGCGGACAGCTACCTGAATCCCCAGGCGCTGCTTTCCGCCGCCATGGCCTCTGGGTGCGACGGCCTTCACCCCGGTTACGGCTTCCTGTCCGAAAATCCGGACTTTGCCGACGCCTGCGCCCAAAACGGCATCACCTTCATCGGCCCCTCCGGGGCCGCCATCCGGAAGGCGGGCTCCAAATCCGCCGCCCGGGACCTGATGCGCGCCGCCGGGGTGCCGGTGACCCCCGGCTCCGATGGCCCGGTATCCTCCGTGGAGGACGCCCTGGCTGCTGCGGAGCGGGTGGGCTATCCGGTGCTGCTGAAGGCCAGCGCCGGAGGGGGCGGCCGGGGCATCCGCCGCTGTGATGATGCCCGCCGCCTGCCGGAGGCCTACGCCGCTGCCAAAGCGGAAGCCAAAGCCTGCTTCGGCAATGACGAGATGTATCTGGAAAAGCTGGTGGTAAATCCCCGGCACATTGAATTTCAGATCCTGGCGGACCGCCAGGGCCATACCATCCACCTGGGGGACCGGGACTGCTCCATCCAGCGCCGGAACCAGAAGCTCATCGAGGAGGCCCCCGCCCGGTGCCTGACACCGGAGCTGCGCCAGGAAATGGGGCAGGCCGCCGTGAAAGCGGCCCGGGCCGTGGGCTATGAAGGGGCCGGGACCGTGGAATTTCTACTGGACGCCGACGGGCAGCACTTCTACTTCATGGAGATGAACACCCGCATCCAGGTGGAGCACGGCATCACGGAGCTGGTCACCGGGGTGGACCTGGTGCGCCAGCAGCTGCGGATTGCCTCCGGCCTGCCCCTGGACCTGGCCCAGGAGGACGTGACCCTCACCGGCCACGCCATCGAGTGCCGCATCAATGCCGAGGACCCGGCGGCGGACTTCCGTCCCTGCCCCGGCAGGGTGGAATTTCTCCACTTTCCCGGCGGCCCCGGCGTCCGGGTGGATTCCGCCCTCTACAACGGCTGCACCCTCTCCCCCTATTACGACTCCCTGGCCGCCAAGGTGATGGTCCACGCCCCCACCCGGCTGGAGGCCATCCGCAAAATGCGGCGCTGTCTGGAGGAATTCACCCTGGAGGGCTTCCCCACCAACGCGGAGCTTTCCTACGAGCTTTTGTTCCACCCCACCTTTGTCCGGGGCGGCTGCACCACCGCCTTCCTGGACCGGAGCCTGCCGGAGCTGCTGGATTTCAGCCGCCGGGTAGACGATCACCGAGGATAATCCATGGAAAATATATTTGCAAAGCGCCGGGCCCGGCTGCTGGCCATGAAGGCCATGCGGGAGAATTACGTCCCCGGTGAAAAGCTGGTCACCTGCCCCCACTGCGGCGGGGAGAGCCAGCGGAAGGACGTGGCGGCGGCGCTGTCCGTCTGCCCCCTGTGCGGCTATCACTTCCCCATGGGGGCCTATTACCGGCTCAGCAGCGTGCTGGACCCCGGCTCCTTCCGGGAACTGAACGGCAAACTCACCGCCGCCGACCCCCTGCACTTCCCCGGCTACCGGGCCAAGCTGGACGCCGCCCGCCGGAAAACCGGCATAAACGAGGCCGTGGTCACCGCCACCGGCATGGACACACAGATGGGCCGCATCGCCGGCCTGCTGCTGGAGGGAGAGACCCAGCCCACCCCCCTCCAGCGGAAGATGGGGGAGATCTCACGCTCCCTCTCCTTCCTGTGCCTCTCCGTATGCGCCGTCATGTTCGGGGTGGGGCTGCTCCAGGGGAAGGACATGCTGGGCA
>URTS01000015.1 GCA_900550685.1 uncultured Oscillibacter sp. | reverse complement strand
TGGTGGCTACCGTGACCAAGGAACTGTTCCATTGGACGGACACCTATGTCATCGATGTGGTAAATCCGAAGGATGCCCTCCGGGCGCTGATGCTGGTGCTGGCCATCGACGCGGAAAAGTGCTCCCGGAATAATTGAATACATAAAGAAGTCCCGGATGCACCGGCATCCGGGACTTTTAATATAGAAAGAGAAAGCTGGAGAAGGTCAATTTTCCGCGTCCGGGCGGTGCTCCGCAGCAAATTCCTCCTTGGCCTGCTGCAGGATTTTCCGTTCCGCTTTGGTGGTGAGCTTGGATTCGTCAAACTTGACGAAAAGGTCCGGACGGCGGGTCATGGTGCGCTTGTAGCTTTCCTTTTTCCGCCAGGCGGCCACCTTGGCGTGATCCCCGGAGAGCAGGATCTCCGGCACGGCCCGGTCGTGCCACAGGGCGGGGCGGGAGTACTGGGGGTATTCCAGGAGGCCGTCCCAGTGGGATTCTTCCTCGAAGCACTCGGCGTCCGGCAGCACACCGGGCACCATGCGGCAGACCGCGTCCGCCACCGCCATGGCGGGAATCTCGCCGCCGGTGAGAACGAAGTCGCCCATGGACAGTTCCTCGTCCACACATTCGTCGATGAAGCGCTGGTCGATGCCCTCATAGTGGCCGCAGACCAGGATCAGGTGGTCATACCGGGCTTTCAGCTCCTTGGCAACGGACTGGGTAAAGGTCCGGCCGCAGGGGGACATGAAGATGGTCCGGCCGGGACCGTACGTCTGAACCACATGCTCCCAGCAGCGGAACAGGGGGTCTGCTTGCATCACGGCCCCCCGGCCACCGCCGTAGGGATAATCGTCCACCTGCATCTGCTTGTTGGTGGTGTAGGCCCGGATCTGGTGGGTGCGGATGGCGATGTATCCCCACTCCTGGGCCCGGCCCAGGATGCTGACGTTCATCATGGCGTCCACGGATTCCGGGAAGAGGGTCAGAATGTCGATCTGCATTTCCATTACATGCCCTCCCAGACCTTTACGTCCATGCGGCCCGCGTCCAGGTCCACGGAACGGATGAACGCATCTTTCACCGCCGGGATCAGAATTTCCCGGTCCCCCTTGACGGTGTAGACCTTGCTGGCGGGATACTCGTCCACCGCCGTCAGGGTGCCCAGCAGGGCGCCGGTGTCGCAGTCGTGGACCTCCAGGCCGATCAACTCGTCATCAAAGTATTCTCCATCCGGCAAAACCACGTCGGCACGGCGTATGTAAAGCTCTTTTCCTTTATAAGTAAGGGCGGCGTTCATATCCTCCACACCGGGGAATTTCAGCAGGACCAGGTCCTTATGGACGTGGTTGGCGGTGGGGGTGACGGCTTGACCGTCAATATAAAAGGTTTTGCAGCGGGTGAGAAGGGCGGGGGAGACTCGGCGGGGCTGCACCCGCACTTCCCCCCGGATGCCGTGGGCGTTGACGATCCGGCCCACGCGAATATATTCCTGCTTCATAAAGCGCTCCTTGTCGACTGATAATGCTCTATTATATATGTTTTTTGCTGGACAGGCAAGAGAAAAGGGAACCCCGGATCAGCCCTTCAGCTGTCCGGCCAGGTATCCGCTGGACCAAGCCCATTGGAGATTATAGCCGCCGCAGTCGCCGTCGATGTCCAGGACCTCTCCGGCGGCGTATAGACCGGGGACCAGGCGGCTTTGGAGGGTGGCGGGATCGAATTCGCTGGTGCGGATGCCGCCTGCGGTGACCTGTGCACCGTCAAAGCCAAGAACGCCAACAACTGGCAAGGAAAAGCACTTGATAGCTTTCAGCGCCTTTTTCAGGTCCGCGGCGGACAGGGAAGCGACCGAATCTGTGAGACTGTAGCCCGCATACCGCAGAATGGTGCGGCCCAGGCGGTTATGGAGCATCCCGGCCAGCAGGTTTTCTGCCGTCAGCGCCTGCATGGCCGTGACCCGCCGGCGGAGCAGGGCTTCGATATCGGCGGCGGACAGCTGGGGGAGGAGGTCCAAGTGGATGGTCAGAGGGCCTTTCTCCGTGGCGGCGGCCCGGGACAGCTCAAAGACCGCGGGACCGCTGACGCCGAATTCGGTGAACTGCACCTCTCCCTGACTGGCGGCCACGGTGTCCCGGCCCCGGCACAGCCGGAGGCTGGCGTTGGCCCGGACGCCCTTCAGGGCCTTGACATAGGTGTTGTCCGTTTTGATCTGCACCAGGGCGGGGTAGAGCTTGGTGACGCTGTGGCCCAGGGATTGAAGAAGCTCGTAGCCGCTGCGGGTGCCGCCCAGCTTGCCGCCGGCCATGCCGCCGCAGCAGACGATGACCCGGTCCGCCGTCAGGGTCTCCCCGGCGGAGGAGACGGAAAAGCCCTTCTTGGTCCGTTTCAGGCCTGTCACCTCAAACCCGGTGCGGGTCGTGACCCCGGCGGCGTCGGCGGCAAAGCGGAGCACGTCCACCACGCTGCCCGCCTGGTCGGAATAGGGATAGACCCGGCCCGTGTCCTCCGCCACGGTCAGAAGGCCAAGCCCATGGAAGAAGTCCAGGGTGGCATCCCGGTCCAGGGCGGCAAAGGCGGGGCGGATAAATTCCGGGGACTGGCCGTGGTAGCAGGGGAGGGTCATATTCATATTGGTGAGGTTGCAGCGGCCGTTGCCGGTGGCCAGCAGCTTGCGGCCTACCCGGGCCTGCCGTTCCAGCAGGGTGACGGCGTGGCCGTTCCGGGCAGCGGTGATGGCGGCCATGAGGCCCGAGGCCCCGCCGCCGATGATGATCACTTGCATAATGCCTCCAGTCAGAGAAACGCCGGGAGAAAACGGGCCGCTGCCAGCGGCGGGAACCGTGCCCGGCGGAAGATGTGGTATCCCTACTATATCTGATTTGGACGCCGATGACAAGGTCCGGATAGGAAAAAGCCCCGGGCCGTTCCGAATGGGATGGCTCCGGGGATTCATATACTGGGTTGGTTACTTCTTCCGCTCCTGGCTGGACTGGATGGCATGGAGAATATGCATCTGCATGGCAGTCTTGGCCCCGTCCGGGTTCCGGCGGCGCAGGAAGTTGACGATCTCCCGGTGGTCCGGGATGGAGTGGGTGGCCAGATTGGTGCTCTCCTCGTGGTACTTGACCTCCAGGTAGATGGACTTGTTGACCACCTGCATCAGCTGCATGGCGAACTGGTTGTGGGTAGCTGCCGCCAGGGCATTGTGGAAGTCCTGCTCCGCACTGATCCGGTTTTTCCCGGCGGCGATGATCTCCTCCACCTTGATGCGGTATTCGTCGATGCGCTGGATCTCCTCATCCGTGCCCCGCAGGGCGGCGTAGTATGCGATGGAGGGCTCGATGATGAGCCGGATCTCCATCATTTCCCGGGCGTTGCTCTCCACGGCGCTGAGACCGCTGATGTCCGGACTGGCGGAGTCGATGCCGGTGGAGGTGACATAGGTGCCCCGGCCCCGGCGGATCTCCACCAGGCCGCGGGTGCAGAGAATGCGGATGGCCTCCCGCAGCGTCACACGGCTGACGCTCAGCAGTTCAGCCAGTTCCATTTCGTTGGGTAGCTTGTCGCCCTCCTGAAAGCGCTTTTCTTCCAGGATCATATCTGCAATCCGGTTCGCGGATTGTTCGGCAAGAGAAGATGAAGATCCGGCCATGTGTACCATACCCCCAAGTGAAAAATGACTGTGTCAGCGGCGCTGTTTGCAGCAGAGAACATCAGCGGCTGCATCCCGGCAGGGAGGTGCAGCGGCAGTGGAGATCTGCTCCAGTTTCAATCGTTATGTTTATCACAAGACATCTTACGACAAACATGCATAAAAATCAAGAGCTTTCTTACAAAAAAATGCGTAAAAATTACAAAAGCGGGAAAAAACACAAAACAAAAAATTAAAAAAAGGAAAAATATGACAGCGGCTGTCCGGGTCCCAAAAGGGAGATGGCAGACAACGTTTTCTCTTGACGAAATTTTAACAACTATGTTGGATTTTTAACAAAAGACATCATACCACGTAAATCCGCTAAATTCAAATAAGAGTCGACGAAAGAACGGCGCAAAAACATACAAAAAAGACATGCCAAAAAAGTAAATGTGCCGAAAATGCTAAAATTGCACAGAAACATATTGACACACAAAAAAATCATGTATATACTTCACAACATAAGATGACTGATGCCAAGATGTCAGTTGACCCGTTGAAAAGAAGGAGATAAGACCTCTGCATGGACAGCACGCTGCGGATCACATTAATTGCAAATGCAGGACTGCTGATGACTTACCGAGGTACGACCTTGATGATCGACGGGATCTACGGGCGGGAAGGACACCCATTCAGCAATCTCTCACCGGAGGTCTGGCGGGAGATGCTGGGGAGCGAGGACCGCTTTCAGAAAGTGGATTACCTGCTCTTCACCCACGCCCATCCGGATCACTTTTCGCCGGAAATGACGGGGGAATTTTTACGTCATCGGGATGTGAAGGGCCTGTTTCTTCCACAGCCCCACACAGCGGCGGAAGACCAGTTCATCGAAACGCTTCAGGCGAGGAAAACGCCCTGCGTGATCCTTTCGGACGCCACGGAGCACGCGGCCTACCGCATCGAGCCGGAGATCACCGTCCGGGCCTTCCGGACGCTGCATCTGGACCGGAAGTACCGGGACGTGCCCCATTTCTGCTACATTCTGACATTCGGTGACAAGAAAATCTTACTGACGGCGGATGTGGATTATACCACGGAGACCTTGGAGCCGATTCAGGACCTTCCCATCAAGGCTGCCTTTGTCAATCCGCTGTTTTTCAACGCGCTGTGCCGCCGGAAGTTTTTCAAGGGAACGCTTCCGGGGCAGTCGATCTTTGTTTACCATGTTCCTTTTCCCGAGGATGATTCCATGTGGATGCTGCCGACGCTCCGCCGCAGCCTGGAGGCCTGGCCTCCGGATGGGCGGCCGGTGACAGCCCTCACGGAGCCGTTTCAGGAGATTGAACTGTAAAATGGCCTTTTGGCAGGGTAGTACCTGCCGGAGGCCCGGATACTTTCTTTACTATATAAGGAGGTTGAACGAATATGGAAATGGAAATGGCGGAAGGCCGTCTGGGCCGGGTTATCGCACTGCGGCTGAAGCCCGGTACGGATGTCCTTCTGGGACTGACGGAGGCCTGCAAGCGGGCAGGCATCAACAACGGCGTGATCCTCAGCGCCATCGGCTCTCTGGACGGCGTGAGCTACTGCAACCCCGTGGAGCTGCCTACCAAGGCGGGCTACGGCTACGGCGAGGTGCTGCATCTCACCGGCCCCATTGAGCTGACCAGCGGCGCGGGCATCATCTGCCACGACGACGAGGGCAACACCAACCTGCATGTGCACATGAGCCTCAGCGACCGGTACGGCAACGCCCACGGCGGCCACTTGGTGGAGGGCACCAAGGTGCTTTTGACCGTGGATGTCATGCTGGCTGAGGTGGACGGCCTGGTGATGGGCCGGAAGTTCGATAACGAACTGGAAGTGCCCCTGTTCGCACCCCGTCAGAATTGAGTAAGCGTTCCAATTATTTACAATAGTTTTCAATAGTTAATTTTAGAAAGGCGTGAAAACATTGGCAACGAAAAAGAACACTGGAGAAAAGTACTCCAAGGAACAGCTGCTGGGTTTCTACCGCACCATGGTACGGATCCGGGAGTTTGAAGAGCATGCCGCTGAGTGCTTCACCAAGGGTATGCTGGCTGGCAACATCCACCTGAGCATCGGCCAGGAGGCTGCTGAGGCAGGCGCATTTGCCACCATTGAGGAAAAAGATTACTTCACGTCCACCCACCGCGGCCATGGCCATGCCATCGCACGCGGCATGGACCCCAAGAAGTGCATGGCCGAGCTGTTCGGCAAAAAGACCGGCTACTGCAAGGGCAAGGGCGGTTCCATGCACATCGCTGATATGGCAAAGTGCAACCACCTGGGCGCCAACGGCATCGTCGGCGCTGGTCAGTGCATTTCTGCCGGCAGCGCTCTGGCATCCAAGATCATGGGCGATGACTCCGTGACCGTCGGCTGCTTCGGCGACAGCTCCACCAACGAGGGCTCCTTCCACGAGTCCCTGAACATGGCCGCTACCTGGAAGCTCCCCATGGTGTGGTTCATCGAGAACAACTGCTACGGCGTGTCCACCGAGATCCACCGCGTCACCAACCCCCCGGATCTGGCCAGCCGTGCCGCCGCTTACAACGTGCCTTACGCCGTTGTGGACGGCACCAACCCCACCGAGGTCTACGAGGCCATGAAGACCGCTATGGCCCATGCCCGCGCAGGCAAGGGCCCCTATGTGGTGGAGGCCAAGGTTTACCGGTATCAGGGCCATTACTGCGGCGATCCTGCCGTGTACCGTCCCAAGGAGTACATGGAGAACGCCCTGGCCAACGACGGCATCGAGAAGCTGGCAAAGCGTCTGAACGCTCTGGGCGTCAAGGACGAGGAGCTGGAAGAGATCAAGAAGGCCGCTAAGGAGGAAATGGACGAGGCTGTGAAGTACGCTGACGAGTCTCCGTATCCCGATCCCTCCGAAGTCACCGACGATATGTATACTGCGGATAACGAAAGGTGTGTGGCAAGATGAAAAAGATTACGGTCAGCAAGGCCATTCGTGAGGGCCTGCTGGAAGAAATGCGCCGGGATGACAAAATGTTCATCATGGGCGAGGATATGGCTGTCATGGGCAACGTGTTCGCCATTACCACCGGCTTCCTGGATGAGTTCGGCCCCAACCGCGTGATCGATACGCCTATTTCCGAGGAAGGCTTCATGGGCATGGCTGTCGGCGCTGCCATGCGCGGCATGCATCCCTGCGTGGAACTGATGTACGACGACTTCGTGACCGAGTGCGCCGATCCTCTGTTCAACCAGGCTGCCAAGCTGAAGTACATGTCCGGCGGTCAGTGCTCCATCCCCCTGGTGCTGCGTATGCCCATGGGTTCCGGCCGCCGCAACGCCGGCCAGCACTCCCAGTCCCTGGAGGGCATGGTGTGCCACTTCCCCGGCCTGAAGGTGGTCGCCCCCAGCTGCGCTGAGGACGCCAAGGGCCTCATCAAGGCCGCTATGCGGGATCCCGATCCCGTTGTGGTGTTTGAGCACAAGCTGCTGTACGCCCACAAGGAAATGATCCCCGAGGATGAGTACATCACCCCCATCGGTAAGGCCAAGGTGAAGCGGGAAGGCAAGGACCTGACCATCATCTCCTGGAGCCGTGAGGTCAACTTCGCCATGGAAGCCGCTGAGAAGCTGGCTGCCGAGGGCATCGACGTGGAGGTCCTGGACCTGCGTTCTCTGGTTCCCGTGGACTGGGACGCCATCAAGGAGTCCATCTCCAAGACCCACAACGCCATCATCGTCTCCGAGGAAGTCAAGCGCGGCAGCTATGCCAGCGAGCTCTCCGCTGAGATCTCTGAGGAACTGTTCGACGAGCTGGATGCCCCCATTGAGCGTGTCTGCGGTCTGAACATCGTTTCTCCCTTCAGCCCTGTGCTGGAGGACAAGAACTTCCCGCATCCTGATGACATTTACAATGCCGTCAAGCGCGTGCTGAACAAGTGAGGAGGGTACAACTGTCATGGCTTATGAAGTATTGATGCCTCAGCTGGGCCTGACCATGGAGGAAGGCACAGTTTCCCAGTGGATCAAGCACGAGGGCGATGAGGTAAAGACCGGCGATGTGATCGTGGAGATCACCACCGATAAACTGACCAACGAGGTTGCCAGCGAGCACGACGGTGTGATGCTGAAGATCGTGGCCCAGGAGGGCGAGGATATCCCCGTCAAGGGCCTGCTGTGCTATATCGGCCAGCCCGGCGAGGCTGTGGGCGATGCCCCGGCCGCTCCCGCTGCCGCACCTGCCGCCGCTGAGGTTGCTCCCGCAGCCGCCGCACCCGCTGCGGCTCCCGCGCCTGTGGCTGCCGCCAACGGCAAGCGCATCCGCATTTCTCCTCTGGCCCGCAAGACCGCGGCCAAGATGGGCGTTGACTATTCTGGCATCGCCGGTACCGGTCCCTCCGGCCGTATTGTGGTGAAGGACATTCTGGCTGCCGCTGAGGCCCAGAAGAATGCGCCCGCTGCCGCACCCGCCGCCGCTGAGGCCGCTCCCGCCAAGAAGGCAGCCCCCAAGGCCGGTCTGGAACTGATGGAAGGCGACACCGTTGTGAAGCTGACCGGTATGCGCAAGGTGGTTGCCGAGCGTATGTTGGCTTCCCACACCGAGATCCCGCCCGTGACCCAGAACATCAAGGTGGATGTCACCGAGCTGATGAAGTTCCGCAAGATGCTCCTGGCCGAGACCGGCAAGAAGTATTCTGTCAACGATCTGGTGCTGAAGGCCATTGCCAAGTGCCTGACCCAGCATCCCGAGATCCTGGTGAGCTTCGACGAGGCCAACCATCAGATCATTCAGCGCAAGCACGTGAACATCGGCATGGCCGTGGCTCTGGACGCCGGTCTGATCACCCCCGTCATCCGCGATGCCGACAAGATGGGTCTGGATACCCTGGCTGCCACCGCCAAGGATCTGGCTGCCCGCGCCAAGGAGAACAAGCTCCTGCCTGATGAGTACAAGGGATCTACCATCACCGTGTCCAACCTGGGCATGTTCGGTATCGAGACCTTCACTCCCATCATCAACCAGCCTGACTCCGTCATCGTGGGCGTCTGCGCCATCGAGGACGAGCTGCAGATGGACGATGAGGGCAAGCTGAGCAAGCACCAGGTCATGCGCCTGTCCGTCACCCTGGATCACCGCACGCTGGATGGCGCCGTGGTGGCAAAGTTCGAGATGGATCTGCGTGACATCCTGCAGAATCCCATGAGCATCGTGCTGTAACAGGGAGGAACGAGCAATGGCTTTTGAATTGAAAATGCCCCAGCTGGGCCTGACCATGGAGGAGGGTACCGTCTCCAAGTGGGTCAAGCATGAGGGTGATGAAGTAAAGGTCGGCGATGTTGTGGTGGAGATCACCACCGATAAGCTGACCAACGAAGTGACCAGCGAAGCGGAAGGCACCATGCTGAAGATCGTAGCCCAGGAGGGCGACGATGTGCCCGTGAAGGGCACCCTGGCATGGATCGGCAAGCCCGGCGAGCAGGTTGGCGGTGCTCCTGCCGCTGCCGCTCCCGCAGTGCCCTTTGCCCCTGCCGCTCCCGCGGCTCCCGCAAAGCCCGCCGGCGATACCAGCGTGATCGTCATCGGCGGCGGCCCCGGCGGCTATGTGGCCGCCATCCGGGCCGCGCAGCTGGGCGCCAAGGTCACCCTGATCGAAAAGCAGTATCTGGGCGGCACCTGCCTGAACGTGGGCTGCATCCCCACCAAGTGCCTGCTGCACTCCGCTGAACTGGTGGAGGACATCAAGAACCAGGGCAAGGACATCGGCGTGGAAGTGGACGGCGTGAAGGTCAACTTCCAGCAGGTCATCGCCCACAAGAACGACATCTCCAAGAAGTTGACCAGCGGCGTTGCCGGTCTGCTGAAGATGAACAAGGTCAAGAAGATCGACGGCGAGGCCACCTTCGTGGGTGAGAAGAAGCTCTCTGTGAAGAAGGCTGACGGCACCACCGAGGAAATGACCGCGGACGCCATCATCGTGGCTACCGGTTCCGTCAACAGCCAGCCTCCCATCCCCGGCCTGAAGGAGAACCCCAACTGCATCGACTCCACCGGCGCCCTGTCCCTGGAGAAGCTGCCCAAGACCATGGTGGTCATCGGCGGCGGCGTCATCGGTCTGGAACTGGCCTGCGCTTACGCTGGCTTCGGCACCAAGATCACCGTGGTGGAAGCCATGGACCACATGCTGCCCATGCTGGACGGCGACCTGACCAAGATCGGCGTAGCCCACATGAAGAAGATGGGCATGGAGTTCAACCTGGAATGCCCTGTGCAGTCCGTTGAGGAGTCTCCCGTGGGCGCCAAGGTGGTCTGCAAGAACAAGGCCGGCGAGATTGTCAGCTTCGAGGCCGAGAAGGTCCTGGTGGCCATCGGACGGAAGGCCAACACCGCTTCCCTGAACCTGGAAGCCGGTAAGCTGGACAATGACCGGGGCCGGATCATCGTCAACGACAAGATGGAGACCTCCGTTCCCGGCGTGTACGCCATCGGCGACTGCGTCATGGGCCACGCTCAGCTGGCCCACACCGCTTCCGCCATGGGCGAGGTTGCCGCTGAGAACATTATGGGCCAGGAAGCCCATTATGATGAGAAGACCAATCCCACCTGCGTGTACATCGAGCCCGAGGCTGCTTCCGTGGGCCTGACCGAAGAGCAGTGCAAGGCCCAGGGCCTGGACTACAAGGTAGGCAAGTTCCCCATGAGCGCCAACGGCAAGGCCCTGATCCTCAACGGCGGCGAGGGCATCGTGAAGATCATCGCCGGCAAGGAGTTCGGCGAGATCCTTGGCATGCACATCATCGGGCCCCGTGCCACCGATCTCATCTGTGAGGGCGCTTTGGCCATCGAGGGTGAGATGACTCTGGACGAGATCATCGCTACCATCCATTCTCATCCCACGGTCACCGAGACCATGCGTGAAGCGGCCCTGCAGGCTGAAAAGCGGGCCATCCACACCTCCAACAAGTAAGTTTCCGGCTCCGTATGGGCCCTTTGGGCCATTTGTCGGCCGGGTCTGAAGCAATATTATGTTATAGCGCAGCGACTATAACACGGCATTGCTGCGGCTTGCTCTCCAACAGGGGCAAGCCGCAGGCTGCCTCTAGAAAATTATTGCTGCCCTGCGGTGAGCGCCGCGGGGGAGAAGGGAAAGGAGTGTCTTATCTTCATGTCGGCTGTCCGGAAAAAGAAACCCACGCTGGAACAGCAGATCAATGAGGACGGCATCAGATTCCTCGGCAAGCACATTTCCCGGGAAAAGGCTTTGGCCCTCATGGTGGTCACAACGCTGGCCTGCGCCATGCCCATTGTGCTGGGCGTGATGCGGTGGGAGCAGATCCCGCAGCTGGTGACCACCGGCCTGGTGGGTGTGGACGGCAAGGATGATTCCCTTCCGCGCTGGGCGGTGGTATTTGCCATCCCGGGCCTGATGTGTCTGCTGAATCTGATCGTTCATGGCCAGCTTCTGCTGCACCAGGCACAGATGAAGGTGCCGCCCAAACAGATCCGTGTGTTGGGACGATGGGGGATCCCCTTTGTGGGAACCTTCCTCAGCACCACAATCATTCAATACGCCGCAGGGGAGGCTGTTTTACCCTTGGCCTTCACTGTGTCCTGTATCCTCAGTCTTGCCATAATGCTTCTGGGCGGCCATCTGTGGGATTGTCCCGCAGACGCGGTGATCTCGCTCAAGCACGCCTTCACCGGAACGGTTCAGGAGGGTGACCTCTGGAAAAGCGTACACCGGTTTGCGGCGGTCCTATGGCTTGCGGCGGGGCTTGCGGCCCTGTTGGATACCATGCTCCACAGCCGGTTGTCAGCCATGGGAGGCATCATTCTCCTGGCTGCGCTGATACTTCCTGAACTTCGGGCGAAAAAGGGGGTATGATGGCTCGTACCGGAGAGAGGATCAATTGTTGAACATCGTCTGCCATGTGTAAGGCCGGCGAAAAAACAGAAGGGAATGGTAAAATGAAAGTCTATAAGAAAATTATGGACGGACTGGCAATGATCGAAAAAGTGATCCTGAGCGTCATCACTGTGGTGGTTACGGTGGTCACCTTTGCCAACGTTGTTGTCCGTTACGCGTCTGATAGTCAGTTCGCATGGAGCGAGGAGCTGGTCATCAACCTCTTCGTCCTGATGATCATGATGGGCTGTGCTCTATGTGCACGGGAAGGCAGCCTCATCAGCCTCTCCCTGATCTTCGATTTTCTGAAGGTCAAGGGCAAAAAAATTTTTGTAGCCATCATCACCGTTGTCAACTGCGCGTTCTACGGTGTTCTGCTGTATACCGGCTGGCAGAAAGTGCTCAGCCAGATGGCAAGCGGCAAGCATACTTATTCTCTGAACTGGCCTGAGTGGGTGTTCTCCATCTTCCTGCCCATCGGCGCCGTTCTGCTCATCATCCACACCATCGAGTACTTTATCGACGTGATGACCAATAAGGCCGCCTGCGTCCAGATCGAGGAAGGGGAGGAAAAGAACGATGATTAACCTGATCCTTTTCGGCACCTTCTTTATCATGCTGCTGCTGAACATCCCCATCGCCGTCAGCCTGGGCAGCTCTGCCATTCTGGCTATGCTCTACGCACACGACCCCTTCACTGTCATCTCTACCAACGTCTATAACGGCATGGCCAAGTTCCTGCTGCTGGCAATTCCTTTCTTCGTGCTGTCCGGCAACATCATGGCCAAGGCCGGTATCTCCACCCGTCTGGTCAACTTCATTGACGACTGCGTGGGCCATCGCCGCGGCGGTATTGCAATCGTCTGCGTTATCGTGGCTTGCTTCTTCGGCGCGATTTCCGGTTCCGGCCCGGCTACCGTGGCTGCACTGGGCATCATCCTGATCCCCGCCATGATCAACCGCGGCGGCTTCTCCGCTCCCTTTGCCTCCGCTATGATGGCAACGGCTTCCTCCATCGCCATCGTTATCCCGCCCTCCATCGCCTTCGTTGTGTACGCCTCCATCACCGGCGTCTCCGTTGGTGATATGTTCATGGGCGGCATCCTCCCCGGCATCATGATGGGCCTGGCTCTGGTCATCATCATTATGCTGGAGGTCCGTAAGCAGGGCCTGACCGCTTCCCGTGAGCGCGCCTCCTGGGGCCAGCGTGCCAGAACCTTCGGTACTGCCTTTTGGGGCTTCCTGGTGCCCGTCATCATCCTGGGCGGCATCTACGGCGGCATCTTCACCCCGACGGAAGCCGCTGCCGTGTCCGTGGTTTACGGCCTGTTCGTGGGTGTGTTCATCTACCGCGAGGTCAAGTGGAAGGACATGGGCGAATTGCTGGTTGACTCCGGCAAGACCACCGGCGGCATTATGCTGATCATCGGTTCTGCCACTCTGTTTGCTTACATCTGCACCATCCATGGCATTTCTCAGGCTGCCCAGGGCCTGCTGCTGGACATCGCAGGCAACAAGATCGTGTTCCTGCTGATCGTCAACGTGATCTTCCTGATCGCCGGCTGCTTCGTGGACGCCAACTCCGCCATGTACATCTTTATCCCCATCATGTATCCTGTGGCACAGCAGCTGGGCATCAACCTGGTGCACTTCGGCGTGCTGTCCACCGTGAACCTGGCTATCGGCCAGGTGACCCCTCCCGTGGGTGTCAACCTGTTCGTGGCTATCGGCGTTGCTGACAAGCTTCAGGGCCTGAAGGACAAGACCAAGGTCACCATCGCGTCCATGTCCAAGGCTGTGTGGCCCATGATCCTGGCCTGCGTCATCAGCCTGCTGATTGTCACCTACGTTCCCTTCTTCTCCACCGTGTTCCTGAAGGGCTAATTCCCGTTCGATCTGTTGCTCTTATGAGCCGGAGGAGCGTCTCCGGCTCATGGGAGTTCAGATATTTTCAAACATTTTGAGGAGGAAAAACCATGAAAAAGTTTCTTGCACTCGCACTGGCGCTGACCATGGCTCTGTCTCTGGCAGCCTGCGGCGGCAGCAGCTCCAGCGGCGACAGTTCCAACGCTGCTGACAGCAGCACCGACTCCAGCAACACCGAATCCGGCACCACCTTCGAGAAGCAGACCTGGCGCTATGCCTGCTCCGCTACCGAGAACACCTGCTGGGCTGACATGGGCCGTGACTTCGGCCAGATGGTCAGCGACGCTACCGGCGGTGCCATCACCGTTCAGGTCTACGCTGCCGACCAGCTGACTGCCGGTAACCAGTCCGAGGGCATCCAGGCTGTTATGGACGGCTCCACCCAGCTGTCCGCTCACTCCAACCTGATCTACTCTGCATTTGACCAGCGCCTGAACGTTGTGTCCCTGCCCTTCCTGTTCGACTCCTTCGACGACGTTGACGCCAAGCTGGACGGCGACGCCGGTAAGGCTGTCGGCGAGGTCGTTGAGAGCATGGGCCTGCATCTGCTGGGCATCGCTGAGAACGGTTTCCGTCATCCCACCAACAGCAAGCACCCCATCGCTTCTCTTGCTGATATGAAGGGTCTGAAGATCCGTGTTGCCGGTTCCTCTGTTCTGAACAACGCTTACCAGGCTTGGGGCGCCAACTGGGCCAACGCCAACTGGTCCGAGGTGTTCACCGCTCTGCAGACCGGTACTTATGACGGCCAGGAGAACCCCCTGCCCACCGCCGATGGCGCTTCCATCGCTGAGGTTCAGAAGTATGTGACCTACTGGACCGGCGTGTATGACTGCATCTTCTTCACCATGAACGCCGACCTGTACAACAGCCTGTCTCCCGAGCTGCAGGCCATCGTTGACGAGTGCGGCCAGAAGGCTGCCCAGAATCAGCGTAAGCTGGAGCGCGAGCAGGATCAGGAAGTTCTGCAGAAGTGGGCTGACGCCGGCGTCACCGTCACTGAGCTGACCGACGAGGCTGCTGCCGAGTTCAAGGATGCTTCCTCTGGCGTTGCCGACCTGTTCGTGAAGGACTGCGTTGACAAGGGCTTTGACCAGGCTGAGGTTGAGTCCCTGGTTGCTGCTTTCCAGAAGTAAGCAGGATCTGAATTCTTTCAGATTTGAAACAAAAAGCACGGCTGTGATTTCACAGCCGTGCTTTTTTATCGGCATATGGAGGGAGGGAACCCCGGTCAGGCACCGGCAGTGGACCCGGCGCATATCCTGCATGGGGGAGACCCCGCAATCTGATTTAGGAGTGTGCTTCATGGCAACTTTTACCAACTATGCCACGCTTTCCTATAATGGCGGCACCACGGATTCCAACACCGTTACCGGCGAACTGCTGGCAACGCTGTCCATGACCAAGACCGCCGTCCGGGACACCTACACCCAGCGGAGCAGCGTGACCTACGCCGTGTCTCTGCTGAACAGCGGGACCACCGCCGTCACCGGCGTGACGGTAACGGATAATCTGGGCGGCTACACCTTCGGTGAAGGGACCGTCTATCCGCTGGCTTACCGGGAGGGCTCGCTGCGCTATTACGTCAACGGCGTTTTGCAGACCGCCCCTACCGTGACCGCCGGGCCACCGCTGGTCATCAGCAACATCAGCGTTCCTGCTGGGGGCAACGCGCTGCTGATCTATGAGGCGGCCGTTACCGCCTATGCCCCTCTGGGGGTGGAGGCCACCGTCACCAACACCGTCACGGCGGTGGGCGGCGGCATGAACCTGACGGCCAGCGCCACCGTGGCCATGGAGTCCCGGGTGGATCTGAGCATCAGCAAGGCCCTGTGCCCCGGCGTGGTTTCGGAAAACGGGCAGCTGACCTACACCTTTGTCATCGAAAATGCCGGGAGCCTGGCTGCCGGAGCCGCGGACAACGTGGTGCTGACGGATACCTTCAATCCGAAGCTCAGCGCCATCACTGTGACCTTTAACGGCGAGGTCTGGAGCGAGGGTGTCAACTACACCTATGATACCGCCACCGGCGTGTTCCGGACGCTGCCGGGGCAGATCACGGTCCCTGCGGCCATGTATGCCCAGCAGACCGACGGCACCTGGGCCGTGCGGCCCGGGACGGCGGTCCTGAGCGTTACCGGCACCGTGTAAAGCGGTGTGCAGGCGTCGCTTTTCATCTCTAAAACCCGGCGGACCGGGATTTCCCGGTCTGCCGGTTTTCTGCGTGCTGCATGGAGATGTGCAACTTTCCATTTTGCGGCGGCGAGATGTGAATTTGGCAAGTGAAAGGGGCGGACTTATGGAGGGCCGGGATACTGGCGTGCTCCGGAGTAGCAGGGAGGTACAGTATGGTTGAGATCAATGGTTACAGCAGGGAGAAGGACGGCGGCAGGCTTTTGAGTACCCATTTCAAGGTCCGGGAGTTTGAAATGGGTACTCAAAAGCCTGCCGGGATGGGTCGGATGTGGTATTGGTAGCGCCCCGGCTGGTGATGGTGCTGGAGAGTATCCGCACCCGTTTCAATGCGGCGGTGCGGATCAACAGCGGCTACCGGACGCCGCAGTACAATGCGCAGGTGGGCGGCTCAGCTCATAGCCAGCACTGCTACGGAACGGCGGCTGACATCACGGTGGCAGGGCAGACGCCGGAGGCCGTGGCGGCCTATGCCCGGCAGATCATGCCGGACTGGGGAGGCGTGGGCGTGTATCAAACCTTTACGCATGTAGACATCAGGGAGAACAGGGCTGATTGGAAGGTGTAACAGATCAAACGTGAGGATAAGGGCTTAAAAGAGGCGGGAGCATCCAAATGATGCTCCCACCTTAACTACTATTATTTTATCCAAATGCGATATGTTGTCAGCTCCTACTTTTTGCTTTTTAGTACGTAAATTCCCCATGCCAACATATATCCAAGTAAAACTGCACCAGCCATCCATAAACACATAACAGCATTAAATTCCCATCCAAAATATGGAACGGACGGTTGTTTTATTGCGTAATATAAAGCACCACCTAATGGAAAAATCTCCATCAAAAAGAATGATATATAGCGGAATTTAATGTGATGCTCTTGCAGATTGAATAAAACCAAAAGCTGTACAACCATAGCAATTATAATGCAGAGTATCAAAAATGGCATAGTTTTCGCTTCCTTTAATGATTATTGCTACCTCCTAATATTTTGCGAAAAATGGCCCATAATATTGTACTCAATATTGTTCCTATAAACATGGCACCAAATGCTAAAAAACCGGCCGTCGCACTGCTCATCATAAAGTCTGGTTCAAATAACCCAGGATACGGGAGGTTCCAAGCCCGATCTGCAATGTACCCATATCCCGCAAAAGATAAAAATGCAAACGGAAGAATTCCGATGCAAAATCTCATTTTTTTACCAGCCCGCAAGCAGATGGTAAACTGCACAATAGCCGGCACAAGAATCAAGAGTGGGAAAAAGTCAATATCGAGTCGAAACATACTGGCCCCCCTTCCACTATGAATTAGTAATCATTTTTCGTATAAAGCATCGGTGTTTTGCAGCCATCAGGGACAAAATAGTTTTCTCAACGAGTACGCAATTTCCCCTGCTGCATTTCTTCACCACAAAATGGGTATTTTATTAAAACCATCTCTATTCATTCAATTATAGCAAGTAAAGGCGAAAGAAACAAGGGCAGGAATGAATTCCTACCCTTGCTCAATTCATAGAACATTCTCAATAGAAATGATAAATCCGAACACACTATCCACTTGGATAATGTGTTCGGATTATCATTACTTGGTCCGAGTGTAATTATAGGGTTTCAGAAAACGCAGATATATCAATGGTTTGCTGGTCGTCAGCAAGAGGTATTCATTCTAAAATTTCAAAATGACGAGAACAACGCCACTCAACAGGACAACGGGTGACGTTTCCATAATCGTTGGTAGGGTTGTTTACAGCTTCAACCAGGCTCCCAGCTGAGCTATACCCCCATATGGAAGAGAGTGTAAATATTGAGTTTTAAGTGCGGGGGTTGTTTACCGCTTCAACCGGGCTCCCGGTTAGTGCGGTTACATAACCCCTAAACCGGGTCAAATGAGCGCTTCAATACGCGGGACGACTGTTGCTTAAGCCGGTCTAGAGTTCAACAAAACGTAAAAAACATACGAAAAGTCACTAACTCACAAGTAGCAAATCAAGAGATTTTCCGTATCAGTACACATTACGAGGCATCGACAGCCTCTAATGCTTCTTTCTCGGCTTCTTCTATTAATTCTTTAGGATTGCCTTCACCTAACATCAACCGCAAAAGATTCTTTCCATATTTGTCAAACATAAAAATGGGAATCAAAATACTATCTGTAACAACATCATCAGATAATTGAACGCCATCAAAGTTGACAAATGTTTTGTATCTGACTCCGCCATCTTCAAAATCAAATTCAAAATTTCCGTTGTTCATTCCACAATTGGCTCTATGTAAATACTCTGCAACTTGATTATAGTATTTTTCTTCAACTGCACTATTAAAGAGCACATTGACCCAATAATAATCTTGACGCACCACTACAAAAATACGCAAACTCCCGATAGCGTTATTCATATTTACGCCAGAAGAAAAGACAACATGAGTCTCGTCATATTCTTTATATTCATACTTCCAGTTGCCTTTTTCAAAAAAGTTCTTTATTAAATCGATTGTATGTTTCATCTTTACAAATCACTCCTTAACGCATAGATTTGCTACAGCATTCGCTATAAACGAGTCTGATAATGACAGACCTAATGCTACGATGGATATAATATCATTACCAAGTTCCGAAGAGAAACAGAATAAATAACTGATGTAGATTATTGCCAAAGGTATATATGTCCAACAATCTATGCAACGGCGAAAGTGCTTTTTTTCACGGATTTCAATATCTTTAGGAACTCCATATTGTGTTATTTTTTCAGCGATTGTTGTTTTTGTTCGGTTGGTAATAGCAAAAACAACGATCAGCAAGGCAACTAAATTAATTGAAGCCACTACAAAAACTAGTTGAGGGTTGTTATTTAACAAGATTCTAAAAACTACTAAGATTACTGTGATGATTCCAAATACAGGAAGATTGTTTTTCATATGCCTCTATGCTCTCAAACTTTTCTGTACTTCAGAAAACAAACAATTGTCTCCTGTAAGAACTCGTAAAAAAATGTATTTTTTCTTTAATAGCAAAAGAATGTTTTCGTTTTTCAAGACTTTTTCATCCTTTATGTCGTAACATAGTTCCAAATTATACTTTTGAATTAATGAACCTATTTTATCCTCAGAACGTTTGTTACGGACTAAATACAGCGCGTTACTCATCGTTCTCATCCTTATTTTTAAAATACCTGTAATTAGATTTGTATAGAGTCTCGAGCGTCATGATGTCATCGAACTCCAATTCATAGTTGGTGTATTTTTCCCGCAGTTCAAGAGATATCGCCTTTTCAGTAGGGTGTCCATTTGCATCAACTACATCCAATACCTTGACAATTGTCTCCATGCTGTTGCTACTCATAAAGTCTTCCACTGCGGACAGTTCTTTCTTGTGAAGTTTGGCCTTCTCTTTAGCAATTGTATCAAACTGTTTTGCCTGCTTTCTGTCAAACAAAGAGTTGATCACCGAAATCACCTGCCTTGGCGATACTGCCGGAAAATAAGTAAATTAATTATAGTTGGAAAATGTCGAATTGTCAATTGTAGCGCTGATTATTGCGTATTACGCCACCCCAACAGGACAACGGGCGGCGTTTTTATATATAAAACCATGAAGGGAGGTCACTTCCACCCGGCCAGTCTGCGGACTGGCTTTTTTCATGCCACGAAAAGGAGGTTTGCAAATGGCAGATGATAAGAAAAACATTCCCGAGGCAGCCCCGCCCGCCGAGGCTCCCGCTCCTGCGGTAGAAAATACCGCCGTGCCGGAGCAGCCCGCTCCCGAGCCTGCGCTGACCGACGCAGAGGCGGTCATGCTGGAACACGAGGGGCAGGCGGCACTCTTTGAAATGGGCGAGGCTGTACCCGATCCCGCTGACGCTGTTACCCACGCCGAGGTGGAGGAGCCTGCCGCTCCCGAAGTCCCCAAGGCTGAAAAGGAGCAGGCGCAGCCGCCTGATCCCGGCAAGGACAATCCCGCCCTGGCACATTCCGGCAAGGTGGTGGATTTTGCCGCTGTCCGGGACGAGGCGGTCAAGGAGGAGAAAAAGGCGGTCAAGCAGAAGCCGCCCACGGAAAAGGACAAGGCCGCCAAACCCGGCAGAGGCAGACCGCCCAAAGATGGCAAGGCCGTTCCCGATAAGGCAAAGCCGCCCAAACCTCGGGACAAAAAGTCCCAAAGTAAGCCCGTCCCGGAGAAGCCTGCCGTGGATAAGGGCGGTGCTCCCACTGGTGCGGAGGTCACGCCGGAGCCGTCTGCGTCCCGTGACGCCACCCGTGCCAAAAAAGAGGAGATCGTTTATCTCAACCTGTCTGATCTGCACCCGTTCAAAAATCATCCCTTTGGTGTCCGGGACGATGCGGAGATGCAGGGGCTTGTGGAGTCGGTCAAGGCGGCGGGCGTCAATCAGCCCGCGCTGGTGCGTCCCCGTGAGGATGGCGGCTATGAGATCATCGCAGGCCACCGCCGCCAGCGGGCAAGCGAGCTTGCCGGATTTGCGAATATGCCGTGTATCGTCCGCAACATGACGGACGATGAAGCCATCCTCGCCATGACGGATGACAACCTCCGCCACCGTGAGCGCATTTTGCCCACCGAAAAGGCGCAGTCGCTCAAAATGCAGGTGGAAGCCATCAAGCACCAAGGCTCCCGCCCCGGTGAGGAGGACAAGGACGCCGGAAAACGCTCCACGCAGGTCGTGGGAGATCGCAACGGCATGAACTACAAGCAGGTGCAGCGGTATATCCGCCTGACCGAGCTTGTGCCGGATTTGCAGAAAATGGTGGACGAGAAAAAGCTGGCGTTCACCCCGGCGGTGGAGATCTCATTCATCCGCCCCAAAAATCAGAGGTATATCGCCGTATCCATTGAGGGGCAGCAGTCCTCGCCCTCGCTGTCGCAGGCGCAGAAAATGCGGGAGCTGGACAAGGACGGCAAGCTCAACGGTGATGTGATCGACGGTATTCTGTCGCAGGAGAAAAAGGAGGTAGACAAGGTGATCATCAATAGTGCGGAACTGGAAAAGTATTTCGGCAAGGACAAGTCTCCGAGGGAAATGAAAGACAAGATCATTTCTCTGCTGGATGACTGGAAGGCCAAGCAGCCGCCCGAGCTGGGCAAGCCCGAAAAGAAAACGGATCTGGAAAAGTGACCTTGGGACTTTTTGTCCCGAGGTCTTTCGTTTATGAATGGAGGTTTTTACAATGAAACGACCCCTTGCATATATCACCGCCGCATGGAGCGGCGCCCCCTGCGAGGCGACGGAGCAGGCTGCCAAGTATTGCCGCGCTGTCTATGAGGCGGGCTTTTCGCCTATCTGCCCGACGCTCTA
>URTS01000014.1 GCA_900550685.1 uncultured Oscillibacter sp. | reverse complement strand
GGTGATCGGCTTCGCCGCAGGCGCAGCTCTGGCGATGAAAGAAAAATTGGATGAACAGGCCGCGCGGGAAGAACAGAAAAAGCAACAGCATAAGCAAACGATGGGAGGACTATGACGGCAGACATCGGGTATAAAGTCTTGAAAGCAGAGGAAACTATTGGAAAAGGAGCGTGATGCGTTTGGAAATCAATGTCCATGATGACCGTAAGATCGTAGAGATATGGCTCAGCCATTCGGAACAGGCAGATGCCGCTTTGCGTGAACAGCTCCGTCCAATCTATCAGGAATACAACGGCAAAAAATACACCGTAGCAGTCTTTCAGTCCGGCACGGAAGATCTGTATGAGCAGACCCATCAGCTCCTGCTCTACAATCGAAACCGTGCGGCAGAGCTGGAAGCGAAACAGCAGGCACCGGTGATGGAATAAAAAGCGCAAGCGGTATCGGTACTGACCGATGCCGCTTAGTCAAACCGATGAAACGAAATGCGATTTGCGGTTGCTTTTATAAAAAAACAGTGATACAATATTATCTGCAAAGTCAAATCAACAGCCAGAACAATCTTGATAGAAAGGCGGTGTGCCTATGAGTGGACTCCTTCCACAACACGGCGAAATTCTACTGTACGACAACGGTACTGACAAGCAGTTCGTCAGCGTGGTGTTCAAGGACGAAACCTTTTGGCTGACACAGAGCGGCATGGCAGAATTATTCGACTGCTCCGCTGACAACATCTCCCTGCACTTGAAAAACATCTATGCGGACGGTGAATTGGAGCAGGCGGCAACTACCGAGAAATTCTCGGTAGTTCGCAAGGAGGGCAGCCGCGAAGTGCGGCGCAGCATTGACCATTACGATCTCGACGCCATCATCGCCGTAGGCTACCGGGTCAACTCCAAAAAGGCCACCCATTTCCGCCAATGGGCCACCAAGACCCTGAAAGAGTACATCCAGAAGGGCTTTGTCCTCAACGATGAACTGATGAAGAACGGCCGTCTATTTGGCAAAGATTACTTTGATGAACTGCTGGAACGCATCCGGGAGATCCGGGCCAGCGAGCGCCGGGCTTACCAGAAAATTGCCGATGTGTTTGAGCAGTGCAGCTACGACTATGATAAAAACAGCGAGACCACGAAAGCGTTCTACGCCTTCGTGCAGAACAAGCTCCACTTTGCTGTCACCGGTAAGACAGCGGCGGAACTGATTTCCGAACGAGCTACCCTGGACAGTCCCACCATGGGTCTGACTAACTGGAAGGGCGCGCCGGACGGAAAAATTCTGAAAAGCGACACGCTGGTGGCCAAGAACTACTTAAACGAAAAAGAATTGAGCCGCTTGAATCGTCTTGTGACCATGTTCATCGATTACGCCGAGTTGATGGCGGAGGACGAGCAACTCATGAGTATGCAGGACTGGCTGGAGGAGACAGACCGGTTCCTCACCAACAACCGCCGCAAGGTGCTGGAGGGCAAGGGCCGCATCTCCCACGAGGCGGCAGTGAAAAAAGTAGGTACTATTTACGAGGAATTCCGCAAAAAGCAGGATGCCGACTACATCTCTGAATTTGACCGGCAGATCGCTGCATATCTGAAAGGTGACAAGCTATGATCGAACGCTTTGCCATCGCGGGCTACGCACGCATTTCGGTGGACGAGGAACTGGATCGCGACAATGTGTCTATCGAAAACCAAAAGGCTATCATCGAAGATTTCGTGAAGCACCGCTTCCCCGACAGCACGCTGACCTTCTACGAGGATCGTGACCGCTCCGGCTATACCTTCGAGCAGCGGGAGGGTTATCAGGAAATGCGGCGAGGGCTGATGAGCCACAAGTACGACATTCTTATTGTCAAAGACTTTTCCCGTTTCTCCCGCCGCAATTCCCGCGGGCTGGTGGAGTTGGAAGACCTGCGGGACGCCGGCGTGCGTATCATCTCCATCGGAGACAACATTGACTTCCCAAACGACGATGACTGGCTGAAAATTCAATTTCAGTTTCTTATCAACGAAATGCCGGTGACGGACACCAGCAAGAAGGTAAAGTCCGTCATCCGTCGCCGTCAGGCAGACGGCGCGTGGCTTTGCGCCGCGCCCTATGGCTACATTCTCAACAAACAAAAGCAGTTTGAGATCGTCCCCACGGAGGCGGAGATCGTGCGGGAAATCTTCCGGCTCTATCTGGACGGCTGGGGATATAAGAAAATCGCCAACCACCTGACAGATACTGGTGTGCCCACCCCTCGGATGTCAGAGCAGCTTCGCAAAGAGGCGGAGGGGGAGGAATCCCGCCGCACGGCGAAAAAGGACTGGGCTATTGTCACGGTGCAGGGTATTCTGGACAATGATTTTTACATCGGCACGCTCCGGCAGGGCAAGTACACCCGTGCCAAAATCAACGGTAAGGATGTCAAGCGGGATGAGTTGGAACACATTGTTATTGAACACCACCATCAGGCCATCATCGACTACCGCACCTTTGCCACCGTTCGCGCCCTGCGGGAACAGCGCTCTACCAACCACTACCGCGGGAAGAAAATCAATGACAATGTGTACTCCGGCTTTTTGGAGTGCGGTGACTGCGGCAGTCCCATGTTTGCTATGAGCCGCCGGGATCTGCGCCCTGCCTACACCTGCGGCACCTATCACCGCCGGGGACTGTCCGGCTGCACCAGCCACCACATCCGGGTGGACAAGCTGGATGAGTTGATGAAGCTGTATCTCAAAAAGGTCAAGGACAACTCCGCAAATATGCTGGAGCGTCTCAACGCCGACCTTGCCCACGAGCAGGAGGACATAAGTGAAACGGAACGTACTGCGGAGAATCTGGAAACCCTGCTGCTGGACGCACAGGAGGAACTGAAAGCCACCAAGCGCCAGCGTATCCGGGATATGGCGCGGCACCCGGAGCAGGAGGCCGTTTTGGAGGAGACCTATGACGAGCTGGAGCATGACCTGATCCAGCGCATCAACGGCTTGCAAAATCAGCTTCAAATGGCGGCGGACAAACGCAATACCATTATCCAAGTGAACCGTGCGGCGAAAACCGCCATGGAGGTCTTTGATGACCTGCTGAGCAAGGAACATCTTGACCGCAAGGATCTACAGCTTATCATTGAGAAAATTAAGGTCTACGAGGATCATCTGGAAATTCGGCTGAAAGCCGACATTGACTGTCTGCTCCGCTGCGGAGAGCTGCCGCATGAGGAGGACTTCGTTGCCGCCATGGCCCGTCAGGGGGGCACCGTAAATTTTCCTGACGGCACGGGAGATATCTCAACCATTACCATCGTCCAAAGCGCAAAAATGCGTCCGGACAAGGTCTTTCGTGCCAATGTTATCAGCAACGGCGACCCCTTGGAGATTTACACCAGTCGGGACGGCGAGGTCATTTTCAAGAAGTATTCCCTGATGGGCGGGTTGGAGGATTTCGCGGCGCAGCTGTGCGAGACCATGAGCCGGTCCACCGGCGCCATCTGCGCCGTGACGGACCGGGACAGCATCATCGCCGTGGCCGGCGGGGCCAAGCGGGACCTGCTGGGCAAGCGGATCTCCGCCCAGCTGGAGCAGGTCATGGAAAACCGCCGCATCTACCAGTATGAGGGGGACGGTCCCCAGATCCTGGTATCCGACAGCAGCGACAAGCTCACCGCCGTGGTGGCGGCCCCCATCCTCTCCGAGGGGGACCTGCTGGGGCTGGTGCTGTTCATCAGCGGCGACGGCCAGAACACCGCCGGAGACGCGGAGTACAAGCTGGCCCAGACCATCGCGGCCTTTCTGGGCCGCCATATGGAAAACTGAGGGCGCATAGCTCCCCTGTCCGCATGGATGGGGGAGCGTTCTGCGTCTTGACGGCCGCCTTTCCGCATAGACTGTCCCGAAAGGGGCGGATCGCATGCTGGAACTGCTGAACACCTTCCTGTGGGGACCGGGGACCCTGGCGCTGATCCTGGGCACCGGGGCATGGCTCACCCTGCGGACCGGCGGGTTTCCCCAGCGGAATCTGGGCTGCGCCCTGGGACTGTCCCTGGGGCGGGAGGCCCGGAAAAAGGGGAAAAACGGCGTTTCCCCCTTCGGCTCCCTGATGACGGCCCTGGCCTCCACGGTAGGCACCGGCAACATCGTGGGGGTATCGGCGGCCCTGGTGTCCGGCGGGCCGGGAGCGCTGGTATGGATGGAATTGGCGGCGCTGCTGGGGCTGGCCACCAAATTTGCCGAGTGTATGCTGGCGGTGAAGTACCGCCGCGTCCGCCGGGACGGCACCCGCTGGGGCGGGCCCATGGCGGTGATGGAAGCCCGGCTGGGCGCTCCGGGCAGATGGATGGGAAAGCTGTTTGCCGTGTTCGCCCTGCTGATGGCCTTCACCATGGGCGCTCTGGCCCAGTCCGGCGCCTTGGCGGACACCTTTGCCGCCGCCTTTGCCCTGCCCCGGTACCAGGTGGGGCTGGCGACGGCGGTCCTGGCGTTGATCATTCTGCTGGGGGGCGTCCGCAGCATCGCAGATGCTGCCACCGTCCTGGTGCCGGTGATGGCCCTCTTGTACATCGGCGGCGGGCTGGCGGTGATCTTAGGAAATGGAAACCGCCTGCCGGAAGCCATGGCCCTGATGGTCCGGTGCGCCTTAGCGCCGGAGGCGGCTTTGGGCGGCGCGCTGGGCACAGTGACCCGCCGGAGCGCCATCCGCTGGGGGGTGGCCCGGGGCGTTTTCTCCAACGAGGCAGGGCTTGGCTCCGCCGCCATCACCGCCGCCTGCGCCGACACGGAGGACCCGGTGCGTCAGGGCCTCATCAGCATGACCGGCGTGTTTTTCGACACCACAGTGATCTGCACCGTTACCGGTCTGACCATCTGCTGCTCCGGGGTGCTGGGGGCGGCGGAGGCCGCCGGGATTCCCCTCACCGGCGCGGCCCTGACCATCCGGGCCTTTGAAACGGTGCTGGGTCCCTGGGCTGGATGGCTCATCAGCGTATCTTTGGGGCTGTTCGCCTTTACCTCCGTGCTGGGCTGCGCCGTGCAGATGGAAACGGTAAGCTGCTATCTGCTGGGGCCCGCCGCCAAGCTGCCCTGCCGGGTGCTGTACGGCCTGGCGGTCTGGGCGGGGGCCGTGCTCCCCATGGAGACGGTGCTTCAGATGGCGGATCTGTCCAACGCCCTGATGGCCCTGCCGAATCTCGCCTGCCTGGTGCTGCTTTCCGGGGAAATCGCCGCGGAATGTGGAAGATTTCCGGCCCAAAAGCTGTAAACTTTCTGTGATGGCGTTGCATTTTTGCGATTTCGTGGTATGATAGCCGTGGTATAAAATTTTTGAAAAGGACTGATACCATGACGAAAATCGACATTGTCTCCGGCTTCCTGGGCGCCGGCAAGACCACCCTCATCAAAAAGCTGCTGGCGGAGGCCTACAAGGGCGAGAAGCTGGTGCTCATTGAAAACGAATTCGGTGAGATCAACATCGACGGCGGCTTCCTGAAGGAATCCGGCGTTCAGATCTCCGAGATGTCCGCAGGCTGCATCTGCTGCTCCCTGGTGGGCGATTTCAACAAGGCCCTGAAGGAAGTGGAGGCCCAGTTCCACCCCGACCGCATCCTCATCGAGCCCTCCGGCGTGGGCAAGCTCAGTGACGTCATCGTGGCGGTGGAAAACACCGTGAAGGACGTGCCGGATATGCAGCTCAACAGCTTTGTCACCGTGGCCGACGCCACCAAGGTGAAGGTCTACATGAAGAACTTCGGTGAGTTCTACAACAACCAGATCGAATCCGCCGGCACCATTATTCTCTCCCGGACCCAGAAGATGACCCAGGAGAAGCTGGAGGCCGCCGTGGCCATGCTCCAGGAGAAGAACGCCGGTGCCGCCATCATCACTACCCCCTGGGACGAGCTGGACGGCAAGGCCATCCTGGCCGCCATCGAGAAGGTGTCCCTGGCGGACGAGCTGCTGGAAAAGATGCGCTCCGAGCACGAGGCCGACGAGCATGAGCACCATCACCATCATCACGACGGCGAGGAGTGCGGCGACCCCAACTGCTCCTGCCACCATCATCACGATGATGACGATGATGACGACCACGACGAGCACGAGCATCATCATGACCACGACCATGAGGAGCATGAGCACCATCACGACCATGACCACGCCTGCTGCGGCCACGATCACGACCATGAGCATGAACACCATCACCATGACGATGACGAGTGCGATGATCCCAACTGCTCCTGCCATCACCATCATCACCACGCCGACGAGGTGTTCACCTCCTGGGGCAAGGAGACCCCCAAGATCTACACCCAGGCGGACATCGACCGCATCCTGACGGCCCTGGATTCCGGCGACTACGGCGCCATTCTCCGGGCCAAGGGCATTGTGAACGGCACCGACGGCGCGTGGATCGAGTTTGACTATGTGCCGGAGGAGCACGAGATCCGGGCGGGCCATCCCGACTACACCGGCCGCCTGTGCGTCATCGGTTCCAATCTGAAGGAGGAGAAGCTGGCAGAGCTGTTCGGTCTGTAAGCGAAAATTTTCATGGCTGATATTCCTGTATATCTCATTGCCGGCTTTTTGGACGGCGGCAAAACGGATTTTATCAACGGCGTTCTGGAAGACGGCTTCGCCCGGGAGGACAAGACCCTTCTGATCTGCTGTGAAGAGGGCGAGCTGGAATACGAGCAGAAGGCCCTGGACAACGTGACGGTGGTCACGGTGGAGGACGAGGCGGCCCTCACCTGCTCCCAGTGCAAGGATTGGGAAAAGCAGTACCAGCCCAAACAGGTCATCATTGAGTACAACGGCATGTGGTCCATGGAGCGGCTGTACCGGGAGGTGCTGCCTGCCAACTGGGTGCTCTACCAGGTGATGACCTTTGTGGACGCCAACACCTTTGACACCTATGCCAAGAACATGGGCCAGATCATGATGGAGAAGATCACCAACGCCGACCTGCTGGTGTTCAACCGCTGCACCGACGAGCTGAAGGCCGCTCTGCGGAAGCGGAACCTGCGGATGGTGAACCGCCGGGCGGACATCTATCTGGAGGACCTGGAGGGCAACAGCGAGGATTACAACAACGGCGAGGTCTGCCCCTTTGACCTGGATCAGAAGGTCATCGACATTCCGGACAACGACTACGGCGTGTGGTATGTGGACGTGATGGACTATCCCGACCGCTGGGCGGGAAAGACCGTTCACATGAAGCTGCTGATGTGCCACTCCAAGAAGTATCCCGGCACCCACTGCCCCGGCCGGTTTGCCATGGTCTGCTGTGAAAACGACGTGCAGTTCATGGGCCTGGTGGCCAAGGGCATGGATCTGAACAAGTACAAGAACCGGGATTGGGTGGAGGTGGAGGCCCGCATGGCCCTGGAAAACCACCCCGCCTACGGCGGCAAGGGACCTGTGATGCACATTATGTCCATCAAGCCCTGCGAAAAGCCCGTCAACGAGGTCGTCTCCTTCTGACGGCCTGCAAAGTAAAAAAGTGCAGAAACCCCTGGAAGCCGTGAGGCTTCCAGGGGTCCTTTTACATTTTTTCCATAGGTTTTCCCGTGCCCGGCTGCTCCACCGGCAGTCCGGTGAGGCAGCGGCGCAGCATATCAAAGGCATGGTTGGCGGCCAGGTCCTGGATCCGGTCTCGGCGGCGGTTTCCCAGGTCCAGCTTCCGGCACCAGGTGCCGGACTGCGATGCCAGACCCACATAGACCAGCCCCACGGGGTTGCCCCGCTCGTCGGCATCCGGCCCTGCCACGCCGGTGACGGACAGGCCGATGTCCGCCCCGGTGATCCGGCGGGCGTTTTCCGCCATGGACCGGGCGCAGGGCTCCGACACCGCGCCGAACTTTTCCAGCAGGTCCTGGGGCACCCCCAGCACATCTGCCTTTACGCTGGTCCAGTAGCTCACCACGCCGCCCCGGTACACATTGGAGGCCCCGGGCAGGGCGGTGATCCGGGCGGCCACCTGGCCGCCGGTACAGCTCTCCGCCGTGGCGAAGGTCAGGCCCTGGGCTTTCAGATGGGCCATGCAGGCCGCTTCCAGGCTGGGCACGTCCACGCCGTAGACGATGTCCCCCAGATAGCCGGTGACGGCCTGCACCACCGGCGCCAGCATGGCCTCGGCAGCTTCCGCGTCCGCCGCCTTGGCGGTGGCCCGGAGCCGGACCTCGCTGGGCTTGGCGTAGGTGGCCAGGGAGGGATTCTCCATCCGGGAGATCTTCTCCCGCATCAGCTCCTCCATGGGGCTTTCTCCCAAACCGAAGGTCATAATGTCGTGGGAGACAATGACCTCGCTGGAAAGGCTCCTGAGGTAGGGGATGGCGTGGTTTTGCAGCATGGTCCGCATCTCAAAGGGCGGGCCGGGCAGCATCAGCACGTGGACGCCCCCGGCTTCAAAGGCGCAGCCGGGAGCGGTGCCCACCGGGTTGTCGAAAATGGTGCAGTCTGCCGGAAACTCCGCCTGCTGGCGGTTGTTTTCCGGCATGGCCAGATGAACATTCCGCGCGAAATAAGCCCGGATGGTTTCCAGCACATCCTCCCGCAGCACCAGGGGCTTGCCGAAGGTCTCGCAGATGGTCTGCTTGGTCAGGTCGTCATAGGTGGGACCCAGGCCTCCGGTGGTGAGGATGATGTCCGCCCGCTTCCGGGCAATTTCCAAAGCCTCTCGCAGCCGGGCGGGATTGTCCCCCACCACGGTGTGCCAGAACACGTTGATGCCCACGCCGCTCAGGGCCTGGGACAGCTCCTTGGCGTTGGTGTTGACAATGTTGCCGAGGAGCAGCTCCGTGCCCACGGCGATGATCTCAGCGGAATGAGACATAGTTGTTCCTTCTTTCAGGCTTCCAGCTGGTAGGCGATCCGGGTCCGGCCGTCCTGGGCATAGATCGTGCCGCAGGGGCGGAAGCCGTTCTTTTCCAGCAGGTGCTGCATGACATGGTTGTCGGCGTGGGTGTCCGCCCGCAGGTCGGGGCAGAGGGTGCGGCAGAAGGCCAGGCACCGGCCGAAGAAGCCGGGAAGGGCCCCATCGCTGCCTGCCCGGTGGATGGTGGCATAGGGCCGGTCGTTGAGCCAGCGGCCGTTTTCAATGACCCGGTAGGTGGGATCATCCCCCGGAATACAGACAAATACGCCGTGGATTGTGCCGCCTTCTTCCTCTACATAACAATTTCCCGCGGCGATATCGCCGGAAATCACCGTGTCCGGATAGCCCGGCTCCCACTGGGCGGCATTTCCGGTTTTGACCATAAAAGCCTTGGCGGCGGACAAAACCGTCAGAATTTGTTCCAGGTCCTCAGAGACCGCTTTGCGGATCATGGTGAAGACTTCCTTACTGCTGGGGCTTGACCCGGACCCAGGTCTCCCCTTCCAGGGCCTTGGCCACCAGGCCGTCGATGTCCAGCACGGACTCAGCCTTCACCACGTCCTCCAGCACCGGCCGGGTGGCGGGGTGGCGGGGGGTGAACACGGTGCAGCAGTCCTCATAGGGCAGGATGGAGGTCTCGTAGGTACCGATCTCCCGGGCCATGCGGATGATCTCCACCTTGTCGGTGCCGATAAGGGGCCGGAGGACCGGCATTTTCGTCACGTCCTCGGTGACGCCCAGGGCCTTGATGGTCTGGCTGGCCACCTGACCCAGGGACTCGCCAGTGACCAGGGCGGAGGCGTGGGACTTTCGGGCCACCGCCTCGGCCAGCCGCATCATGAACCGGCGCATGATCAGGGTGAAGTACTCCTCCGGGCACCGGCGGCGGATCTCCTCTTGGATCTCCGTGAAGGGGATGATGTGGACAATCATCCGGCCGCAGTACACCGTCAGCAGGCGGGCCAGCTCCAGCACCTTGTCCTGGGCCAGCTGGGAGGTATACGGGGGAGAGACGAAGTGGACCATTTCCAGTTCCACGCCCCGGCGGGCGATCATGTAGGAGGAGACGGGGCTGTCCAGACCGCCGGAGAGCAGGCTCACCGCCCGGCCGCCCATGCCGATGGGCAGGCCGCCGGCGCCGGGCACGGAGGGGGCGTGGACATAGGCGTGCTTTTCCCGGATCTCCACATAGACCGTCAGGTCCGGATGATGCATGTCCGCCTTGATGTTGAAGAACTCGCCCAGCTCGCCGCCCACATACTGGGAGATCTGGATGGAGTTCATGGGGAACTGCTTGTCCGCCCGGCGGCTCTCCACCTTGAAAGTCTTGGCTTTGGCGAATTCGTCCGCCAGGTAGGTCTTGGCGGTCTCCACAATGGCGTCCATGGTCTTGTCGCAGGGGACGGCCCGGGCCACCGTCACCACGCCGAAGATCTGCCGGGCGGTCTTGTAGGCCCCTTCCATGTCGCAGGTGTCCGTCTGGGGCTCCACATAGATGGTGCTCTGGCGGATATAGACCTGGAAGCTGCCGCAGGGCTTCATCCGGCGGCGGACATTGTTGACCAGCTTATCCTCAAAGCTGCGGCGGTTCAGGCCCTTCAGCACCACCTCGCCCAGCTTCAGAAGCAGCATTTCGTTCTGATTCATAAATTTTCCTCCATGAGAGATAATAAATCCAATTCAGCATAGCACATTTTCCCTTTCAGGAAAAGGGGCCTTTGCCTATTTTCTCCGGATCAGGGGCGGAAAAACGGCCCCTTTTTCCGCCGGATTTGACGAATGGCCCCCAATCTGGTACAATCAACGGTGAATTTCCCTAAGGAGGAATCCAGATGAAACGGAATATTCTGCGCCGCGCTGCGGCCTGCCTGTGCCTGTGCGCCCTGCTGTGCGGCGGACTGACGGTGCCTGCCAAGGCCGCCGGATTTACAGACGTGACCTCCGGCCACTGGGCCGCGGAGGCCATCAGCCAGTGCGTGACCCAGGGCTGGTTCCAGGGCAAGAGCGCCAATACTTTCGGCGTGGGCCAGCCCATGACCCGGGCGGCCTTTGCCGTGGTGCTGAGCCGGTTTTTCGGCTGGCAGGATCAGGGAGCCTATTATCAGGTGTTTTCCGACGTGCCCCAGGGGGCGTGGTACGAACCGGCCCTCCGGGCCTGCTATGAGCACGGGGCCGTCACCCGGCAGACGGATACCTTCCGCCCTGCCGACGCCATCACCCGGGAGGAGTTGGCGGTGATGCTGCTCCGGGCCATGGGATACGGCTCCATGACGGGGCTCTTTACCGAAGCCGCCCTCCCGTTCCGGGACGTGACCACCAACCGGGGCTACATTGCCATGGCCTATGAAATGGGCATGGTGAACGGCATGAGCAAAACCCTGTTCGTCCCGGGCCGGGCCGCCACCCGGGAGCAGGCCGCCGTGGTGCTCAGCCGGCTGTACGGCAAGCTGCACCCCGCCAGTGAGGAGACCATGGCGATCCTCCGGACCGACGAAGCGATGCCGGATCTCTCCGGCTGCCAGACGGTGATCCTGATGGCAGGCAGTCTGACCGGCGGCCAGAAGCCCCAGGTCAGCGTGAACCCCGGAAAGACCCAGGACCAGGCCCGGACGGAGGCCCAGGCATCCGGCAAAACCGTGCTGCTGGGGATCTCCGGCCAGGCATCCGTTCTGAAAAACGGCACCGCGGCGGTCCAGGACCTGGCCCAGGCGGTGGCCGACGGCGGCTACGACGGCCTGTATCTGAACATCTCCCAGCAGGCGTGGACGGACGGCCCCCTGCTGACCCAGCTGGCCCAGGCCCTCCGGGCCGCCATGCCGGAGAAAAAGCTGTACGTGGCGGCGGACGCTCCGGTCAGCGGCCAGACTGCGCCGGACTACACGGCCCTGGGCCAGGCGGCGGATAAATTGGTGCTGCGGGTGGCCGCCTATACGGACACCGCGGCGGAGGTGCCGGTATACGCCATGGAACCCCTGGAGCATATCTGTTATGCGCTGGGCGTCCTGACCGACCAGGTCCCCGCCAGGAAGCTGTCCCTGCTGCTGACCGCCGCGGGACAGGCCAAAAAGTCCGGCGGAAAATTCACGGCGGCAGACGCCAAGATATTGGAGACCCTGACCGGGCAGGGCACGGCCTACTATTCCGACCGCTACGCCTGCGCCTACGTGGAGACCAAGGACACCGTGGCCTGGTATCTGGACGGCCGGGCCCTGACTGCCCGCCGCCAGCTGCTGAACTGCTTCGGCGTCAGCTCCCTGTGCGTGAGCACGCTGAACGGGACCCTCTCTGTAAGCTGATCCGACAGCAAAAACCGAGGGAGCCCCTTGGCGGTTCAAACCCTATATAAAACAGCCCCTCATTTGCGGAGTGTGTAATCACGCTCCGCAAATGAGGGGCTTTCCTGTGCGGGTTATTCGCCGAACTGCCGCAGTCCCGCCAGGTCCGTGACCGGCAGGGAGAAGGCCAGGGCCTGGGCATCGGTCTGCATGCCTGCCTTTTCCATGATGGCCTTCATAATGGGCTTTCGGGTCTCCGCGGCGGAAAGAATGAAGATCAGCTCCTTTTCCGCCGCCAGGGACACGCCGAAAAACTTTTTCGCCAGCTCCGTGCCGGTGCCCTTGGCGTGGACCGCCGTGCCGCCGGTGGCCCCGGCTGCCCGGGCCGCGTCCATGACCCGGTCCGTGGCGCCCTGATTGGCGATGACAACGATGAGTTCGTGGGTCAATTCCTTTTCCATGCGGTCTTCCGCCTCCCCCTGCAGTAAATAGTCCTTAGCGGCTGCGCCGCCGATGCTGGATACCGGTACCGCCATCATAACGCCCCGGCCGGGCACATCCAGCCAAAGCTCCTTGGCCGCCTTCCGCAGAAGACCGCCCCGGCTGGGCAGCATGCACAGCAGCACCGCCTTTTCTGAGGCCTCCAGCCCCAGGCAGTCCAGAATTTCCGTTGTGGCGGTGCCCCGGCCCAGGGCCGTCAGCACCAGCGTGGCTCCCTGGCCCTGGAACCAGGCCGCGAATTCTCCGCCGCGGCTGCGGTCTGTGATGGTGATGATAAAGTCCGCCGCCATGGGTATTCCCCCTTTACAGGTCGATGATCTCGTCGTCCGCCGCCGGGATCTCCGGTGCGGCCGCGTCGGGCATTTCGGTTTTGCGCAGCTTCCACTTGTAGGCAAGGCCCAGCAGCTGAATGGTGATGAGGGGCGTCATGGCCACCATGGCCACCACGCCGAAGGCGTCCGTCACCACATTGCCGCCCAGGGTCTCGCAGGCGCCCATGGCAAAGGGCAGCAGGAAGGTGGCCGTCATGGGGCCGGATGCCACGCCGCCGGAGTCGAAGGCGATGGCCGTGAAGATCTTGGGCACCACGAAGGAAAGGCCGATGGCGCAGAGATACCCCGGCACCAGCAGCACGAAAATGGACACCCCCGTCAGCACCCGCAGCATGGCAAGACCGATGGAGACTGCCACGCCGATGGAGAGACTGGTGCTCATGGCTTTTCCGGGGATGGCCCCGGAGGTCAGCTCCTCCACCTGCCGGTTCAGCACGTGGACGGCGGGCTCCGCCTGGACGATGAACCAGCCCATCAGCATGCCGATGGGTATCAGGACCCAGTTCTGGTCCAGGGCCGCAATCTGGCGGCCCAGATAGGTGCCGGCGGGCAGAAAGCCCACATTGACGCCGGTCATGAACAAAACCAGTCCAACATAAGTATACAGGAGGCCTACAACAATTTTCAACACATTTTTCCGGGGCATCCGCAGGGAGATCACCTGGAAAACGGCGAAGAAGGCTGCGATGGGGGCCAGGGCCGCTCCCATTTCCCGGGCGTATACCGGGAAGCCCTGGGCAAACAGGCGGCACAGCTCCCGGGTGTCGCCGGCCTCCGGCACCAGGTTGGGCACATAGGCCCCCGCCGCCTGATACACCAGCGCCAGCACCAGCACCGCCAGAATGGGGCCCACGGAGCACAGGGCCACCAGGCCGAAGCTGTCCTCCCCCGCTTTGCCGTCGCTACGGGTGGAGGATACGCCCAGGCCCAGGGCCATGATGAAGGGCACCGTCATGGGTCCGGTGGTGACGCCGCCGGAATCGAAGGCCACCGCCAGAAAATCCTTGGGGGCAAAGGCCGCCAGGGCAAAAATCACAATATAAGAGGCGATCAGCAGTCCGTTGAGGGGGATCTGGAACAGGATGCGCAGCAGGGCCACCACCAGAAAGATGCCAACGCCCACGGCCACAGCGCCGATGAGGACCGCGTTGGGGATGCCGGGCACCTGCCCTGCCAGCACCTGGAGGTCCGGCTCGGAGATGGTGACGATGATGCCGATGAGCAGGCTGACGGACACCACTACCCACAGCTTTCGGGACTTGGTCATCTGGGCACCCACCCGCTCGCCGATGGGCAGCATGGCGGTGTCCGCGCCCAGGGTGAACAGCCCCATGCCCAGGATCAGCAGCACGGCCCCCATCAGAAATGCCAGCAGCACGTCTGTGGGCACCGGCGCGGCGGTGAAGCACAGAAACAGCACGATCAGGGTGATGGGCAGCACGGAGGCCAGGGCCTCCCGCACCTTTTCTCCCAGCACCGTTTTTGTCTGACCGATCCGGCTCTGCCAATGGCTCCGCAGTTTCCCCAGCAATCGCACCGCCTCCTCGCGAGATAAGTTTCTGCCATCAGTTGATAAGGGCAGATGCTGCTTTCACCTAGAAAAACCGTATTTGCCCTTGTCAACTAATGATATCATCATACCATGAAAGGGCTGATCTACCCAGAGTTTTCCAGGATTATTTTCAACTTCTTAACATCTTCTGACGGGAAACCCCAGGTCCACCATTTCTAATGGGCGGGCCTGGGGTGCGATAGAGTGCGGAAGGGTTGCATGAGTCCGGCTATTTGCTCCGTTCATTTAAAACCGTGACCATCTCCCCGGCGAACAGCCGGGCCGCCAGTTCCGCCTCCTCCGGGGCGTTGCCGGCGGTGCCCACCTCCACCAGCAGGGAGCCGGTGGTGGCGTGCTGGTTGTACCGGGAGTTTCGCAGCAGCAGGGGCCGCATCAGTGTGGGGTAGTCCGTCAGGGCCTGCTCCTGAATGGCCACCGCCAGCCGGAGATTTTCCATCCAGTCCGGGTGGCTGAGTCCGCCGCCGTCACTGCCCACCACCAGGGTCAGCTGGGAGGCGGTGCCCTGGCCGTCGATCTCGGAGATGACCTTCACCTGGCTACCGCTGCTGGTCTCAATGGCGTCCCGGTGGACGTCCAACACGAAGCGGATGGAGGGATATTCCTTGAGATACCGGTCAATGGCGGCCAGGGACCGGTCATAGGACCCGGCGTATTCCGGGTAGTCGTACAGCGTCCGGTCGTGAAGCACGGAGATGCCAGCCTGGCCGAACACTTCCGCCATGGCGTCCCCCATGCGGACCACGTTGTATCGGGTGTCCGTGGTGCGGCATTCCCCGGACCAGACGATGCCGTCGTCCGCGGCGGGGGTGTAGGCCTCGCTGCCGTGACTGTGGAGGATCAGGATCTGAGGGGCCTCCCCGGTGAGCTCTGCCCCGAAGGGCTTCAGGAGTTCCTCATTGGAGAGGGTATACTTGGTGGAATTGCTGATGTAGACCTTGCCGCAGACGGTGTAGCCGCTGGGATCCGTGGGCACCAGGGTCTTGGCGGGCACGCCGTTGTCCGTTCCGGCGGGGGCGGGAGTCTCCTGGGGCTCCTCCTGCACCGGCTCCGTCACCGGGGCGGGGGCCGGGGTTTCCGGCTCCTCCTCCGCCTGCTGCCGGAGATCGCTGATCTCCTGCCGGGCGGAAAGCAGCAGGGGCGCCTGGCTCAGGGTCAGCACCGCGGCGGCGGACAGGCCGTCCGGCTGGCCGGGATCCCCCAGCTGCCAGCGCAGCAGGGCCAGGGGCACCTCCCGCTTCAGGGACTGCCAGGCCCCGGCGGCGTCCGTACTGCCTGCGGTCACGCTGACGGTCCACAGTGTGGCAGCCGCCAGCAGCGCCGCCCCCAGCCGCCGGGAGATTCGGGCGGAGGGCTTCCTTTGTTTCATACGCGTCACCTCTTGGGACAACCTATGCAGCCAGGAGGGGAAAAATGCCCCGGAGCTGTGAAAGCTCCGGGGTATTGGCGATGCTTTTATTTTGCCTGACTCCGCATGAGGGCGATCTCCCGGGCGTAGCCCGCCAGGTCGTTGGGGGTCTCCAGGCAGAAAGGCAGGTGCTTCAGGGCCGGGTGGTTCACGATCCGGGCCAGGGCCTCCAGGCCGATGCAGCCTTCACCGATGCGGGCGTGGCGGTCCTTCCGGGCGCCGCAGGGGTTCAGGCTGTCGTTGAGGTGGATGGCCTTCAGCCGGTCCAGGCCGATGACGCGGTCGAACTCCGTCAGTACGCCGTCCAGGTCGTTTACCAGGTCGTACCCGGCATCGGAGGCGTGGCAGGTGTCCAGGCAGACCCCCATTTTCGCTCCCAGGTCCACCTGGTCCAGGATCTCCCGCAGCTCTTCAAACCGGCTGCCCACCTCGCTGCCCTTGCCGGACATGGTTTCCAGCAGCACGGTGGTGGTCTGCTCTGCCGTCAGGACGGCGTTGAGCCCGTCGGCTATGTAGGCGATGCCCGCTTTGATCCCCTGGCCCACGTGGCTGCCGGGGTGGAAGTTATAAAGCTGACCGGGGAGATGTTCCATGCGGCGGAGGTCGTCCGCCAAAAGTTCCTGGGAAAAGAGCCGGTTTTCCTCCTCCCCGCCGCAGAGGTTTAAAATGTAGGGGGCGTGGGCGATGATGGGGGCAAACCGGTTTTCCGCCAGCAGTGCCATGAGGGCCGCCGCGTCGGCGGGGTCCAGGGCCTTGGCCCTGCTTCCCCGGGGATTCCGGGTGAAAAACTGAAAGGTATCCGCGTCCAGCGCCAATGCCTGGCGGCCCATGGCCAGAAAGCCCTTGGCGGAGGAGAGATGACAGCCGATATGCAGCATAAGCGCCTCCAAAGAAGTGGTTTTCCTCAGGATACCACATTTTTCAGCGGTTGTCATGGGTGGGACGGCGTTTCCGGCGGCGTCAGGAGGGCTTTATCATGGAGGGAACGGTTTCAACAGGTTCTTCCAGAAACAGCTCCTCCGCCTGCTGCTGAACGGCCATCAGGTCCCGGCGCAGCTGCTGCAGGGCCTCCTCCGTATCCGTCAGCGCGTTGAATAAAAACAGGTATTCCTTTTTCAGAGAGTTCATTGCATACAGTCCTTTCTTCATTCTGTGCAACTTAACAAATTCTTAACACACCTTGCGTTAACATCCCCCCAACGAACAGGATGGCTGCGCACGGTGGTCAGGCTTCCTGGCGCTTGTGTCCCTGCCGGTGGAGGGGGTATCTGTATCATACACGCAGGCAGGGGGATTTCCTGTCAGGTTCTGTCGAGAGAAATGGAAAATTTTAAAAACTTCTCAAAACGGGACGCGTAAACGAATTTTTCTTCATTTGTTATAACTACTTGCGCGAAAGCCGCAAAAACGATATAATAAATCGGATTTTCAATAAGCAAGGAGGGATTCTGTATGTCTGCAAGAGAATTTTTGCTGGACCAGTGGGCCCGGCATCCGGCCTCCCGGCTTCAGGACCTGCGGAAGGCCCTCTATCAGAGCACTTTCGGCTGCGGACACCTGGTGGATGATCCTTCTGCGGCGGCGGATTGGATCCGGCGGGAGGCGGAACATGCGCCGGACTGCCGGGAGATGGAGCCGCTGGACGGCCCCTGGTGCCGGGTGCCTTTGGGTATCCTTTCAGAGGGGCTGACGCCGGAGACCCTGGCGGCGGCCTTTGCCCAATCTGCCGCTGTGCCCGGAGAGGACATCCCGGCCTTGGAGGACAGGCTGGCGGTGCTGATGGGACTGATCCGGGAGGGAACGCTTCCCTTTGACCCTGCAGCGGCTGCAGCGGAGATCGCCGCCTGGCGGGCGGCGGGCTTTCCGGCCTGCCACCATTCCGAGGATTACCGGAACGCCTATCACCCGGCCTACCGGGTGCTGCATAAGCGCTATGCCCATCTGCTGCCGCTGCTGGCGGCCATCGACCGGGCCCTGGGATCAAAGCCCCGGATGCTGCTGGCCATCGAGGGGGGCTCCGCCAGCGGCAAGAGCACCCTGGCAGAGCTTCTGACCGGAATTTACCCGGATGCTGCCCTGTTCCACGCCGACGACTATTTCCTCCGGCCGGAGCAGCGGACGCCGGAGCGCTTCGCCCAGCCCGGCGGCAATATGGACCGGGAACGGCTGGAGGCGGAGATCCTGGCCCCCCTCAGCCGGGGCGGGGATGTGGTGTACCGGCCCTTTGACTGTAAGACCATGTCTCTCAGTGAACCCCGCCGCAGCCGGGCCGCCCGGCTGAACATTGTGGAGGGGTCCTACAGTCTTCACCCGGCGATGGAACCCTACTACGACCTGTCGGTTTTCCTGGAGATATCGCCGGAGAGCCAGCGCCGCCGGGTCCTGGAACGGAACGGTCCGGAGTGGGGCCAGATGTTCTTTGACCGGTGGATCCCCCTGGAAAACACCTATTTCCAGGCCACCCGGACGGCGGAGCGCTGCACGCTGCGATTGAAGGAGGAAACGGAATGAAGCTTGTCATCATCGACGGCCAGAGCGGCCGCATGGGCGCCCTGCTGGCGGAGCGGATCAAGGCGGCCAAGCTGCCCTGTGAGGTCCTGGCCATCGGCACCAACGCCATTGCCACCGCTGCCATGATGAAGGCCGGGGCGGACCAGGGGGCCACCGGGGAAAACCCGGTGCTGGTGGCCTGCCGCACGGCAGACGTCATCGCCGGACCTATCGGCATTTTGTCGGCGGACGCCCTGCTGGGGGAGATCACCCCCGTCATGGCGGTAGCTGTGGGCCAGAGTGCCGCCAAGAAGCTGCTGCTGCCGGTGAACCGCCACTGCGGACACACCGTGGTGGGCGTCCGGGACCTGTCGCTGTCCCAGCTGGCGGACGAATTGGTGGAGCACCTGCGGGCCCTGTGCGCGGGATGTCCTGTGACCCTGTAAATTTACCGGCCAAGCCGGTTTTATAAATTTCCCAGCAACCATCAACTGTGCCAGAAGGCACATCTCCCGTTCAAGACGGCAAATTTTCAATTTGAAAGGGAGAACTTCCAATGAATCGTACCAAAACTGCTACTTTGCTGCGGCATCTGGTGTATGCCGCCGTGTGCCTGGCGCTGTGCATGCTGCTGCCCTTCCTGACGGGCCAGATCCCCCAGATCGGCAGCGCCCTCAGCCCCATGCATATCCCCGTGCTGCTGGCCGGCTTCCTCTGCGGCCCCTGGTGGGCCATGGCAGTGGGCTTTGTGGCCCCCATGCTGCGCCACGTCTGGCTGGGCATGCCCCCGCTGATCACCGCCATCGCCATGAGCTTTGAGCTGGCGGCCTACGGCCTGTTTTCCGGCTTGCTGTACCGGCTGCTGCCCAAGAAGACCGTCAATATCTACGTGTCCCTCATCGGCGCCATGATCCTGGGCCGCATCGTCTGGGGCATCACCATGGTGGTCATTTCCGGCGTCAGCGGTTCCGCCTTCACCTGGAGCGCCTTTATCGCGGGGGCCCTGCTGAACGCCGTTCCCGGCATCATTCTTCACATTGTGCTGATCCCCATTCTGGTGATGGCCCTGAAGCGGGCCAAGGTGCTGGACGCCTGATCGCACCGGAAACCTGTAAAAAAACACCCCCGGCAGGCCCAAGGCCCGCCGGGGGTGCTTTTCAATGAACTTACATGCCGCCGAAGTGGAACAGGATGCCCACCACAGCGGAGAGACCGATAAAGACGATGG
This sequence comes from uncultured Oscillibacter sp., assembly GCA_900550685.1. Lineage (GTDB taxonomy): Bacteria > Bacillota > Clostridia > Oscillospirales > Oscillospiraceae > Oscillibacter. The sequence goes on along the minus strand of URTS01000014.1, from coordinate 1,479 downwards.
GGTGCAGCTTCTTGGTTTGCTTTACGTAGTTGGTGAGCACCAGCAGCACGGCCGCCAGCACCAGGCCCCGTCCGCTCAGGCTGCCGGCCCAGGAAAAGACCTTCATCAGGGCGCCGCTGACCGTAGAGCTGTTGACATGCAGCAGCACCTGCAGCACCACGTCGATACAGGCGGCGGCGATCAGGCCGGTGGAGGCGGGCCGCAGGCCGTACAGGGCGTTGGAGACCAGCTTGCTGTCCCGGAACTTGGCCAGCATGGCCGCCACGATGAGAACGACGATGATGGAGGGAGTCACCTCGCCGATGGTGGCGATGATGGCTCCGGGGACGCCGCCCACGGTGAAGCCCACATAGGTAGCCATATTGATGCCGATGGGGCCGGGGGTGGATTCGGACACCGCCAGCATGTTCATCAGGTCCGTCTGGCTGTACCAGCCGGTGGAAAGGCCGATGTTTTTCAGGAAGGGGAGCGTGGCCATGCCACCGCCGATGGCGAAGAGGCCAGTCTTGAAGAACTCCCAGAGAAGCCGGAGATAGGTCATTTCGCGGCACCTCCCTCCAGATTTTTCAGCACAATGCCAGCTAGGGCTGCCAGAAGCACGAACCACACGGGAGAGAGGTTCAGCAGCGTGCTCCCGATCATCACCAGCAGGAAGATGACGGAGGTGCGCTTATCGATGACGGACTTTTTCAGCAGCTTTACCACCGCATTGAAGATCAGCACACAGACGCATACCTGAATCCCGGCAAAGGCGTCCTGCACCCAAGTTACGCTGGAAAAGTTGGTGATAAGGCCCGCCAGGATGCTGATGATGACTAGGGACGGGAATACCATACCCAGAGTGGCGACGATGCCGCCCAGGGCACCCTTCCGCTTCTGGCCCACAAAGGTGGCGGTGTTGACGGCGATGATGCCCGGAGTGCATTGGCCGATGGCATAGTAGTCCACCAACTCCTCCTCTGTGGCCCAGTGGCGGTCCTCCACCACCTCCCTCTGGAGGATGGGCAGCATGGCCATACCGCCGCCGAAAGTCATGACGCCCATTTTGGCGAACGTCAAAAACAATTCCAGATACTCGTTCATACAGATCTCCTTTTGAAAAATTCAAACAACGACCATTATAAACCTCTCCGGGGAAAAAGCAAGCCCGCCTTGAAAGGCGGGCTGTGCGGGGAGACTTTTTACGGTTTAAGAACAGCCCGCAGATCCCGGGTGACGGTGCCGTCCTCCAGAATGAAGCAGGGGATGCCGATGCCGCCGTTTTCCCGGATGTCGGCGTAGACAGGGCTGTCCTGCCGCAGGGCCAGATAGGCCTTCAGGTCGGACAGGCTGGCGGAGAGATTTTTGAAGTCGATCTCCGCACCCGCTTCGCTGAGCCGGTTCAGGGCATACAGGGTATCGGGGCAGAGATGGCTGCCGATCACAGTAACTTTCATGGTAGATTACCTGCGTTTTGGGTCTTGGATGAGAGGCCTGGGC
>URTS01000013.1 GCA_900550685.1 uncultured Oscillibacter sp. | reverse complement strand
GGGCTTTGCCAACTCCCCATTATCCAGCTGGTTTCCCTCCGCGTCATAATAGACTACGGACGAGTTGCTGTAAAATCCGGCCTGGACCTGCTCCTCCGTCACCGGGATCACCTGAAGGATGCTCTTGGCCGCCGTTCCCTCATACACAGGCGTCAGCGTACTGGGGGCCGGCAGGATTTCCTCCTCCCCCGCGTAACTGGGAGCATGATACCCAGAAAACACGGCAAAGCTGGCGGCCTTTTCCGGCCAGTTGGCGGCGTAAATCTCCAGATACTGCTGCTTCCCAATATCAATGAGTTTTGTTGCCACAATGGGCCAGGAGTCATAGCTGGCCGCCCGGTAGCGGTATCCGCCAAACAGTCCCCGTTGGAACTGGTAAATGCCCTGCCGGTTGAATGCTCCGTTTTGCTCGATTTGATACAGGATGAACATCCGGTCCTTTACTGTTGTGGTTTCCAGCACATCCACCTCTCCGCCTTTGGGGAATTCGGCAAGGGAATTGGATGCCAGGTCCTCTTGGATCAGCGCCTCGATCTCTGCCGTGCTGGTGAGATCGTAGCAGTATTCGGCCCGGTACAGCCCCGCCAGGCAAAGCAGCGTCACCGCCACGGATAAGATAGCCCCTAGCCGCTGCTGCCAGCGGAACCGCTTCAGAAAGTTCAGCTTCGGCGGCGGGGCCTTTTCCGCCCCCAGGTCCGCCGCCATGGCGTCCCGGGCGGTCCGGCAGTCCGGGCAGGACGCCAGATGCTCCTGCATGTCCGCCTCTGTTTCCGGACCTGTCAGGTGGTCCAGATAGGACGGCAGCAGATCTCTCACAATATGACACGGCAGCATTACAAACCGCCTCCTTCCATCAATTTCTGCTTGGCCCGGTAAAAGGTCACCCGGGCCCAGGTCTCGCTTTCTCCTAAAATGGCCCCGATCTCCGAAAAGGGCAGCTCGCCGGAGAGCCGGAGGTACACCACCTCCCGGGTCCGTTCGGGCAGGGCGTGGATGCGGCGGAACAGGTCCTGCCGGTTCAGGTTGCCCATGGCCGCGTCCTCGGCGCTGCCGTCCCCCGGCAGGTCCACCATGTCCTCTATGGGGACGTGGTTCTCCTTAGCCCGGCGGGCAAGCTCCTTTTTCATCAGGTTTCCGGCGATGCCGCAGAGGTAGGTGGACAGGGCCGCGTCCCCCCGGTAGTTCCCCGGATGCCGCAGGGCCTCGTAAAAGGTCTGCTGGGTCACCTCCTCCGCCAGGTCCGCGTTCCGGGTGAGGGAGAACACGTAGCGGTACACGATCTCCGCGTTCTCCCGGTAGGCCCGGTCAAAATCCGTCATGTTCTCCCCCCTTTCTGTCTGTTTGTGATGAAAACAGGCCCATTCGTTACAGCTATTCTAAAAAAAATTCCATAGAAAGGCAACAGAAAATGCCGCGCAGAAGCGCGGCATTTTCTGTTCATTCATACCCGGCGGGCCTTGGGGATACGGATGGTGAGCAGGATGGCGTCCTCCGTATCCTCCCGGTGGGACTCGGCGCCGATGCCGGCCTCCCGGACCAGGCGCAATCCCCGGTCCAGGCTGTTGAGAAACAGCCGCACGTCCTTGAGAATAAAGGTGCGGCGGCCGGAGGGGGGCGTGGTTTGCAGCTCCGCCAGACGCTTGTCGATGTACTGATCCGTCTGGGCCACGCTGAGATGGGCCTTGATGATGTGCCCCAGGGCCCGGAGCTGCTCCTCCGGGTCCTCCAGCCGCAGCAGGGCCCGGGCGTGGCGCTCGGTGAGGCCGTTTTCCACCAGCAGGCGGCGGCAGTCCGGCCCTAGCCGCAGCAGCCGCAGCTTATTGGCCAGGGCGGAGGGGGAACGGCCCAGCAGGGCGGCGGCCTCCTCCTGGGTGGCGCCGGACTGCCGGAGATAGGCGGCGATGGCGGCGGCCTCCTCAAAATAGTGGAGGTCCTTCCGCTGGATGTTTTCGATGAGGGCCAGGAGGGCGGATTCCTGCTCCTCCGCCTGGATGCGGATGCAGGGAACGGTTTCCAGCCCCGCCAGCTTGGCCGCACGAAGGCGGCGCTCGCCCGCCACCAGTTCCCAGCCCTCCGCAGTCTGGCGGACCGTCAGGGGCTGGAGGATGCCGTGGCGGCGGATGGAGTCCGCCAGTTCTGCCAGGGGCTGGGGGTCAAAGGCCCGCCGGGGCTGGCAGGGGTTGGGGGCGATGCCCTCTACGGGAAGGAAAAGCACCTGCGTGTCCAACATATCCGCGCACCTCCTGATGATTGGGCGATCCTGCCCCTTTTGGGACCATTTTAGCGCGGATCGGTGGGAAGAAACGCGGGAAAACCGTCGGGAAATTAAAAAAGCACGGAAAACCCCGTGCTTTTTTCATAGATATCGGCCTTATTGGGCTGCGTCCGCCTTCTTCTGCCGCTTTTGCAGAAACTGCACCGCCAGAGAGCTGGTGAATTGGGAGAACAGGGGAGAGACAGAGGGGGAGAACACCACCTCCGAGGGGAAATACTGGGCGGCCAGGGTGGCGGCGGCTGCGTTGTTCCGCATGCTGGAATTGATGGTCACCGTCAACTCCACCGGATAGGGGAAGCGGAGGAGGTTGGAGAGGAGGAAGCCGACGCCCAAGCTGATGAGCCGCATGGCCAGGGTAATGAAGATCAGCAGCACCAGCTGCCCGTTCAGATCGTGGAGGAAGGGGGCGCAGCGGGTGACGTTGGCGCAGATGATGGTCAGCAGGGCCAGCTTGGAGAAGGGGCTCAGCTGCTGCTTGGCCTTGGTGCACGTTTCCTTGCCCAGCAGGCGGCAAAGTACCATGGCCAGGGCCGCGGGCACCACGATCATCACGAAGAGATCCCGGATCATGCCCAGGGTGTCCAGTTCCACCACGGAGCCGCACAGCAGCCGCAGGGTCAGGGGCAGGACCGCCGGGGAGAGCATGGTGTCCAGCAGGATGATGGACAGGCACAGTTCCACGCTGCCGCCGCCGATGACAATCCACATCAGGGAGGAGACGGCGGCGGGGGAGCCCTCCATCAGCACCAGGCTCAGGGTGTAGAGGGGCTGGTCGGGGAAGCACACGCTGCCCACACCCAGAGCCACCAGGGGCATGAGGATGTGGAGTGAGAACAGGGTGATGAGCACCGGCTTGGGGTGGGAGAGGACCCGGCCCAGGTCCTGCACGCTGCTGCCCAGGCTGTTGGCAAAGGTCTGGAACATCATCAGGGCGGACACGGCGGGGCACAGCACGCCAATCTGGTTGGGAAAGAGCAGTCCCAGCACCAGGGCGCAGAGGATCAGCAGGGGCATTTTCGGGGTCATCCAGGTATTGAGCTTTTGCAGTTTGTTCATAGGTATCAGTGTCCTTTCCCAAAATCAGCGGCAGGCGTAGGAGAACCAGCCCTCGCCGGAGCGCGTGGCCTCAATGGTCCAGCCATTCTGGCGGAGAGCCTCCGCCACCTCATCCGCCCGGGTGTCGATGATGCCGGAACAGAGGAACAGGCCGCCGGGCTTCAAAAACTGACGCACCATAGGAGCCAGGCCGATGATGACGTCCGCCACGATGTTGGCGACCACCACATCATACCCGCCGCCCAGCTGTGCCCGGAGGGCGCCGTCGGAGAGGACGTTCCCCACCAGCACGGTGTAGCGGTCCTTGCCGATGCCGTTGAGGGCGGCGTTTTCGTAGGCCACCGTCAGGCACTTTTCATCAATATCCACGGCCTTGGCGGAGGCGGCCCCCAGCCGCAGGGCAGCGATGGAGAGGATGCCGCTGCCGCAGCCCAGGTCCAGCACCGTCTCCCCGCCGTGAACGGCCTCTTCCAGGGCCGTCAGGCACAGGCGGGTGGTGGCGTGGCTGCCGGTGCCGAAGGTGAGGCCTGGTTCCAGGATCAGGGGGACCTTACCGGCGTATTTGGCCTGGCCCTTCACGTTTTCCTGTTCCCATTCCGGGATCACCAGCAGCCGCTCACCGATCTCCATGGGCTTGTAGTACTGCTTCCAGTTGTTTTCCCAGTCCGCGTCCTGCAGATTCTCCATGGTCATCAGCAGCGTGCCGTATTTTCCGGCGTGGGCCTCCTTGAAGCCCTGCAGGGCGGTGCGGAGCTGGCCCAGCTTAGCAAAGCCCTCGTCGTCCGCCTGCAAATAGAAGGTGATCCGGGATTTGCCCTTCATGGACGCTTCCAGATCCTCGTCCACATAGTCCCAGTACTGGTGATTGTTTTCCAGAAAGCTCTGGAAATCCTGTTCGTCGTCAATGACTACGCCGTCCACGCCGTTGGCGGAGAGAAAGATCTCCAGGGGTTCCAGCCCTGCGTGGTTTGTGTCAATATGCAGCTCCAGCCATTCCATAAATATCCTCACAAGTCCTTCCGCCGAAGCGGAAAATTGAAATCAAAATGGGTAGGAAACTTCATGCGCTGGCACCGCATCACGAAAAGGCACAAAGTATCGGCGCATGAAGTTCTTGTGCATCATTTCCGGCTGCCCCGCAGGGGCGAGGGAATGGCACATTTCCAATTTTGCTATGCTTTTGCACAGCAAAACAGCCCGGGAAAAAATCCCGGACTATTTTAGCATACTTATCGTTCTTTGCCAAGGAAAAACAGCGCCATGGTGCCGGGACCGGAGTGATTTCCGATGACCGGGCCCACGTAGTTGATGCAGACGGTCTTGACCCCCAGCCGGCGGCGGACCTCCTCCGCCACGAATTCGGCATCCGTCAGACAGTCGCCGTGACTGATGAACACGGTCTGGTTTTCCGGGTCGATGGCGGTGGCCGCCATCCGGTCCACCAGGGCCGTCAGGGATGCCTTCCGGCCCCGGGCCTTGCTGACGGGGATCAGGCGGCCCTCGTTATCCACGTGCATCACCGGCTTGATGGCCAGCATGGTGCCGAACAGGGCCGTGGCGGCGCTGATGCGGCCGCCCCGCTTCAGGTGGTTCAGGTCATCCACCGTGAACCAGTGGCAGACACGGAGCTTCGTCTCCTCGGCAAAGGCTTTTACTTCGTCGATGCTCTTTCCCCTTTTCTGCTCCTGGGCGCAGAGGTATACAAACAGGCCCTGGCCCAGAGAGGCGCACAGGGAGTCCACCGTCAGGATCTTCGCCTCCGGGAACTCGCCTTTCAGGTCCTCCGCCGCAATGACGGAGGACTGGTAGGTGGTGGAGAGGGCGGAGGAAAAGCTGATGCTGAGGATGTCCTTTCCGCTTTTCAGGATCTCCCGCATTTTCTCCTCCATCTCGCCCACGTTCACGGCGGAGGTGGTGGCCAATTCTCCGGCCCGGATGCGGCTGTAGAAGTCCTGGAAGCCGATCTCCCGGCCGTCCAGGTAGTTATGGTAGGTTTTTCCGCCCATCTGCAGACTCAGGGGCAGGACCACAATGCCCAGCTCCTCCGCCATTTCGGCAGTGAGGTCGCAGCAGCTGTCTGTGAGGATCACATAATCGCGCATCAGTCCTTGTGCTCCTTTCTGGCCTTGGCGGCCTTCTTGGTTTCGGCTTTTTTGTCCGCGTCCGGAGTCTGGGCGCGAAGCTGGGCTACATATTGGCGGCTCACCAGGCCCGCGGCATAGCTGAGCAGGCCGAAATGAACGGCGGCGTCCGCCAGGCTGTCGGTGTCCTCGTAACGCTCCATCTCACCGGCGGTGGCAGTCAGGGCGCCGTCCAGACTGTGGAGAAAAGCTCCGTAGCCGTCCTCCACAGGGCGATCGCCAGCCAGCTCCGTGCGGATCAGCAGGTCCATGTCCCGGGAGGACATCACCTGCTTGAGAATGCAGATAAAGGTGAGATAGGCCAGATGCTCCCGGTTGTATTTCTTGCCCTCGGCCCGGGGGACCAGGCCGTTTTTCGTGTAGTTATTTACCATGGAAGCGGTCAGGGCGTCGCTTTCGTCCAGACGGATGGTCTGCCGCTCCATGTAAGAGAGGACCTGATCCATATAAAGGGGGAAATCCGGCAGAGTGTCCCAGTCTGCGGGACGGAGAGATTCCAGCTGCCGGCGGAAAGCAGAGATTTCTTCCATGTTGGGTGCTCCTTTGCTCTAGAATCAAAGTCAGTATAGCACAGTTTTGTGGTTTTGTAAACCGGATTATGCGATAAGCGAAACGGAAACGGTCATTTGCCCACGCAGAACCGGCTGAACACCGCCCCCACGATCTCCTCCTTGGCGGTGCGGCCCGTCAGTTCCCCCACGGCTTCCAGGGCCTCCTCCGCGTCGGTGAGGACCGCGTCGGGGGTCAGGCCGCCGTCCAGGGCGGACAATGCCCGCCGGACGGCCTCCAGGCTCCGGCGGACGGCGGACTCCTGCCGGGCGTTGGTCAGCAGGGAACCGGCTTCGGCAGGCGCACCGGCGGGGAAGCAGTCCTGAATGGCATCCACCAGGGCGTCCAGGCCGCCGGGGGCCACGGAGTTGAACGAAACCAGAGCGTCCGGCTCCCGCAGGCCCTTGGGGAGCTGCCAGACGGCGGTTTTCACGGCGGGGTTCAGATCATCCTTGCTGACGGCTAAGATCCAGTGGGGGGCCTTCGCGGCCAGGGCGAGAATGTCCTCGTCCACAGTCATCGGTGTCTGGCTGCCATCCACCACGGCGATCACCAGATCGGCAGTCTCTGCCGCTTTGCGGCTGCGCTCCACGCCCAGCTGCTCCACGGCGTCGGCGGTGTCGCGGATACCGGCGGTGTCAATGAGCCGCAGCAGCAGGCCGCCGCAGGTGACGGTCTCCTCCACCGTGTCCCGGGTGGTGCCGGGAATGTCGGTGACGATGGCCCGGTCATAGCCCGCCAGGGCGTTGAGCAGGGAGGACTTGCCAGCGTTGGGCAGGCCCACGATGGCGGTGCGGACGCCCTCCTTCAGCACCCGGCCCCGCCGGGCGGTGCCCAGCAGGTGGGCCAGGGCGGTTTCCGCGGTTTCCAGGGCATCACGGATCTGCTGGGGTTGGATGTCCTCAATGTCCTCGTCGGGGTAGTCCACCACCGCGTAAAACCGGCTGGTGATGTCGATAAGAGCCTCCTGCACCGGTTCCAGGCGGCGGCGGAGCCCGCCGTCCAGCTGGGCGGCGGCGTTTTTCGCGGCGGCGGCGGACTGGGCATCAATGAGGTCGATGACGGCCTCCGCCTCCGTCAGGTCCATCCTTCCGTTGAGGAAGGCCCGCTTGGTGAATTCCCCCGCCAGGGCCTGCCGGGCTCCGGCGGCGAACAGGGCGGAGAGCAGGGCGTGGAGCACCACCGGGGAGCCGTGGCAGTGGAACTCGGCGGCGTCCTCCCCGGTGTAGCTGTGGCCGCCGCCGAAGCGGACGGCCAGCCCCTGGTCGATGACGGCCCCCGTCTCGTCCAGCATCTCACCGAACACCATCTTGTGGGAGGGCTGGCTGGCAAAGGGTTTGCCGTTCCGGGGGCGGAACACCCGGTCGCAGAGGGCGAAGCAGCCGTCGCCGGACAATCGGACGATGCCGATGGCGGTGGCGGCACTGCCGGTGGCAATGGCGGCGATGATATCCATAAAATCAACTCCTGACTTGGGATTTGGCTTCCATGCGCCCCAGCAGGCGCACCAAGCGGAAGCGGTTGTACCGCTGAATGGCGGCAAAGGGCAGGTTGCAAAGACCGATGAACAGGGCAATCCCAAAGAAGAGGGGCAGCCAGTCCAGGGGATGCTCACACAGCAGGCAGAAAAACAGGGACAAAAAGCCCAGAAGGGCGATCAGTTCGTGGATGACCTCCGCGTGACAGGTGACTTCCAGAAACTGCCGGAGATAGGCCGGGGTGGGGACGGCGGCCAGATGGCGCTTGTCGAACTCCGGGTTGAACTGGGGCAGGCGGTCCTTCCAGCGAGGCAGGCGGAGACGGCGGTACAGGGCCATTTCCCGCTCCGACACCCGGAAAAAGGGGCGGTTCCAGTCGAACAGGCGGCGCTGGGTTTCGGCGGGCAGGTGGGTGAGCAGCTCCGCGGTGCCGAAGTGGAGGACGAACCAGAAGGCGGTATTCAAAAGGGTGATGACCAGGGTGGAATACATGAGGGACCTCCTGTATGCCTGGGGCTGAAAAGCCGCGGCTGCTGCGGAAAACATGAAAAACGTACAGAGGTACAAAAACAGGGCGGGCGAAATGCCCGCCCTGTCTGGCGTTTTATGAATGGGAAAGAAATTACTTGACCCGCTGGCCGTTGGCTTCCTTGGCGGCAATTTCCTTCATGGCGTCCTTGTGAGAGAGGTTCACGCGGCCCTTCTCGTCGATGTCGGTGACCTTGACCCACATCATGTCGCCGATCTTGCAGGCGTCCTCCACCTTCTCGATGCGGTGGTCAGCCAGCTTGGAGATGTGCACCAGGCCGTCCTTGCCGGGAGCCAGCTCCACGAAGGCGCCGAAGGTCATCAGGCGCACCACGCGGCCGTAGTACAGTTTGCCGATCTCGGGGACGAACACGATATCGTCGATGCACTTCTTGGCGGCGTCGCAGGCGGAGGCGTCCGCTGCGGCGATGTGGATGGTGCCGTCGTCGTCGATGTCGATCTTGGCGCCGGTGTCGGCCACGATCTTCTGGATGACGGAGCCGCCCTTGCCGATGACGTCCCGGATGTTGTCGGGATTGATGTGCATGATGATCATCTTGGGGGCGTACTTGGAGACTTCCTTCCGGGGCTCGGAGATGCAGGGCAGCATGATCTGGTCCAGGATCTCGCAGCGGGCGTCATAGGTGATGTCCAGAGCGTTCTTGATGATCTCCATGGTCAGGCCGTCGTTCTTCAGGTCCATCTGGATGGCGGTGATGCCCTTCTTGGTGCCGGCCACCTTGAAGTCCATCTCGCCGTGGAAGTCCTCCACGCCCTGGATGTCGATAAAGGTGGTGAAGCCGCCGTTGTCGTCCTGGATCAGGCCGCAGGAAATGCCGGCCACAGGTGCCTTGATGGGCACGCCGGCGTCCATCAGAGCCAGGGTGGAGCCGCAGATGGAGCCCTGAGAGGTGGAACCGTTGGAGGAAACCACCTCAGAGACCACGCGGATGGCATAGGGGAACTCCTCCACGGAGGGGATCACAGGCAGCAGGGCCCGTTCGGCCAGAGCGCCGTGACCGATCTCCCGGCGGCCGGGGGAACGGGCGGGCTTTGCCTCGCCCACAGAGTAGCCGGGGAAGTTGTAGTGGTGCATATAGCGCTTCTCGGTCTCTTCCCAGATGGTGTCCAGCTTCTGGCAGGCGGACAGAGTGTCCAGGGTGCAGACGGACAGGACCTGGGTCTGGCCGCGGGTGAACAGGCCGGAGCCGTGGACCCGGGGCAGCACGCCCACTTCGGCGCTGAGGGGACGGATCTCGTTCTTCTGGCGGCCGTCCACGCGGTGGCCTTCCAGCAGCCAGGCCTTGACGATCTTCTTCTGGAACTTGTAGGTGATCTCCTCCAGATACTGGTCCATGTCAGGGTGATCTTCCAGATACTTCTCGTGCCACTTTTCGATCATGGCGTTCCAGCGCTGCTCACGGACGTTCTTGTCATCGGTGTCCATAGCGGCCTTGGCCTCGTCCATGAAGTTGGCCACGATGTCGTCGAACAGCTCCTGGTCGAAGGCGGCGTGGGGATAGTCGAACTTGGGCTTGCCGATCTCGGCGACCATCTTGTTGATGAGCTCGATCTGCTTCTGGTTCTCCTCGTGGGCCTTCTGAATGGCCTCGAACATCTTGTCGTTGGGGACCTCGTTGGCGCCGGCCTCGATCATGACCACCTTCTTGCCGGTGGAGACCACGGTGACGTCCAGATCAGAGACCTTGCGCTGCTCGCTGGTGGGGTTGATGACCAGCTCACCGTCCACCAGGCCCATCTTCACGGCGCCCACAGGGCCGTTCCAGGGAATGTCGGAGATGGCCAGGGCGGCGGAGGTGCCGATGAGGGCGGCGATCTCGGGAGAGCAGTCATGGTCCACGCTCATGACGGTGGCCATGATGGACACATCGTTGCGGAAATCATAGGGGAACAGGGGACGGATGGGGCGGTCGATGACGCGGCTGGTGAGGATGCCCTTCTCGCCGGGGCGGCCCTCGCGGCGGTTGAAGCTGCCGGGGATGCGGCCCACGGCGTACATCTTCTCCTCAAAGTCCACGCTCAGGGGGAAGAAATCGATGCCGTCCCGGGGACGGGCGGAGGCGGTGGCGCACACCAGCACGCGGGTATCGCCGTAGCCCACCATGACGGCGGCATTGGCCAGCTCGGCCAGCTTGCCTACCTCCAAGGTCAGGGGACGGCCGGCCAGCTCCATCTCATACTTGTGATAGCCGGGGAACTGCCGGTGGGTAATAATGGTTGACATAAGATTGCTCCTTTACTCAGATGCTCGGGAGCGGCTCTTTTCGTATTTGAAAGCATGTCCGAGATTCGGGCACAGTTTCAAACACAAAAAGCAACAGCCCCCGGCGAAAAAATGACTGGAAATTCGCAGAAAAGGGTGACGGAGAACCGCTCCGTCACCCTCATTGCTTCTTACTTCCGGATGCCCAGCTTGGCGATCAGGGCACGATAGCGCTCGATATCCTTCTTCTGCAGATAGTCCAGCAGGCTGCGGCGCTTACCGACCATCTTCAGCAGACCACGGTTGGAGTGCTTGTCCTGGGGGTTGGCGCGCATGTGCTCGGTGAGGATGTTGATGCGCTCGGTGAGGATAGCGACCTGGACCTCGGGGGAGCCAGTGTCGGTCTCGTGGGTACGGTTGGCCTCGATCACGGCCGTCTTCTGATCTTTACGCAGCATTGTGTGTTTCCACCTTTCAAAATATTCCCCGCAGACTGCGCCTCGGGAGTGGTGAAATCCTCCGCAGAACGAAGCCCCGGGATGTCTGCACGGTTCGCGTGCTGAACAAGTTTACCATAGGAATACCCGCTTGTAAAGAGAAAAATGCAAAAACTTCCTTATTTTTAATAAAGAAAGGCTGTCAACTGGTATAGAAAAGGGCTGGAAAATATTTTTGGAAAAGGGATTGACAGGGGAAAACGGGTGTGATATCTTAACTGTACTAACACACATAGTACAGTTGATACAGTTCGGAGGAACGTGATGAAGATCGTAAAGAAGCTGGTAGCCGCCCTGATGGTGCTGGGTGCCCTGGCGGCGCTGACGGTGGGCGTGGTTTTGAAACCGGGCCGGAAAGGAGAAGAAAAATGATGCTGTTTGGTTTTGCGGGTATTGCCGCCATCGCGGGTCTGATCTTCGCGGCTGTGGTCCTGGTGGCCCTGGCCCTGCAGCCCTGAGAGGTGCGCCGTGAGTCTGATGTTTCTATTGGGCATCGCGGGGGCGGCGCTGCTGGTGATCCTGCTGGCGGCGGTGATCCTGCACCGCTGACCCTGCGCATTTTAACAGGCAACTGATCCTCAGAAAGGAGGAAGCACATGTGCTGACATTGAATTACCGGGACTCCCGTCCCATTTACGAGCAGATCAAGGACGGCCTGCGGCGGATGATCGTCACCGGGGCCATGGCCCAGGATGAAAAGCTGCCCTCGGTCCGGGCGCTGGCCACCCAGCTGTCCATCAATCCCAACACCATCCAGCGGGCCTACAACGAGCTGGAAACCGAAGGCTACATCTATTCCGTGGCCGGAAAGGGCAGCTTCGTCAGCGGCACGGCGGACGCCGACGCCGCCCGGCGGGAAAACCTGAAGGAGGACCTGCGGAAGCTGGCAGGCGAGCTGCGCTACCTGGGCATGACCCATGAGGACGCCATGAAGCTCATCAAGGAGGTATACGAGCAATGATCGAAGTGAAAAACGCCGTCAAGACCTTTGACGGCTTTGCCGCCCTGAATGACGCCACCCTCAGCGTCCCCACCGGCGCGGTCTACGGCCTGGTGGGTCCCAACGGCGCCGGCAAATCCACCATCATCCGCCATCTCACCGGCATTTTCCGCCAGGACAGCGGCACCGTCCGCATCGGCGGGGAGGATGTGTGGGAAAATGCGGCATTGAAGGCCCGCATCGCCGCCATCCCCGACGACTGGTACTATTTCAATTCTGCCACCATCCGGGACATGATGCGGTTTTATAAGGGGTTCTACCCCCAGTTTTCCACAGAACGGTATGAAAAGCTGAAAGAGGTTTTTGCGCTGGACGAAAAACGGCCCATCCGCCGCCTGTCCAAGGGCATGCAGAAGCAGGCGGCCTTCTGGCTGGCCCTGTCCGCCATGCCGGACTATCTCATTCTGGATGAGCCGGTGGACGGCCTGGACCCGGTGATGCGCCGCCAGGTGTGGAGCCTGATGATGGGCGACGTGGCGGAGCGGGGCACCACGGTGCTGGTTTCCAGCCACAACCTCCGGGAGCTGGAGGACGTGTGCGACCACGTGGGCATCATGGACCGGGGCCATGTGCTGCTGGAGCGGAGCCTGGCCCAGCTGCAGGACAACATGGTGAAGATGCAGGTGGTGTTCCAGGACGGCGTCAATGAAGTCCCGGCGGATCTGCCGGTGCTCCACGCGTCCAAGATCGGCCGGGTCCATACCCTCATTATGCGGATGAACGCCCAGGAGGCCACGGAGCGCCTGATGGCCTACAATCCCCTGCTGGCGGACGCCGTGCCGCTGACTTTGGAGGAGATCTTTATTTATGAATTGGGAGGTGCGGACTATGCGGTCAAAGACATCGTGCTTTAACAGCACCCTTTTTAAGAAAAATCTGTCCCGGTACTGGCCGCTGTGGGGCCTGGCCTCCTTCGGCGGGGCCATGTTCCCCCTGGCCATGCTGGTGAACCTGCTGCACGACGGGTTCCAGCTCTGGTCGCCTCTGGAGACCAGACAGGCTTATTACACTGTGCTGTCCTACGGGGTGCCGATTATTTCCGTCGTGTACGCCATTTTGTGCGCCATGGCGGTGTGGAGCTACCTTTACAACGCCCGCAGCGTGGGCCTGATGCACACCCTGCCCATCCGGCGGGAGGGCCTGTTCCTCACCAACCTGCTCTCCGGCCTGGTCATGATGGCTATTCCCTACGCCGTTACCGGCGTGCTGACGGTGCTGGTGACGATGCTGTTCGGCGGCTTTGAGCCGGTGGGCGTGCTGGTGACGATTCTGGGCGTCGCCGGAGAGAGCGTGTTCTTCTTCGGCCTGGCCACCTTCTGCGCCTTTATTGTGGGCAACGTGTTCATGCTGCCCGCCCTGTACGCCCTGTTCAACTTCCTGGCGGTGCTGACGGACTTCACCGTGAACCTGCTGGCCCAGGGCTTCTGCTTCGGCATTTACAGCAGCTATTCCGGCACCGTGGAGTGGCTCAGCCCCGTGGTATACCTCATGCAGAAGATCTCTCCCAACAGCACCTACGAGACCCAGTGGGTGACGGATCGACTGGGCAGTCAGCGGTATGAGACCAGTGTGCCGACCTCCGTGACGCTGGAAAACGGCTGGCTCATCGCCGTGTACGCCGCCGTGGGCGTGGTGCTGATGGTGCTGGCATGGCTCATGTACCGCCGTCGCCGCAGCGAGAGCGCCGGGGACGTGGTGGCCGTGGGCTGGATGAAGCCGGTGTTCCGGTACGGCTGCGCCGCCTACTCCGCCATTCTGGGCGGCCGGCTGCTGTACGCCCTGTTCTGGGAGAGCTTCCAGAATGGCCTGTACTTTACCGTTCTGCCCATGATCCTGTGCATGATCGTGGGCGGCGCTGTGGGCTACTATGCGGCCTCCATGCTGCTGGCCAAGACCCTCCGGGTGTTCAGAAGTACCTGGAAGGGGATGCTGGCGGTGGCGCTGGGCTGCATCGCGCTGTGCGCCGCCATGAAGTTCGATGTGTTCGGCGTGGTGCGCCGGGTGCCTGCGGCAGACAGCGTGAAGCAGGTGAATCTCTACGCCGCCGACAGCAATTACTACCTGACTCCCGGTCAGGACGACGCGCTGATTGAAGAGGTGCGGGCGCTGCATCAGGCCATTATCAACGATAAAGACTATGCCCTGACAGCAGCATCTGCCGCCTCTGAAGCATACAGCGGCGCGGACGAGGAAATACCCCATGCCTATACCAACGTGCGGTTTACCTACACTCTGAACAGCGGCTTGAAGGTGGAGCGGCAGTATGACCTGTATCTCGCCCGCGACCGCATGGCGCAGGACGGCACTTACGACAACCTGCTGGACCGGCTCATCAACAGCCCGGAGATGCGCCAGAAGCGCATCCGCAGGCAGGACGGGAACTTCCGGCTGGACACCGCGTGGATTAACACCCGCACCGGCGGCACCGACCTGAACAGCCGGGAGGTGGAAACCATCCTCAGTGCCGTGGCCAGGGACGCGGAGAATGGAAACTGGGGCGTGTACGACTGGTTCAACAGTCAGGACGACGCGGACCATTATGATATGACGGTTCACGTCGGCTATCAGATGGAGAATCACCGGTACGACAGCATTGATATCTCTGTCCGGGAGGGCATGGCGGAGACCATTCAGGCCCTGAAGGAGCTGGGACTGATCACCGATGAGGATCTGGTGCTGAACCGGGACGCTTATCCCTGGCAGTACACGGACAGCGGCTGGGACGAATATGACCGGTTTATGGATGAGTTCGGTATGTCCCCGGAAGAGTATTACAACCGGTACGGCGATTATCCGGCAGGCTGGTTCGGCACGGAGGAAAGCATAACTGATATGCCAGAGGACAGTCACAGCCCCAGTATGTCCGCCGGAGCGGAATCCGCGTAAGAGACAAAGACAGCTCGCCCGGCTGGTTTGGCCGGGCGGGCCGGAGAAAATAACAGATATAGAACATGTATCATATTCACTTCAAAATCTGGAAAGCTTCCGAAAAGCTGACGGCGGCAGCGGCCGGGGTGCTGGCCCTGCTGACCGTACTGCTGCGGACCCTGCCCGGCGTCAGCTTTTCCGCCAACCTCTGTTTTCTGGGCGTGCTGGCCTGCCTGGTCCTGCTGACCCTCAGCCGGTGGGGCGGCCGCCGCCGGGGGTGGAAAACTCTCCTGCGGATCGCCCAGGCGGGGCTGGCAGTGTTGATCCTGGGGCTGGCGGCGGTGGAGATCTGGGTCATCCGGGTGGGCAGCCGGAACGATTCTGCCCTTCCGGCGGATGCCGTCATCGTGCTGGGAGCCGGGGTCAACGGCACCACCCCCTCCATGGCTCTCCAGACCCGCATCGACGCGGCGGCGCGGTATTTGCAGGCGAATCCGGATATTCCGGCGGTGCTGTCCGGCGGACAGGGGGCCGGGGAGGACATCTCCGAGGCCCGGGCCATGTATGATGCCCTGACGGCCCGGGGCATTGATCCGGAACGGCTGATTTTGGAGGAGCAGTCCGCCAACACCCGGCAGAACCTGGAAAATTCCCTGGCGCTGCTGCCGGACAGCTACCATAAAACGGTGGCCATCGTCACCAACGATTTCCACATGGCCCGGGTGAAGCTGCTGCTGAGCGCCGACGGCCCCGGCAGGATGGTGCAGGTCCCGGCGAAGCTGCCCTGGTGGCTCAGCGTCAACTACTATCTGCGGGAGAGCTTTGCCGTTGTCAACGACCTGGTGGTCCGGCCTCTGCTGGCCTGAAAAAATTTTCTGAAAATTTTTTCAAAATCATGCAACAAAACCGCCTTGTAAATCGTCTTATAAGCAGAGTTCCCTGAAATAAAAAATGTGTGTCTGAAAGGAGTACTTCACTATGGAGAATACAATGACCCGAGAGCCGATCTGGAAGCTGTGGGTGGATACCCAGCGCCGTGTGGTGTCCTTTCATGAGGAGGCCGGGTCCCAGCTTATGGAGTTCCGGGACCGGGATATGTTCCTCCGCTGCATCGACGGCTACACCGCCCAGCTGTACCGGTATCAATAAAATGTGTTTCGAAAAAGCGGCAAATTCTGCCGCTTTTTCTGCATAAATCAGTTGACAAACGGTCAAAATGTGATATGATAGCCCAGTAATCGAATAATTGGCGAAGAAAAGGAAGAGTATCCGGCCGAAAGCCTGTGAAGAGAGCCGCCGTTTGGTGCGAGGCGGACAGGCGCGGCGGTGAAAATCACCTTGGAGCCTCCTGCTGAAAGACGACGCGAGTAAGCGTGGACGTGTGACGGGCGTTATTCCGTCGGCCTGTGTCGGCAGGCGCGAGGGGCCGTGTTCCGTAAGGGAAACGGCAAGAAGAGTGGTACCGCAGAGTGTTTCAAACGCTTTGTCTCTGAGTTCAGAGACAAAGCGTTTTTTTGTTTGTCAGGGGAGGCGGAGACATGGATTGTCCCACTTGCGGAAAAGCGATGGAAGAAGGGTATCTCTCCAGCAAGGGGCCGGTGTTCTGGTCTGTGGAGGTCTCCGGCCTGCCGCTGCCCACCCGGCCGGGGGACGTGCTGTTGGGAAAGGCCATGGGGCTGGTGAGACCCAAAGCATACCTCTGCCGGACCTGCCGGACGGTCACGATCAAATACTAAGAAAAACTTATAATATAAAGGAGACGCATCATGGATTACAACAAGACCATCAATCTGCCCAAGACCGACTTCCCCATGCGGGCGGGCCTGCCCAAGCGGGAGCCGGAAATGCTCAAGCGCTGGCAGGATATGGACCTCTACAATGAGCTGCTGAAAAAGAACGAGGGCAAGCCCCGCTTTGCCCTCCACGACGGCCCTCCGTTCTCCAACGGCGGCCTCCACATGGGTCACGCCCTGAATAAGTCCCTGAAGGACATCATCACCCGGTCCTACGCCATGCGGGGCCGCTACACCCCCTATATCCCCGGCTGGGACAACCACGGCATGCCCATCGAGAGCGCCATCATCAAGGAGCAGAAGCTCAACCGCAAGGCCATGAGCATCCCTGATTTCCGCTCTGCCTGCCACGCCTATGCCGAGAAGTATATCGGCATCCAGATGGAGGGCTTCAAGCGCCTGGGCGTGGTGGCCGACTGGGAGCACCCCTACAAGACCATGAACCCCAGCTTCGAGGCTGAGGAGGTCAAGGTCTTCGGCCAGATGTACAAGAAGGGCTATATCTACAAGGGCCTCAAGCCCGTTTACTGGTGCTATCACGATGAGACCGCCCTAGCGGAGGCCGAGATCGAGTATCAGGACGACCCCTGCACCACCGTGTATGTGAAGTTTCCCATGCACGACGACCAGGGCAAGCTGAGCCATCTGGACAAGTCCAAGCTGAGCTTCGTGATCTGGACCACCACCATCTGGACCCTGCCCGGCAACCTGGCCATCGCTCTGCACCCCTCCGAGAGCTACGCCGTGGTGAAGAACAGCGCCAACGGCGAAATGTATATCATGGCCGAGGCCCTCACCGACAAGGTGATGAAGGTGGCGGGCATCGCCGACTACGAGACCGTGGAGACCCACGAGGGCGCCTTCTTTGAAAATATGCTGGCGGACCATCCCTTCCTGCCCAAGACCAGCCGCCTGGTGCTGGCGGACTATGTCACCATGGATTCCGGTACCGGCTGCGTCCACACCGCTCCCGGCTTCGGCGCAGACGACTATCAGACCTGCCGCCGCTACGGCATGGACATGGTGGTGCCTGTGGACGACCAGGGCCGCCACACCGACTACGCCGGCAAGTATGCCGGGATGCTGGTGGACGAGTCCAACCCCGTGATCCTGAAGGATATGAAGGAGTCCGGCGCTCTGCTGGCCAGCGAGGAGATCGTCCACAGCTATCCCCACTGCTGGCGCTGCAAGAAGCCCATCATCTTCCGGGCCACCCCCCAGTGGTTCTGCTCCGTGGACGCCTTCAAGGACGAGGCCTGCGCCGCCTGCGACGATGTGCGCTGGGTGCCCGGCTGGGGCATCGACCGGATGAAGAGCATGATCCGGGAGCGCGCCGACTGGTGTATTTCCCGCCAGCGCCGGTGGGGCCTGCCCATCCCTGTGGTGTACTGCAAGGACTGCGGCAAGCCGGTGTGCACCGACGAGACCATCGCCGCCATCTCCGACATGTTCGGCAAGGAGGGCTCCAACGCCTGGTTTGAAAAGGATCCCGCCGACTTCCTGCCCGCCGGCCTGACCTGCCCCCACTGCGGCGGCAAGAGCGGCTTTGAAAAGGAGACCGATACCCTGGACGGCTGGTTCGACTCCGGCTCCACCCATTTCGCGTCAATGAAGCGAGACCAGGGCTTCTGGCCTGCCGATATGTACCTGGAAGGTCTTGACCAGTACCGCGGCTGGTTCCAGTCCTCTCTGCTGACCGCCGTAGGCGCCTTCGGTAACGGCGCGCCCTTCAAGGAGTGCGTCACCCACGGCTGGACCGTGGACGGCGAGGGCAAGGCCATGCACAAGTCCCTGGGCAACGGCGTGGACCCCGCCGACATCTTCAATAAGTACGGCGCGGACATCCTGCGCCTGTGGGCCGCCTCCGCCGACTATCACGCCGACGTCCGCTGCTCCGACGCCATCTTCAAGCAGCTGGCCCAGAACTACCTGAAGTTCCGCAACACCGCCCGGTACTGCCTGGGCAACCTGGACGGCTTTGACCCCAACCAGCTGGTGGCCCCCGCCGACATGCTGGAGCTGGACCGCTGGGCCGTCACCCGTCTGAACGCCCTCATCGAAAAGTGCGCCCAGGCCTACAACGACTATGAATTCCTGGCCATCACCCACGCCGTCAACGATTTCTGCGTGGTGGAGATGTCCAACTTCTACCTGGATATCATCAAGGACCGGCTGTACTGCGAGGAGAAGGACGGCCTGTCCCGCCGCAGTGCCCAGACGGCCCTGTACCTGATCCTGGATACCATCACCAAGATCATGGCCCCCATCCTTTGCTTCACCGGCGACGAGATCTGGCTGGCCATGCCCCACAAGGAGGGCGACGACACCCGGAACGTGCTGTTCAACGATATGAACGGCGTGTTTGCCGACTATGCCCTCTCCGCCGATGAGATGGCCAAGTGGGAGAAGATCATCACCGTCCGCACCGCCGTCAACGGCGCTCTGGAGACCGCCCGTGCCGAGAAGAAGATCGGCAAGAGCCTGGAGGCCGACGTGGCCCTGATGGTGCCTGCTGAGGACGCCTTCCTGGCGGAGATGGACGCAGCCGCTCTGGCGGACCTGCTGATCGTCTCCCAGGTGGAGGTCACTGTGGGCGGCGAGCTGGCGGTTTCCGTCAGCGAGGCTGCCGGCACCAAGTGCCCCCGCTGCTGGAAGCACAGCACCCAGGCTGACGAAAACGGCCTGTGTCCCCGGTGCGCCGGTGTGGTGGCCAAGCTGCCTGAGTTCTAAGAGAATACTGTTTCACGCGCCCGGAGGGGATTCCCTCCGGGCGCGTTTTTTCCGTACAAGCGGGGAGGGACTGGCTGAAAAAAGCGCCGCTTTGGCAGATTTTGCCGCAAAATGGGAGGGAGTGCATAAAAAAACTGCAAAAAACCTGTATGTTTTTACAGGGTATCCCGTCAAATTCACGAAGACCACTGTCCGCGCAGAACGGACAGTGTTTTTTGAAAATTTCCGCATATCCGGGAAATGTCCTCGTTATGAGGACAAATGGACGAGCATGAACGTCACTTTCCCCCGTTAAAGGAGAAAAATCCAAAAAACTTTTTGTGCGGGATTCATCTTGCACAAAGGCCCCTTCCTCCGTAAAATAACACCATCCGGGACGCAGAGGGCTTCTTATAGCCTGCGTCCGGATGGTATGCGACTCATTGATAGGAGGATGAATAGAATGAAGAAGTTTCTTTCCGTGATGCTGGCGCTGGCTATGGCTATGAGCCTGGCGGCCTGCGGCGGCAGCTCCAGCAGTTCCGACAACTCCGGCAGCTCTGACAGCCAGAGCAGCAGTGATTCCACTTCCGGCAACAAGGTCGTCAAGCTGGGTGTGTTTGAGCCCCAGACCGGCGACAACGGCGCTGGCGGCAAGCAGGAAATTCTGGGTATGCAGTATGCCAACTATGTCCAGCCCACCGTGGAGATCGGCGGCGAGACCTATGATGTCCAGCTGGAGATCGTGGATAACCGCACGACCCCTGAAAACGGTCCCTCCGCAGCCGCTGAACTGGTGAACCGCGGCGTGTCCGTGGTCATGGGCTCCTATGGCTCCGGCGTTTCCATGGCCGGCGGCGAGGTCTTCTCCCAGGCCGGCATGCCTGCCATCGGCACCTCCTGCACCAACCCCAATGTTACCGCTGACTGCGATGTGTATTTCCGCCTTGCGTTCCTGGACCCCTTCCAGGGCACCGTTCTGGCCAACTACGCCTATAACGAGCTGGGCGTGACCAACGCCTATGTGCTGGGCATGCTGGGTAGCGACTATGACCAGGGCCTGGTCTATTACTTCACTCAGGCTTTCCAGGAGCTGGGCGGCACTGTGACGGCGGAGAGCTTCCCCGAGGGCACTGCCAACTTTGTCTCCTACATCAACAACGCCAAGAGCGCCGGTGCGGGCGTCATCTTTGCTCCTGTTTCCATTAACTATGCCCAGCTGATCGTGGAGGCCGCCGCGGCCCAGGGCTATGACGGCTCCCTGCTGGGCTCCGACACCTGGGACAGCAACAAGGTCATTGAAAGCGCCACCGGCAAGGACGTCAGCATCTTCGTGACCACGTTCTATCAGGAGGGCGGCGCTCCCGACTTCGACTCCGGCATCAAGGAATGGATGAACGCCAACCCCGACGCCCTGACCAACAACGGCGGAAACGACATGGTGGCCGCTGTGACCGCCGTGGGCTATGACACCTACTTCACCGCTCTGGAAGCGCTGAAGATCGCCGGCAGCACCGAGCCCAGCGCGGTTCTGGAAGCTCTGCCCAAGGTCAGCTTTGACGGCGTGACCGGCAAGATCGAGTTTGATGACATCGGCGACGCCAAGCGCGATTCCGCCTTCATCAAGACCGCCAACACCGAGACCGGTGTCTGGGACTTCGTGAAGGTCCAGACCGTTGGCTAATTTGAACCGAACCGTGGGTACAGCCGCTTTCCGGCGGCTGTACCCACATAGGTTGTTGATAAATGTGATTGCCCATGCACCGGTAAGGAAGGGTGTGCGCGGGAAACCCAAGAAGGGTGTCCTGCGCTATTCCAATAAATGGTTTTCAGAAAATCTGAAAACCTGACAGCGGGGCGAAAAGCTTTTCGACACGCTGTACCCATGTGGGCGTATCAGGGGATGATCTGCGGATATCCGCCATCCCCTGTTTCTCCGCATTTTGGGGCGCCTCGAAAGAGCGGGCCTCCGTCCACTTTTTCGAGACGTCCCGGAACCATCCACAGAAAACCACAGGAGGATTTCCTATGCGTGAATTGATCCCGTATTTTATTAACGGCATTTCCGTAGGCGGCCAGTATGCGCTGATCGCCATCGGTTATACGCTGGTTTACGGCATCCTGCGCCTGATCAACTTCGCCCACGGCGATGTGTTCATGGT
>URTS01000012.1 GCA_900550685.1 uncultured Oscillibacter sp. | reverse complement strand
AGACATGGTCATCACCAGAGCCAGAACCAGAGAAAGGAACTTCTTCATGGGGTTTCCTCCTTTTAGATTCTCCCTTAGCGGGAGTTGATTTTACAAAGCTGGCTCCCCGTTCCGGCCCCGATTTACATATCGTGGCTAGCCTACCCAATATCTGAACCGGGGTATCTTCCGGGTCCCCCGCTTTGCAAGGCCCACTTTAGCAGTCTATTTTGTGGTTGTAAACGGTTTTGGACATTCTGTAACAAGAGAGTAAAATAGTCGGTTTTTTGTTAAAAAACGCGTAATCAATGAACTAATAGTTGTGATTTTCACTTTTTTAATTTTTAGCCTTCCGCAGGCAGCCGATAGCGTTTTCCGTCCCGGACAAGCTCCCCGCGTTTCACCATGCCTTGGAGGATATGTGTTGCCTGATGAGGCGCAACGTGCAGGAGCTGCATAAAGTCCTGCCGGCTGCCAATACCGTGCTCCGAAAGGTAGGCACGTATGGTGTCCAGTTGATTTTCCGGCGCTACTACGCTGCCCTGCGGATAATAACGGACACCTACCTTCACTAGCTTTCCGTCATCCACCATGCGGTCCAGATAGGACCATGCGGTTTTCCCCGAAACATGCAGGAGCTGGATCACATCTTCACGCACCAGATAACCCAACTCCTCCGCTCGCTGCAGCAACGCGCTGTCTACCTGACGAGCATGCGTCCACGCGGTGAGGATTCGCAGACTGAATCCCTCTAGCCCACCACGGATCATGGCGGTACGGCACAGTACCGACAGGCGGGCCTGGTCCATCGGGCGGCCCGTGGTCGGCGCTATAAATACCTGCGGTTCATTCAGAGATTTCTGACGCTCCCAAGCTTCTCCCAACAATCGATGCATCCGGGTTCCCATATCTATATTGCGGCCGGGAAGATGGATGCTGCCCTTTTCCATATCGATTTGATCCCATGTCAGTGCTGCAATTTCCCCCGGCTGCATCCCCAGCTTCCAGCACATCCAGATGGCAAGGCCAGCCGCAGAACTTCCCTCCTGCTGCACGATCCGCCAAAGCGTGTATTCCGTTTCATCCTCTGACATCTGAGGTATTGCAGCCATTTGCGATTTGTTCTTCCGCAGGGCCGCGGCAAAGGTCGCCCGTAAACTGGATACAGTCATACCGCTGACCCTGGCAGCATAGGCCCAGCCTTTTTCTTCTATCTGCCGCAGTATCCAGTCCCGGCGCAGGTCTTTTAATGCTACATTCTGTCCCTCACTATCTAAGGCATTTTTCGCCAGCCGAGAAACATTTTCCAATGTCATGGGCTTTTTGCCCCGGTCCGCAATAACTACGCGCGGCGATACTGCACTGTAATTCTTATAGCGGTCCGCAAGACACTTTGCTGTACTTTCTTCTATAGGAACCGTTCGATCTGGCAAAATGAGATTTCCGGTCTCAAAGTCTACTTGATCCCATGTAAGCTCATTCAGCTCTTTACGGCCCAAACCATGAAGCCATGCCAAGCGGAGGATCATGCCCTCCAGGCTATTCGAATACCGCTCCAGAATACGCCGCATTGCTGCGTCATCCGGCCGCTTGGTCTCGTCCGACACCATAAAAATACCTCCCACCGCACCAGAATCGGCGTTGTTTTGCACCGATCATGCAGGGGGCAGGAGACACATTTACAAAATTGTGCTTTTGTAAATGAATGGAGTCTTACTTTTGCAAACTATATAAAATGGGGCAATAGGAAAACTGATAAGCAGGAATTTAAGGTAAAAAAACACGAAACTAAACCGATTCCATACAAAAATGAAATCGGTTTAATTTCGTGTGCCCAAAATGTTGATGCTTCTTGCTTTTTTGTTATACGTTAATTAAAATGTAATTGCCGATAAGCAAATGGGCATCTGCTTTTATTGCTATATTTACAAAAGCACAATTTTGTCTAACAGAGCAATGCTAAATGGTCCAATTTCTGGATATGCTCGGCACTGGTCGTCAGCAGGTAAATTCTGGTTGTATTGATAGAACTGTGCCCCAAAATATCCGCAAGCTTTACTACGTCTTTATATGCCTGATAGAAGACTCTGGCAAAAAGATGCCGCAGATTATGGGGGAACACTTTTCTTTCTTCTATCCCGGCATAACGACACAGATGTTTCATCTCTGTCCAAATCTGTGTCCGGCTCAAGGCCCGTCCCGTTCTTGTGCGAAAAATAGGGCCAGTAGATATGTGCAGTTTACGCGCATACTTCAATAAGCGGCGGCGCAGTTTATTCGGAAGTAAAATCGTTCGTATTTTCCCCTTTAGAGATATTTCAGACTTTCCTTGCTTAACTGCTTCCACCGTAACATAAGTGATTTCACTTACTCGAATGCCTGTAGCACATATAGTTTCCATCACCAATGCCAATCGTTCCCGCCCAAGATACCTGGCGGTTTTGACCAAGCTCTGATATTCTTCACGCGTCAGTTCTTGTTTCGGTTCTAAAAAAATCCTTCTTTGCAGGCGCAGAAGTCTTACGCAGCATGTATTCCATCCCTGTATTCGCAAAAAGCAGTTCAATCCCGCCAGCATGGCATTGACAGTAGCCGGAGCATGCTGTGCTGCTAAGTGCTTCTTCCATGCAATGATATGTTCTTTGCTTAATTCTCCGCCATTCCAGGCGGTATAGGCTTTCATGCTTCGGATATAATTATCAACCGTCCCTCTGCTATACTCCCGCTGTTGAAGCTCATCTGCAAATTCTGCGATATGCTTATCCGTAATTTGATAAGTCTCATTCCCAAAATTCAATGCATTCTCTCCTCTCAACAAAAACTCATGAACAGCAGCACAATTTTCATGAAGTATACTTCTATAAAGTATACTCCACCTATCATTAAGAGGCGATTGTAACTCATATATGCGTGATCGCTGATATCCCATGCGTTTCGGCAAGAGTTTCCCTAATTCCTCCTGCGGGATTTTGCCAAGCACCCGCTCCAGCCGCTTGTAGTGACTCTCTAACACGGTAAACTTCGCACACTGCTCGGCGGTCAGCTCACCCCTGAGCGTTTTGTTTTCTTCGGCGCTATTCCGCTCCATGATGGTGTGTCTTTATTTACCAGATGGAAAAGAAGTTCCAACAGCGGGTTCGGCAGTGCCTTGAATGGCTCCGTTTCCACCTCTGTTACCTGCCAAAGAATAGGTAGGGTCAAAATGCAGGCGGAGCTGCATCTGCGGCCGGTCGCGCCCCACCACCTCATAAAAAAGCGCCTTGTGCCAAAAAAATGAAGCACAAGGCGCTTTTCATAACTTTTGGGGTATTTTCGGTCTGTCGGTGTTCCGTGTCTTTCGTCAAAATAACAAAAAAGCCTGAAACCGAGTGGTTTCAGGCTTTTCCTGTCTGGTGGACGGTACAGGACTCGAACCTGTGACCCCCTGCACGTCAAGCAGGTGCTCTAGCCAGCTGAGCTAACCGTCCGAAGCGGAACACATTTATAATACACAAGCGGTACCGTTTTGTCAAGCACTTTCTGCATTTTTCCCGTGGAATTTTGCGGAATTTCTGTTGAGCGGCTAAAAGGGCCGCAAGTGTTGCACCGGGGTGCACGGTTCCGTGCGTCGAAAGGTCCCGCCGTTCTGAGAGAAAGGGAAAGGAGGGCGGGCCAGCCATGGTCCGCAGCAGCCACATGAAACAGACGAGCCATTTCCAGCTGAACCAGTACGAGGCGTCAGACCGCATTCTGCACGGGGATTTCAACAGCGACAACCAGAAGATCGACGCAGCGCTGGCGGCGGCAGGCAACTGCCGCGTCGCCGCGGGCAGCTACACAGGCACGGGAACCTACGGCCAGAACAATCCCTGCTCACTGACCTTTGATTTCAAGCCCCTGCTGGTGTTTCTGGACACCGGGGTGATGGACCCCTACAGCTCGATCCCCGTTCTATATCCTGCGGTATCCGGCAAGTACCATGGGCTATTCCCTGAACGCCCTCGGCGGGGCCGCCTGGACGGAGCAGGGCGTCAGCTGGTACAACAAGGACGCGGCAAGTCAGCTGAATGTAAAGGACCGCACATATCACTATCTCGCCATCGGCAAATAACGCAGTTCCCGCACCGGATGGTGCGAGTTTATGAGATGTGGCGAAAGGAAAAGGAAGCTCCCTTATGGGAGCTTCCTTTTCCTGGCAGAAACCTACTGTAGGGTTTCCAACTTTATTTGACTTTTTCTTCGGAACTACATATAATAGTTTCGATAGCCTTTTTTCGCCTTTTTCCCAACAGGAGATGATTTGATGACTTTTCAACAGCTGACCTACGTGGTGGAGATCTCCAAGTGCGGCTCCATCAACAAAGCTGCCCACAAGCTGTTTCTCTCCCAGTCCGGCATTTCCACCGCCGTACGGGAGCTGGAGCAGGAGCTGGGCATCCAGTTTTTCGTCCGCAGCAACCGGGGCGTTGAGTTCACACCGGAGGGGCGGGAATTTCTCGGCTACGCCGTCTCCATGCTGGAGCAGAAGCGGCGGATCGAGGAGCTTTACGGCGAATCCCGGAACGCCGCCGCACCGGTGCATTTCAGCGTCTCCACCCAGCGCTATCTCTTTACCGACGACGCGTTCCTGGAAATGCTGAATCACGTTGCGGACAACCATTACCAATACACCATCAAGGACACCGGCATGGAAGAGGTCATTGCCGATGTCTACGAGCACCGGGCAGATGTGGGCGTCATTTTCCTCACCAAGGTGACGGAGAAGATCGTCTGCCATCTGCTGGACTCCCGGGACCTGTCCTTCCACGAACTGGCCGCCGTGCCCCCCTGCGTCTTTGTCCGCAAGGGCCATCCCCTCACCCAGCTGGACGAGGTGACGGAGGCGGACCTGGAAGGCTACCCCTACGTCTGCTTTGAGCAGGCCCAGGGCGTGGCGGTGGACTTTGCCGAGGAATTCCAGGTGTGCTCCCTGAAAAAGCCATCCAAGTGCATCGTCATCAACAACTATTTCACCGCCATCAACATCATGGCCCACACCGACGCGTTCAGCACCGGCAGCGGCCTTCTGGTAAAGCGGCTCTCCCCGCCGGACGTGGTCACCGTCCCCCTGGCCAACGAGCCTCCCATCCGCCTGGGCTGGATCTACCCCAAAAACGCCAAGCTGACCCCCCGGGCCGAGGAATTCGTCAAGCTGCTGGACGAGTCCATCCAGCGTTCCATTGCCTATACCGACGCCATGCGGAAAGCCCATTGGGAAAACACCTGAGATTCGCTACAAAAAACGAGCTGTGCGATGCACAGCTCGTTTTTTTCGTATTTACAATGTCAGTCAGCCCAGCAGGAGCTTGCCCAGTTCCGCAGGGGTGTCCGCAATGGCGTCCGCCGCCGCTTCCACCAGGTTCTCCCGGCTACGGAAGCCCCAGGTGACGCCGCAGGCCTTGATGCCGGCGTTGTGGCCGGTCTGGATGTCCACGCTGCTGTCGCCCACCATCATGGCACTAAGATAGCTGGCATCCAGATCCCGCATAATCTCCCGGACAACGGTGGGGTCCGGCTTCACCGGCATCCCGTTGAGATTGCCCCGCACCAGCTCGAATACGCCGGGGTAATAGTGCTCCACGATGGCCCGGCTGAAGTTATCCGCCTTGTTGGAGCACACCGCCAGCTGCGCCCCCGCCGCCTTCAGCTGCTGCAGAAGCTCCGCCATGCCCTCATAGGGCCGGGTCAGTTCCATATTGTGGCAGCCGTAGTACTGGTTGAACTGAGAAGTGGTGTTCAGCACCATCAGCGTACTGCGGGCATCCGCCGGGGAAAACTGCCGCACCAGGTTGGGAATGCCGTGGCCCACCATGCCCATGATCTCCTCTTCGGTGTGCTCCGGCCAGCGGTTTTTGCGGCAGACATAGTTGGCCGCGGCGGCCAGATCCCCGATGCTGTTGAGCAGGGTGCCGTCCAAATCAAAAATGACTGTGCGATACATGGAATTTACCTTTCTGATGTTATTCCGCGGCCTTCCACGCGGTTTCCAGGGCGATCTCCATCATCTCGTGGAAGGAGTCCTGCCGCTCCTGGGCGGACAGGGCCTCGCCGGTGAAAATATGGTCGGAGATGGTGAGGATGGACAGCGCCCGCTTGCCGAAGCGCTGGGCCGTCCAGTAAATGCCTGCCGTCTCCATTTCCACCGCCAGGATGCCGAATTTCCGGTAAGTCTTGTTGGCCTCCGGATTGTCGTTATAGAACTGGTCGGAGGTGAACACCTGGCCCACGTCCGCCCGGACCCCCAGGCGCTCCGCCGCCGCGGCGGCGTCCTTCAAAAGGCCATAGTCCGCCGTGGCGCACAGCTGGCCGGGGAAGCGGTACTGGTCCGCAAAGTGGGAATTGGTGGAGGCCCCCATGGCCAGCACCACGTCCCGCACCTTTACGTCCTCGCCGATCCCGCCGGCGGAGCCGATGCGGATGATGGTATCCACCCCGTAGAAATTATACAGCTCATGGGCATACAACCCCGCAGAGGGCACGCCCATGCCGTGGCCCATAACGGACAGCTTCCGGCCCTTGTAGGTGCCGGTATAACCCAGCATATTCCGGACCGTGTTGAAGCACACCGGGTTTTCCAGGTAATGCTCCGCCACAAATTTTGCCCGCAGGGGGTCGCCGGGCATCAGCACTGCCTTGGCGATGCTGCCCTCCTCCGCCGCAATGCAGGCGGAGGGAGATTCCTGAATGGCCATTGATGATCCTCCTTGTAATATCAGCAGAAAATATTACTCTTTGTCTTTAAAAAGCGCCGCCAGACTCTCGGTAAACGGCGGATAGCAGATGCCCTTCTCCGTGACGATGCCGGTGAGCAGTTCGTGGTCCGTCACGTCGAAGGAGGGGTTGAAGCACTTCACCTCCGGCAGGGCCATAGGCTTTTCATACCAGAGGTTCTTGATCTCGTCCCCGTCCCGCAGTTCGATGGGGATGTGGGCGCCATCGGGGCAGTTCATGTCGATGGTGGAGGTGGGCCCCAGGGTGTACACCGGGATGCCGTAATGCTTGGCCAGGATGGCCACGCCGCTGGTGCCGATCTTGTTGGCAAAGTCACCGTTGGCGGCAATGCGGTCGCAGCCCACAAAGCAGGCCTGGACCCAGCCGTTTTTCATCACCATGGAGGCCATGTTGTCACAGATGAGGGTCACGTCCACCCCCGCCCGCTGCAGCTCATAGCTGGTGAGCCGTGCCCCCTGGAGAAGGGGCCGGGTCTCGTCGGCAAACACCTTGATGTGGATGCCCCGCTCCGCCGCCAGCAGGAAGGGCCCCTGGGCGGTGCCGTACCGGGAGGTAGCCAGCGGTCCAGCGTTGCAGTGGGTCAGCACGCCGTCCCCCTCATGGAGCAGGCTCAGGCCGTACTCGGAGATGGCGGTACACTTAGCGATGTCGTCCTCGTGGATCTCCGCCGCCTTGCGGTACAGCGCGTCCAGCAGCGCCGCCCGGTTATCCTTCAGATGGGCCTTGGCGGCGGCCATCATCTCTCCCACCGCCCAGCGGAGATTCACCGCCGTGGGCCGTGCGGCCCCCAGCAGTTCGCTGTCGATCTGCAATTTCCGGTAAAAAGTCTCGTTGTCCTTGGCGTCAATGCCCCGGGCCAGCACATACATGCAGTAGCCCGCGCAGATGCCGATGGCCGGTGCGCCCCGGATGCGCAGCTTTTTAATGGCCTCCACCATCTCCTCGATGGTCCGCAGTTCAATTTCCCGCTCCTCGTTGGGCAGCAGGGTCTGATCAATGATGTACAGCCGCTCCGCATCCTTGTCGTAGCGGATGTTCTGCACATGGGTCACCCGGCGGATATCCTCGTTCATGGCCCCTCCTTACACGTGCAGGACGCGGTCCTCTTTCCGGGCCTTGTCCCCCAGTACGGCGGCGTCCGTATAGCCCAGGACGCAGTAGCCCACACCCTTCCAGTTTTCGCCCAGGCCCCACTTGGCCAGCAGCGCCTTGCCCTCCGGCAGTTCAAAGGTCTCCATGGCCCGGTTGATCCAGCAGGAGCCCACGTTCAGGGCCGCGGCGGCGTTCATCAGGTTGCCCATCACCAGGGCGCCGTCCTGAAGCCAGTTGTCATAGTCGCTGTCAGACAGTACCGCGATCAGCATGGGGGCGCCGTAGAAGGGATGGCCTGTCTCATTGCCCAGGATCTGGTTATTCAGGCGCTCCAGCTGGGCGATGGTCTCCCCATCCTGCACCACCACCAGCTTGGTTTCCTGCAAGTTCTTGGCAGAGGGTGCGTAAAGGCCCGCTTCCACGATGGCGTCCAGATCTTCCTTTTTCAGCTGCTCCGGGCGGAAGCTGCGGACACTGCGGCGGCCCAGCAGGACCTTCAGGGTTTCGTTCATATACTGCCTCTCCTTTGTCATTTTTTTCATGCCGGCCGGACCGGACGGTTTGGGGGCATCCGGCGGACTGCCATTCGTATTTACGTATATTGTATCACGGATTTTACAAATCTCCAATAGCATTTCCACCAGAGATACCGGCTCTGCGGTTCCAATCCGGGGCCAAAATCCGGCGTATTGCCAAAGCCCTTCTCCCCATTCCGCATAAGGCCGCCTGCCGCCGCATAGGATAAACCAACAAAAGGCGGGGAGTGTTGCGTTTTGAAGGGTAACATGGAAGAGCGGGCCGAACGCCTGGCTCTTTACATCATAGAGAACCGGACTACGGTCCGCGCCGCCGCCGCAAAATTCGGCATCAGCAAATCAACGGTACATAAAGACATTTCGGAGCGGCTGCCCCACTTCAACCGGGCGCTGTACCTCCAGGTCAAGGAGGTGCTGGACGTGAACAAGGCCCAGCGCCATATCCGGGGCGGCATCGCCACCCGCAGAAAATACCGCGGCACATAACGCCGCCGGAGGAGGGATCTTATGGCTGTAAACAACACCGGCGGCTGCCGCCGGAGACGGGCCGCCCAGGCTGCCGTTCCGGAGCTGCCCCCGGTCCCCCAGGAGCCGGTCATGCACCGCTGGCCCCATCCCGCCGGGACGGAGGCCCCGTCGGAACCGGCGGAGGCGGAGCTTCACGCCATCGGCTGCACCCTGACCCGCCAGACCCAGCTGCTGACGGAGATCCGGGCTCTGCTGGAGCGGCTGGCAGAGCAGGCATCCCCATGAATCTGCCGGGAGAAGGAACTCTTCTCCCGGTATTTTTCCAAAACTGGGAACGAAACGGGCCGCCGGAGCGTCTTATAAAGTAGGCAGACTTCCAGCCCCACAGTCTCCCTCCAAACCGGACAGGCCGTTTGTGAACAATTTTGAAATTTCCGGGAACCCCTTGTAATTTCCTGCCATCCCAAGTACAATGTTATGTAAATCTGTCGAAAAAGAGAAGCGGCCCGCGCCGCGCACAAAGGAGCGTCATTTCATATGTCCAGAAGAGTCCGCCGCCGTCAGCGAAAGCAGCCCCACACCCTGCAAGTCTTTTTGATCATCGTTCTGGTCCTGCTCACCGTCTGCGTGCTGGTGAAGGCCTTTTTCCTGAAAGCCCCGGAGCAGAAGGCGGCGGAGCTGCCCGCCCAGTCCGCAGCATCGGACACGGATTCCCAGCAGTCCCCGGAGGAACAAGCGGCCCAGGAGGCCCTCCGTTCCCACTTGGAGCGCAAGGGCGGGTTCTACACAATCCTCCTTTCCGGCCTTGACGATGACAACGGCGGCAGCGACACCAACATCCTCATGGCGGTGGATACGGTGAACGGCTATGTTTACGGTGCCAGCATCCCCCGTGACTCCAAGGCCATCATCGGCGGCAAGGCCCACAAGATCAACTACGCCTACAATAAGGGCGGCACCGCGCTGCTGGCCAGCACCGTTTCGGAGCAGCTGGGCATCCCGGTGGATTACACCGTCTGCGTCAATCTGCAGGGCTTCACCGCGCTGGTGGACGCCATCGGCGGCGTGGATTTCGAGGTACCCATCAATATGGACTACGACGATCCCATTCAGGGGCTGAGCATCCACTTCAAAAAGGGAATGCAGCACCTCAGCGGCGCTGACGCGCTGCGGGTGGTCCGCTTCCGCCACAATAACGACGGCACCGGCTACGGCAGCGAGGATCTGGGCCGGATGCAGACCCAGCAGAAGTTTCTGAAGGCCGTGGCGAAGAAAATGCTCTCCTTTGAAAATCTGATATCAAATCCGCGCAAATACGCTGAAATATTTGGCCAATATGTGGACACGGATCTGTCAGTAACTGATCTTGCTTGGTTTGGTATGCAGGTTTTGGGAATGGGCGTTGATAAAATCGACTTCTCCACCCTGCCCAATGAGTGGAAATACCCCTACATCTATCTGGATCCTGACGAAACTCTGGCGCTGGTCAATACCTACCTGAACCCCTATGTAGAGGATCGCACGGCGGAGGATCTGAACCTCCCCGGCTGATCCCCGGAAAGGAGTGCTATGAAAAAGCGTATTCTCTCCCTGCTTCTGGCGCTGTCCCTGCTGAATATCCCCGTTCTGGCGGCGGAAAACAGCACGGACAACTTCACCCGCAGCAAAACCTACTCCGGCCAGTTCTCCGACCTGCCGGAGGACCACACTTTTTACGAAAACGTAGCCGCCCTGTATGAATACGGCCTGTCCGTGGGCCAGGCCGACGGCACCTACGGCCTGGCGGCCCACATGACCGTGGGCCAGGCGGTGATCTTCGCCGGACGCATCCGCAGCCTGTACCGCACCGGGGACCCGGAGGCGGGCCCCGCCGCCTTCACGGCGGCAGCCGTGGAGCTGAAGGGGGCCCAGCGGACCTATGCCCCCTACCTCTGGTATCTCCAGTCCGAGGGGGTGCTGGACAAGGCTTTGGATAACCAGCTGTCCCAGACGGCCACCCGGGCCCAGATGGCCCACGTGCTGGCGAACCTTCTGCCGGAAACGGCCCTGCCCCTCATCAACGATTCCCTGGTGACCCAGGCCTACGCCAGCCGCCGCCGGATCACCGACGTGACGGAGTATACCCCCTATTATCAGGACATTCTCCGGCTCTACCGCTGCGGCATCAGCATCGGCAGCGACGAGACCGGCTCCTTCCTGCCGGAGACCCCCATCACCCGGGGCGCGGCGGCCGCCATGCTGACCCGGATGGTGGACCCCGCCCTGCGTCTGACCCCGGTCTGGCACCTGACAGACCTCTACAGTGCGGAGGGCGCCGCCTATGAGGACCTGGTCACGATTGGGACCTATGTGGCCGCCCCGAAAACGGCGGCGGAATTTGACCAGGACATCCGCTATATGCTCTCCCGGGGCGAAAGCACCCTGACGCTGAAATACAGCCAGGGCTTCACCAGTGCCTCCGCCCAGGAGACTCTGAACAAAGCCCTTCTGGCAGTGAAGCGCTACTGCGAACAGGGCTACAACAACGCCACCTGTTCCTACAGCGCCGCCGGGACCATGCTGCTGAAATTCAGCTCCATCGCCGGGGACAGGACTCAGGAATACCGGGAAGCCGCCCTAAACGCCGCCATCGCCGTCCACGATTCCCTGTGGGAACAGGGGGTTATCACCCCCAGCTCCACCCAGCGGGAGATCGCCTGGGCCTATTACCAGTGGATCGCCGCCCACTGCGCCTATGACGAGGCGGGAGACAATTCCTCCATCAGCCACCTGGCCTACAGCCTGTTCCAGAACGGCACCGCCGTCTGCGATGGCTACACCGGCGCCTACAATCTACTTTTGAAGCTGGAGGGCATCGACTGCTACGCCCTGCCCAATACCACCCATATCTGGACCGTGGCCGTGCTGGACAGCGAGGCCGTCCACATCGATGCCACCTGGGGCGACCAGGGGGCCGCCGCGGCCAAGCAGTACTTCGCCATGACGCCCCAGCAGTCCTACGCCTTCCACGCCTGGCCCAAAGCCAACGAGCTGCCGGGCTGATCCCAGTAAAAAAGCCTTTGCGGAGCTCCGCAAAGGCTTTTCCTATCAAATTCTATCTTTATAATAAGCCACCAGCAGCTCCACCACCATGCTGTAGGACTTCATGCCGTTGGCGTCGCCGTAGGATTTCAGGGCGGCGTCATACACCGTGTCAGACACCTTTTCCACCACGTTGTCCCGGAACTGGTCCCAGTAGGCGTTGTTGTCCCGCAGATCCGCGCTGACTGTTTCCGGCAGGGCGTTCCGGATGGCCCAGTAGGCCTCCGGGTCCGTTTCATACAGGGCGTTGCCCAGGTGGATGAACCCCAGCAGCCAGCCGGAATACACGTAGTCCGGCATCCCGCTGGTGACGGAGGCCAGCCCCCCCAGGAAATTGCACTCCTGCTCCCAGGCGATGCCCCGCTGGTGGGCCAGCTCGTGGGCCACGGTGGAGGGCAGCAGGCAGGCGGGGCTGTCCACATTCACGTTGGACTCCCCAATGCAGGCGAAATACACCCCGGTGAAGCCCATGATGCTCATGAAGCGGGAGCACCTCACCGCCTTGACCCCGGTGTCCCGGAAGTCCAGAAAGGGAAACTGCTCCGTCACACCGCCGTAGACCAACCTGCTCTCCGCCAGGATCTGCTCCTTCGGCACGGCGTATACCCCGTTTTCATCCCGGGGCACGCTGTCCGCCGTATCGGCCAGCTGTTGGGCGAAGTAGGCCGTCACCGCTTCCAGGTCCTCCGCCGCCACCGGCTGGGCGGTGATGCCGGAGCGGTCCTGAAAGCTGTCCGTCCAGTAGTTCACGCCCCACATCAGGCAGAACAGGGCGTACACCGTCAGGCACACGTCCGCCGCCAGCAGCAAGGCTCCATAGGCCCGCTGCCCCCGGCGGCCCCTGGCCTTCACAACGGCGATGACGCTCCCAACCACGTAAACCAAAGCCGCCGCCCCTGCCAGCACATAGAGCAGCTCCATGACGGACAGGCTGGTGAGGGCGCACAGCCGCCCCAGGGCCCCCTTCAGGGGTGTGGTAATGTGGTCCGCGAAGCCGTTCATCAGTCCCCGGTCATGCCGCAGGGCCAGGTACAGCCCCAGCACCGCCAGGTCCGCCCCCAGCCAGATATGCAGTTTTTTATGGTTCTTCCAAAACTTCATTGCACTTTCTCTATTTGAAATATCTCCCGCTGGAAATCAGGAACCAGCAGGCGGAAACCGCCTGCTGGTTTTCTTCCGCTTACTCCGCGGCAGCCAGCAGCTGCCGGGTATAGGGGTCCTGGGGATGGTCGAACAGGTCATCCACCGTCCCCTGCTCCACGATGCGGCCCTGCTTCATCACCAGGGCGGAATCGCACAGCTGATAGACCACGTTCAGGTCGTGGGAAATGAACAGATAGCTAAGGTCCAGTTCATCCCGCAGTTCTCGCAGAAGCTTCAGGATCTGGGCCTGGATGGTCACATCCAGGGCGCTGACCGGCTCGTCGGCAATGAGGAACCGGGGCCGCTGGATCAAGGCCACGGCAATGGACACCCGCTGCCGCTGCCCGCCGGAAAGCTCCGCAGGCTTCGCCTTCAGCACTTCCTCCGGCAGCTCCACCCGTTCCAGCATCTCCCGCACCCGGCGCTTCCGCTCCGGGGCGTCATACTTGCCGTAAATCCGCAGGGGCTCTTCCAGCAGCCATTCCACCGGATAGGCCGGGTTCAGGGAGCTGTAAGGGTCCTGGAAGATCATCTGGGGCCGCTTCGTATAGTGGACCACCTCGCCGGCGGCGGGCTTTACCATGCCCAGGATCGTCTTGGCCAGGGTGGACTTTCCGGTGCCGGATTCCCCCACCAGACCCAGAATCTCCCCCCGGTACACATCGAAGGAAACATCGTGAAGCACTTCCCGGAAGTGCTTGCGGCCCAGCATGCCCCCCTCCCGGTATCCGGCGGACACATGATGGAGGGAAAGGACCAGTTCGTCAGTCATGGCGCTCCTCCTTTCGCTTCCGGGTGGGGATGGCGTCGATCAGCTTTTGGGTATAGGGGTGCCGGGGGTGGTAAAACACCTGGTCGGTGTCCCCCTCTTCCACCAGAAGGCCCTTCTGCATCACCGCCACCCGGCGGCACAGCTTCCGCACCACGTTCAGGTTGTGGGAGATGAACAGCATGGAAATGCCGCTCTCCCGGTTCAGCTTTTTCAGCATTTCCAAGATCTGGGCCTGGATGGTGACGTCCAGGGCCGTGGTGGGCTCGTCCAGCAGCAGCAGCTTGGGCCGGTTCACGATAGCGGCGGCGATCATGGCCCGCTGGAGCATGCCGCCGGAAAGCTCATGGGGATACTTGCCGTAAATGGCCTCCGGCTCCGGCAGCTCCGCCTCTTTCATGGCCGCCAGGGCCCGCCGGCTCCGCTCTTCCTTCGATAATTGGGTGTGGAGCCGCAGCGTCTCCTCCACCTGGGGGCCGATCTTCATTAAGGGGTCCATGCAGCTCTGGGGCTCCTGGAACACCACGCCGATATCCGCCCCCTGAATTTTCCGGAGGGCGGCCCGGTCCGCGTGGAGCAGCTCCTGCCCGTCCAGCAGAATTTTGCCGGAATAGTCGCACTGCTTCCGGGGCAGCAGCCCCGCCACGCTCATGGCGGTGACGGATTTTCCGGAACCGGACTCTCCCACCAGCCCCAGAATTTCGCCGTTTTCAATGGTAAGGCTCACGCCGCCCACCGCCTCCCGGTCCCGGCTGTGGAACTTCACGTGCAGATCCTGAATTTCCAGCATCAGACATCCCCTCCGTTCCGGCGCTGCAGGCCCTCACCGATAAGGCCCACGCCGAAGATCATCCACACCAGGGTCAGTCCGGTGCCCAAGGCGTACCAGGGTGCGCTGACAAACATGCCCTGGCTTTCCGAGAGCATGTAGCCCAAAGACGCGTCCGGCGGGGTGACGCCGATGCAGAGGTAGCTCATGGAGGCCTCCGCCAGCACGGCGTTGTTAAAGCCGATGGTCAGGGCCGGCAGCAGCACGCTCCAGGTGTTGGGCAGGATGTGCCGCCACAGGATGCGCCCGCTGGACGCCCCCATGAGCCGGGCGCTTTTCACATAGTTGACCTCCCGGAGGGAGGCATAGGTGCCCCGGGCCATCCGGGCAAAGCTGGGAATGAACACCAGCCCCAGGGCGATGATGACGTTCCCGGTCTTGCCGGGGCCCAGCAGGCTGATGACCACCAGAGCCAGCAGGATGCTGGGAAAAGCCGTCAGCACATCCCCCAGCCGCATGAGCACATCGTCCACAATGCCGCCGAAGTAGCCGGTGACGGCCCCCAGCACCGTGCCGCACACCGCGCCGATGGCCACGGTGCACAGGGCGATGCCGTAGGTGGTCCCGGCCCCCTTCAGAACCCGACTGAAAATGTCCCGGCCGAAGCCGTCGGTGCCCATGAGGTGGGCCAGGGAGGGACCCGCCAGCTTGGGCCCCGCCGCCATGGCGTTGGGGTCGTAGGGCGTCCAGAAAACGCCCATGACGATCAGCGCCGTCAGGATACCGGTCATCACCAGTCCTGCGGTCAGATAGGGATTTCTCTTTTTCATTTGGCCGTTCCTCCCATCCGGGGATCGACGCAGCGGTTGACCAGATCCGCCAGGGTGCCGGAGAGTACCACCCAGAAGGCCAGGATCACCACGATGGCCTCCACCACCGGGTAGTCCTGGCTGGAAATGGAGGCCACCAGCATCCGCCCCAGGCCGGGGATGGAGAACACCTGCTCCACCACGATGCTGCCCGCCACGATCTCCGCCATGGTCTGACCCAGGAAGGTGACGGTGGGCACCAGGGAGTTTTTCAGCACATGGCCCCACAGCACCTGCCGCCGGTCGTTGCCCCGGGCAATCGCGGTGCGGACATAGGGCTTGTTCATCTCATGGATGACGGTGCTGCGCAGCATCCGCACGGTCATGGCCACCCGGGGGATGGCGATGGACACGGCGGCAAAGAACAGATACACCAGGGACTTTCCAAGGTTCTTGTCCAGTCCCGGAAAGTCGCCGGGCACAAAGGCGTGGAGCGTGATGCCGAAGACCCAGGAGATGAGGATGCCGGTAAAGAAAGGCGGCACCGCCATGCAGAACTGGTTCAGGGCCGTGTGGAGCCCCTCCAGCTTTCCGTTGGCAGAGAGGAGTCCCAGAGGCAATGACACCACCGTGATGAGCAGAAAGCTCACCAGGCTCAGGCACAGCGTCACCAGCATTTTGGAGGCCAGCAGGGACTGCACCGGCTGGTGATACTGAAAGGAGGTGCCCAGGTTCCCGGTGAAGAAGCCCAGCAGCCACTCTCCGTACCGCACCAGCATGGGCCGGTCCAGCCCCATCTCCGCCCGGAGGGCCGCCACCTTTTCCGGGGTGGCCTGGGTACCCAGCAGTGTGGCGGCGGGGTCGCCGGAGATCAGGTCAAAGGCCGCAAACGTCAGAAGGGAGACGACCAGCATGGTCACCAGCAGCGTCAGAATCTTCCGCGCCGTGTATCGCATGGCTGTCATCTCCCTTCCGGGTCAGCGGCGTAAAAACGTCCGCTGTTCATCGCTTATTTCGTGTAGTGGAAGCTGGAGAGATCCAGCACGTAGATGGGGTAAAAATCGGGGCCCTCAAGGCCGTCCCGTACCGCCACAAAGTCCGCCATATCCTGGATATAAACGTTGGCGGCGTTCTCCGTCAGATTCTTTTCCAGGTCCTTGTACATGGCGGTCTGCTCCTCATCGTCGTAGCAGGCCTGGGCCTGGGCATACAGCGCGTCGTAATCGGCGTTGCTGTAGTTGATGAAGTTGTTGCCGGCGGTGGAGACGAAGCGGCTCAGCATGGCGGAGGCCGTCATGCTGGAAGCGTCCACGCCCACCACGGTGGACTGGA
Organism: uncultured Oscillibacter sp.; assembly: GCA_900550685.1. Lineage (GTDB taxonomy): Bacteria > Bacillota > Clostridia > Oscillospirales > Oscillospiraceae > Oscillibacter. The sequence continues at coordinate 4,843 of URTS01000012.1, read as the reverse complement.
ACTGGCGGTTGGAGTAGGTGTCCTGGACCCAGCTTTCCCAGGTGACGGGCTGAATGGTGGCGTTGATGCCCACGGCTTTCAGCTGCTCCACGATGACCTGGGCGGTGTCCATGTGGGGCTGGTAGTTGCTGGGCACGGTGATGGTCATGTCAAAGCCGTTGGGATACCCGGCCTCCGTCAGCAGTTCCTTGGCCTTTTCGGTGTTATAGGTATAGTAATCGGTAAGGCTGTCGTCAAAATATTTGCTGAAGGCGGGATACATGCTGGAGCCCAGCAGGGTGCCGTAGCCGTCAAAGGCCAGGTCCAGTATCTGCTGGCGGTCCACGGCGTAGCTCAGGGCCTGCCGGACCCGCACATCGTCAAAGGGCTTCTCCGCGTTGTTCAGATACAGGGCCTGCACTAGGTTCATGGTGCCCTCCTCCACGTGGAAACCGTCGCCCAGCTGGGCGATCTGGGTGGTGGTCAGATGGGCGAACACATCCACAGCGCCGCTCTGGAGGCTCAGGAGGATGCTGTCGGCATTTTCAATGATCTTATAGGTGACTTTGGTCAGCTCCGGCTTTTCGCCCCAGTAATCGTCAAACCGCTCCAGCACCACGGACTCCTGGGCCGTCCGGGAGACGAACTTGAAGGGGCCGGTGCCCACAGGCTGGGTATCCTGCTCGGTGTAGTCTTTGGGCAGAATGGCGGTGGTGAGGTAGGAGGTGAACTCGTTGCTGGGCTCCTGGAGCTGGAAGCAGACGGTGTCGTCCCCCTCCGCATACATCTCCACGCCGGCAAAGGCAGCTACCTGGATGATATCGGCACTGTCCGGCTCGGCACAGCGCTGATAGGACCAGATCACGTCCTCCGGCGTCACGTCCTGGCCGTTATGGAACTTCACGCCGGAGCGGAGCTTGAAGGTATAAAGCAGATGGTCGTCGGAAACCGTGTAGCTCTCTGCCACGGCGGGATTCAGGTTGCCGCTGGCGTCGGGTTTCAGAAGGCCTTCAAATACGTTGAACATGACCTCGCGGGTTCCTGCCTTTACGGTTTTGTGAGGGTCAAGACTGCTGTCCAGGTCCTGGGCGATGCCTACGTTCAGTTCGCCCGCTGCAGCCCGGGCTTCCGCGCCGTCGGCTGCCGTGTTGGTGCTCTGGTCCGTGTTCTCGGTGGTCCCTGCCTGGCTGCCGCCTCCGCATCCGCTGAGTACGGCGCTCAGGAGGCATACAGCCGCCAGAAGCGTCAGGATCTTCTTTTTCATATGCAATTCTCCTTTTTATATCACTGCTCCGGAGAGTCAGTGTATCTGCGGCACGGGCCTTCGCCCGCCCCGCATATCCCCAGGGCCGCAAGACCCTGAAAATACCAGGTGAGGAATGCTGCCTGCGGTCCAGACCGCAAAACAGCCCCGCGGGGCTTGTTATTTTTCTAACGATAACCCCGCAAGGCTGTATTGTACAGGAAACATGGGCAAAAGGCAAGCTTTTTTTACGTTTTTTCCCCTTTTTCCGGTGTCTCCGGCATCCGACCATCCGGCAGGGGCGCCGTATAGTGCTCCGTTTCCACCGGCAGGTCCTTCTCCGCCAGCCGCCGGTCCACCAGGAAGGCCACCAGGCTGGAAAGGCAGGCGCACACCGGCACGCCGAAGAACATGCCCGCCACGCCGAAGAAGCTGCCCCCCACCAGAATGGCAATGATGACCCACAGGCTGGAAAGGCCGGTGCTGTCCCCCAGAATCTTGGGGCCGATCACATTGCCGTCCAGCTGCTGAAGGGCCAGCACGAACAGCAGGAAGTACAGGGACTGGATGGGATTCACCAGCAGAATCAGGAAAAAGCTGGGGATGGCGCCCAGAAAGGGACCGAAGAAGGGAATGATATTGGTCACGCCCACGATCACCGACACCAGGGGCGTGTAGGGCATATTCAGAATAGAACAACCGATGAAGCACAAAATGCCGATGATCAGAGAATCCAGCAGCTTGCCCCGGACGAAGCCGGAGAAAATGTGGTCCACCTTGTTGGCCCCCCGGAAGATCCAGTAGACCTTCTCCTTGGAAAACAGGCTGTAGGTGATCTTCCGGGCGTGAGCGACGCAGCGCTCCTTGGTGGCCATGAAGTAGACGGAGACAATGGCGCCCACCAGCAGGTTTTTCAGGAAGTTCACCGTGCTGACTACGCCGCCGGAAACGGCCACCATCAGCATCTGGGTCCGGGTCAGGACCTCGTTTTTCAGCCAGCTGGCGGCAGTCGCATAGAAGGTGTCCATCTGGTCGGCTACCCAGGCCTCCACAGTGGGGTTGCTCTCCAGCAGGTGCTCCACCCAGCCGCTGATGGTATTATAATAGCTCTCTACGCTGGCAAACAGCTGCACCACGCTCTGATACAGCTGGGGCAGCAGCACATGGCCCAGCAGATAGCACAGCAGGCCGATGATGGCCCAGGTCAGCACCAGGCTGACGGCCCGGGCCCCCCGGGAGATCAGCCGCCCCAATTTCCGGGCCGCTTCCAGCCGTCCGGAAAAGAGGCCGCCCTCAATAAAGTCGATGACCGGAGCCAGCAGATAGGCCAGCACGCCGCCGATCAGCACCGGCTGTAAGGCCCTCAGCAGCTGGCTGCCGAAATTGGGCAGCACCCGGCGGCCGAACAGGGTATCATAAAACAGCAGAATGGCGGCCACTGTGAGAAAGATGACCAATCCCCAGTGCAGTGCTCCGTCCTTATTTTTCATGCTGCCACCTCCTGTTTCCGGCGTTTCTGAAAACCTTGATATAAACTTTATTCTACACGCCGCTCCCCGCAATTGCAATCCTCATTTTCCCGTGCTATACTACTTTAACCGTCTGTTAACATTTTTACCATCCGTTGACAAGGGCAAACACATTTGTCAATGGATGGTATTCGGAGGCATCAGATATGGAACCCCAAAAGAAGCTTTTGATGATCGTCAATCCCCGGGCGGGCCGCAGCAAGCCCCGGGGCCCCCTCTACGACGCGGCCGCCGCCTTTTGCGACGCCGGATATCTCCTCAGCATCCGCCGCACCGCTGCCGCGGGGGACGCCCGCCGCATTGCCGAGGAATCCGGCGCCGGATACGATACGGTGGTGGCCGTAGGCGGAGACGGCACATTGAACGAGGTCATCTCCGGCCTTCAAACCCTGCCCCATCCCCCGGCGGTGGGCTACCTGCCCCAGGGCAGCACCAACGACTTCGCCGCCAGCCTGAAGATCCCCGCCGACCCCTTCCGGGCCGCTGCCGCCATCGTCCGGGGCAGGACCCGGCAGCTGGACATCGGCTGCTTTGGGGAACGGCTCTTCGTGTATGTGGCCTCCTTCGGGGCCTTCACCCGCACCTCCTACGCCGCCTCCCAGGACATGAAAAATGTTCTGGGCCACTTCGGCTACCTGCTGGAGGGTATCCGGGACCTGGACACCCTGCGGCCCTACAGCGTCCGCATCACCGCCGACGGGGAGAAGCTGGACGGCGACTACCTCTTCGGCGCCGTGGCCAACTCCACCTCCATCGCCGGCATGATGAAGCTGGAAGGTGAGCAGGTGGTGCTGGACGACGGCCGGTTTGAGCTGCTGCTGATCCCCAATCCCAAAAATGTGCTGGAGCTTCAGAACCTGATCTGGGCCCTGCTGAACCAGCAGTATGACGCGGGGGGCCTCATCTTCCGCCACGTAACGTCCCTCCATGTGGAGACGGACCAGGAACTCCCCTGGTCCCTGGACGGCGAATATGAGCCCAGCCGCCCTGCTGTGGACATCACCAACTGCCAGCGCGCCCTGACCATGCTGCTATGAACAATCAACTGGAACAGCTTTGCCGCTATTACGGCGGCCATGTCCCCGGCCTTCTGGGCGGGCGGCACGAATACGCGGTGCTGTGCCCCCTGGTGGAGCAGCCGGATGGCCTGCGCCTCCTTTTTGAGGTCCGCTCCGCCGCGGTGCGTCAGGCCGGGGAGACCTGCTTTCCCGGGGGCCGAATGGAGCCGGGGGAATCCCCTGCCGCCTGCGCCCTCCGGGAGACGGAGGAGGAGTTGGCCATCCCTCCATCCGAAATCCAGTTGCTAGGACAGGGGGATTTCATTTGCAGCCAGCGGGGCTTTCTGCTGCGGCCCCTGCCGGGGCTGGTGTCCCCCGCCGGCTTTGCCGCCCTGCGGCCCTCCCCCGCCGAGGTGGCGGCGGTCTATACCGTCCCTCTGGACTTTTTCCGCACCACCCCGCCGGAGCGCCACACCTATGACCTGGTCCCCCATGTGCCGGAGGATTTCCCCTATGAGGCCGTGGGCATTCCCCGGGACTACCCCTGGGCCCGGGGCCGGGTGGAGGTCCCCGTGTGGATCTGGCAGGGCCATGTGATCTGGGGCATGACCGCCCGGATCGTAGCGGACCTGATCACACATTTGTAAAAGAACGGGAAGATTTTCTTCCCGTTCTTCTTTATTTCGGCTCTTTCATGCGGAAAATCACCACATTTTCACCAAAAACAGGCCCTCCATTTTCGAAAAAACGGAGAATTTCCGGTTTTTGCACATAATCTATGACCATTTTCCGGAAAATATGGTAGAATGGTTTTGAATTGGAAATCTTTTGTGGAATTTGAAAGGAGGATCTTCTTGTGTTCCAGCCCGGAGAGCTTTTGATTTACGGCAGCACCGGCGTCTGTCGTGTCCTGTCCATCGATCAGCGGCAGGACTATGTAAACGGTGTGAAGCAGAACCGCCTGTATTACCAGCTGAAGCCCCTGCATCAGGTGGGTACGATCTACACGCCGGTGGACAATGATAAGGTGGTGATGCGCCCGGTCATTTCCCGGGAGGACGCAGAAGCCCTGATCGACGCCATCCCCACCCTGC
>URTS01000011.1 GCA_900550685.1 uncultured Oscillibacter sp. | reverse complement strand
TCCGCAAGACCAATGTCACCAAGGGTGAGGCCGGCGGCATCACCCAGGCCATCGGTGCGTACCAGGTCAAGAGCAATGACAGTGTCATCACCTTCCTGGACACCCCGGGCCATGAGGCGTTCACCTCCATGCGTGCCCGCGGCGCCATGGTCACCGATATCGCCATTTTGATGGTGGCGGCGGACGACGGCATCATGCCCCAAACCATCGAATCCATCAACCACGCCAAGGCCGCCGGCATCCCCATCATCGTGGCCGTCAACAAGATCGATAAGGAAAACGCCAACCCCGACCGGGTCATGCAGCAGCTGACCGAATACGGCCTGGTGCCCGAGGAATGGGGCGGCGAGACCATCGTCTGCAAGATCTCCGCCAAGAAGCACATCGGCATCGACAACCTGCTGGAAAACCTGGTGCTGCTGGCCGAGGTCCAGGAACTGAAGGCCAACCCCAACCGTCCCGGCCAGGGCACTGTCATCGAAGCCCGTCTGGACAAGGGCCGCGGCCCTGTGGCCACGCTGCTGGTGCAGAACGGCACTTTGAAGCAGGGCGACATCATCATCGCCGGCACCTCCGTGGGCCGCATCCGCACCATGACCAACTACAAGGGCGAGCGTCTCACCCAGGCCGGTCCCTCCGTGCCTGTGGAGATCGCGGGCCTGTCCGAGGCCCCCACCGCCGGTGCGCCCTTCTTTGCCGTGGCTGACGAGCGCATGGCCCGGGAACTGGTGGAGCAGCGCAAGGCCGAGGAGCGGGCCAAGGCCGCGGCTCCCGTGCAGAAGGTGTCTTTGGAGAACCTGTTCGACCAGATCAAGTCCGGCGAACGGAAGGAGCTGGCCCTGATTGTCAAGGCCGACGTCCAGGGCAGCGTGGAGGCCGTGAAGGCCTCTCTGGAAAAGCTCTCCAACGACGAGGTCAACGTCAAGGTCATCCACGGCGCCGTGGGCGCCATCAACGAGTCCGACGTTATGCTGGCCGCCTCCTCCGGCGCCATCATCGTGGGCTTCAACGTCCGGCCTGACGCCGCCGCCCGCGACGGCGCCGCCCGCCAGAACGTGGATATGCGGATGTACCGTGTCATCTACGATGCCATCGACGAGATCGAGGCCGCTATGAAGGGCATGCTGGCCCCCAAGTTCCAGGAAGTGGTCCTGGGCCATGCCGAGGTCCGGGAGACCTACAAGGTCTCCTCCGTGGGCACCGTGGCCGGCTGCTACGTTCAGGACGGCTGCATCCGCCGGGACTGCTCCGTGCGGGTGGTCCGGGACGGCATCGTGGTCCACGAGGGCACCCTGGGCTCCCTCCAGCGGTTCAAGGACTCCGTCAAGGAGGTCAAGGAGCGCTATGAGTGCGGCCTGACCATCGATAAGTTCAACGACATCAAGCTGGGCGACATCATCGAGGCCTACGACATGGAAGAGGTCCCCCGCTGATAAAACTTCCCCTTTATACGCATCCTGTTCAGGGCGGCGGCTATGCCGCCGCCCTGCTGTTTTTAAACCAGGCGATTCCGCTTCCGTTATCCGGAAGGGAAGGGTGTGTGCGGGGAACCCATCAGCGGTTCCCTGCACGGTTTCAATCACACGCGCTCAAAACACAATTTTGAGCAGCGGCGGCACAGCCGCCGCCCTGGTATTTTCTCTTTCGTTTCATCTCCCCATGAGAAAGGAGCATTTTTATGGCATCCAACCGCATCGGCCGCATCAATGAAGAGATTCAGCGGGAGCTGGCCTCCCAGCTCCGCCGCCTGAAGGACCCCCGGGTCTCCCAGGTGGGTATGGTCTCCGTCACCCGGGTGGACACCACCGGGGACCTGCGCTACGCCAAGGTTTTCATCAGCGTGCTGGACAAGTCCCAAGAAAAGGACGTGCTCAAGGGCCTGAAATCCGCCTCCGGCTTCCTGCGCCGGGAGCTGGGCCACGCCCTCCAGCTGCGCTACACCCCGGAGCTTCAGTTCATCGCTGACGACTCCATCGCCTACGGCGCCCACATTCTGGAAGTCCTCCGGGACCCGGAAAAGGTGAAGCCCGTGAACCCCGACAACGACGCCGTGCTTCCGGAGGAGGAATAAGGTATGCTGACCGTTTCCGAAACAGCGGCGCTGCTGCGTTCCTTTGACCGCATTCTCATCCTGACACACGTCCGGCCCGACGGAGACACCGTGGGTTGCGCGGCGGGGCTCTGCGCCGCCCTGCGGGCCCTGGGCAAGACCGCGTACCTTCTGCCCAATCCCGGCCTGACGGACACCACGGCCCCCTATTTCGCCCCCTACGCCGCTCCGGCGGACTTCGTACCGGAAAAGGTGGTGTCCACCGACATCGCTGCCGTGGGGCTGTTCCCGGAAAACGCCAAGCCCTATATCGGCAAAGTGGACCTGGCCATTGACCACCACCCCTCCTTTGAGGGCTTCGGCAAGGCCAACATCGTCCGGCCGGAGGCCGCCGCCTGCGGCGAATTGATCCTGGACATCGTCCTGGAGCTGACCCCCGTCACGCCGGAGATCGCCCTGCCGCTGTACGTTGCCATTTCCACCGACACCGGCGGCTTTATCTATTCCAACGTCACCGCCGACACCCACCGGGCCGCGGCGGCCCTGATGGATACCGGCATCGACTACCGGCCCGTCAATAAGCTGTTCTTCCAGACCAAATCCAGGGTCCGGATGCAGCTGGAGGCCGCCATGCTGGCTGACGCCAGATTTTACGACCATAACCGGGCGGCGGTGCTGTCCGTTCCCCGGTCCCTGCTGGAAAAATTCCACGCCACGGAAAGCGACGCGGAGGACCTCTCCGCCCTGGGTCCCCAGATCCAGGGGGTGGACTGCGCCGTGACCATGCGGGAGCTGGGCGACGGCGTGTGGAAATTCTCCCTCCGCACCGGCGAACGGGTGAACGCCACGGAGGTCTGCCGCCTGCTGGGCGGCGGCGGCCATGCCCGGGCCGCCGGGGCCACTCTAGAGCATGTCACCCAGGCGGAGGCCGAGGAGAAAATGCTGGATGCCATTGCCCGGGTCGTCCCGGATTTCAAGAAATGAGGAACTGCCTGTGGCCAACGGTATCGTAATCATCGACAAGCCCGCCGGGTGGACCAGCATGGACGTCTGCGCCAAGATCCGGGGCATCCTGAAGGAAAAGCGGGTGGGCCACGGCGGCACCCTGGACCCCATGGCCACCGGCGTGCTGCCGGTGTTTGTGGGACAGGCCACCCGGGCCGTGGAGTTTGCGGAAAACGGCGAAAAGGAGTACATCGCCGGTCTGCGGCTGGGGCTGGTCACCAACACCCAGGACACCTCCGGCGAGACTCTGGAGACCCATCCGGTAACAGCGGACCGGGCAGCGCTGGAAGCCCTGCTGCCCCGGTTCACCGGCCCCATTCAGCAGATTCCTCCCATGTACTCCGCCATCAAAATCAACGGCCAGAAGCTCTACGACCTGGCCCGCAAGGGCAAGGAAGTGGAGCGGAAGCCCCGCAGCATCACCATTTTTGAGCTGGAGCTGCTGGAACAGGTGAACGAGACGGACTACCTGCTCCGCTGCCGGTGCTCCAAGGGCACCTACCTCCGGACCCTGTGCCACGATATCGGCCAGGCTCTGGGCTGCGGCGGCGCCATGTACAGCCTCCGCCGCACCATGGCCGCCGGGTATCCTCTGGCGGAGGCCGTCACATTGGAGGACGTACAGGCCCAGGGGGAAGCCCTGCTGCGGCCTGTGGAGTCCATGTTCACCGCCTATCCCGTCCATACCCTGTTCTCCCCCGGCAAGGAGGCCCGGGTCCGCAACGGCAATCCCATTACCGAACCGGAACTGCCGGACGGCACCTACCGGGTCCACGGCCGAAGCGGGGACTTTCTCTGTCTTTCCCGTGCCGAATGCGGCACGCTGACATCTATCAAGAACTTTTTTGGAGCGTAAGTATGTCCAATCAATCTAGAGTCATTGCCCTGGGCTTTTTTGACGGGGTACATCTGGGCCATGGCGCCCTGCTGCGCCGCACGGCGGAGGAGGCCAAGGCCCGGGGCGTCCGCTCTGCGGTGTTCACCTTCGCCCAGCCCCCCAAGGAGGTAGTCACCGGCACGCCGGTGCCCCTCATCAACTCCCCGGAGGACCGGGCCTGGCTGGCAAAACACCTTTACGGCATCGACGACATCATCATGGTCCCCTTTGACCAGGAGATGATGACCACCTCCTGGCAGGATTTCATCACGGAGATCCTGGTAAAGCGGTATCACGCCGTCCACCTGGTGGCAGGCCACGACCACCACTTCGGCCACAAGAACCAGGGCAGCCCGGAGCTGCTCCAGGCCAAGTGTGCCGAGCTGGGGCTGGGGTGCGACATCATCCCGGAGGTCACCATCAACGGCATCACCGTCAGTTCCACCTACATCCGCCGCCTGGTTGGGCTGGGACAGGTGGAGCGGGCCATGGAGTATCTGGGCCACCCCCACATCCTGACCCAGACCGTGCGCCACGGCCGCCGCATCGGCCACACCATCGGCATCCCCACGGTGAACCTGGTGCCGCCGCCCCACGTGCTGGTGCCGGGCAACGGCGTCTATACCGCCCGGGTCTGCCTGGCGGACGGCAGCAGCTACGCCGCCGTCACCAATGTGGGCACCCGGCCCACCGTCAACAACGGCAGCGACCTGACGGTAGAATCCTGGATGCTGGATTTCGACGGCGACCTTTACGGCCAGACCATCCGGGTGGAGTTTTACCAGCACCTCCGGGACGAGATCCGCTTCGACTCCCTGGATGCCCTGAAGGCCCAGATCGAGTCCGACGCCCTGAAGGTCCGGGCCTATTTCGCCGCGCACAACTGAATCCGCCTAAGTAAAAAGGAGAGCCGAAAGGCTCTCCTTTTTCTTTCAGATCAGGGCCGCGGCCAGCCACACCAGGCCGATGGCCCCGGCTCCCATCAGGGCGTAGACCACCGGATTCAGCGCCCGCCAGGCCCGCCCAAAGCGGCTGCCCCCGGCTACATAGCTGTGGGCCACCCTCCGGGCCTCCTCCACCAGTTCCCGGGAGGAAACGCCCTCTCCGGCAGCATCGTTGCGGACGATGAAGATGGCCTGCTCGAAAAAACGCTGATCCGGGGAATCCAGCACCACCACCCGCCGGGAAATTCCTTTGACCATGCCATGTACCTCCTTCTGTTTGCTGGTTTCATTTTCCCGCAAAGGCAGGCGGTCTATACCGGTTTCCGGAAATTTTTCCGGCGTCAGACCGGCTGCTCCGGCTGGGGCGGGCGGTAGAGCACCTGCACGGCGCAGTCATCCTGCAGGCGTTCCCGGCGGATACTCTCCGAGAGGATCAGGTTGGCCAGGGTCTGGGGATCGTCACCGTTCCAACCCGCCAGCAGGTCCTGGAGCCACTCATCCCGATTGGGGTCCGCCACGCCGTCGCTGATCATCACGGCAAAGCTGCCCGGCTCCAGGGTGGCGGTGGTGATGTCCGGCGCGGCAGGGGTCCCCCGGAGACCCACCGGCAGGCTGCTGCCTGTGATGCGGCGGACGCTGCCGTTTTTCTTCAGATAGCTGGGGGCGGCGCCGAATTTATAGAAGGCCGCCTCGTCTCCCCGCAGAACGCACAGGTCCACCGTGGTGAAGCTGCCGGTCTCCGCCCCCCGGAGGGCCATGGCGGAATTCAGGGTGGTGAGGGCCGCCTCCGGGGCAATATCCGCCTCCAAGAATTGGCGCAGCAGGCGGCAGGTCAGGGCGGATTCCCGCCGGGCCTCCTCCCCGCTGCCCATGCCGTCCGCCAGCAGCAGACACCACACGCCCCCCTCCGTCCGGAATGCCTCCATGGTGTCGCCGCAGACCAGCTCCCCCTCCTTGGGCCGCAAGGCCGCGCCGATGTCGCAGCTCTGGCCTTGTCCAAAGGCGGGGTTGGCCTCTCCCAGCCCGGCGGCAGCCGCCGTCAGCAGGTCCGACATCTGGGCGTACTGCCCCTTGGCGCTGCGGCGGGTCTCCTCCAACTGGCGGCGGTACTGCTTCCGCAGCAAAAAAGCGGACAGTTCGCCGTTGATGGCCTGAAGCAGCTCCGTCAGGTGGATGCAGCGGTCGGCGAAGTGCTGGGGGAAGTCCTTGGCCTTGGCCTTGCCCCGTTCCAGGAGAAAGGGCGTGGCGTCGTTGAGGGCATTGAAGGTGGAGGTGTACTCCTTCTGCCAGCACAGTTCACACAGGGCGCAGCCCCGGCACACCCGCTCCGCCGCCCGGTCAAAGATCACCGCCGGGTTCTCCTCCGGGGCCGGGGCGGTGCGGTTCATGCTGTCGTACAGTTCCCGCAGAGCGTCCGCCGCGTGGCCCAGCCGCTCCCGCAGGGCCTTTTTCTGGGCGGATTCCGGCACTTCCTCCCGCCGCACCCGCTTCCCGCCGAACACCCGGCCGGGGATGGCCAGAAACAGCACCGCCCCCGCCGCCGTTTCCCACAGCAGGCTCCGGGCCAGTTCCTCCCGGGAGGTCAGCATGGCCGCCAGCGCCCCCAGGAAAAAAGCCCCAGCCGAGAGAAGACGGCTGGCGCACCTGGCCGCCAGCAGCGCCGCCGCGCCGTAGGCGGCGGTGAACAGGCCGCTGGTCCCGGCGGCAAGGTCCGTCATCAGGCCCAGGCCCAGCCCGGCGGTGACGCCGGTGAGGGGCCCCTGGTCATAGGCGGTGTAGGTCAGCAGGGCGCACAGCAGCGCCCGGCCTATGGAGACGTCCAAGATCGTCAGGTCCCCCAGGGCCAGGGTCAGCGCCGCCCCCAGAAACAGCAGTCCCTCCGGGGCCAGGCGGCCCTCCGGCCTTTGGAACAGCTGGCGGAAAAAGTGAGCGGACACCCCGCTGAGCACTGCCGCCGCCACACAGGGGGTCAGCTCCTCCATGGGGGAGAAGGACTGAATCACATAAATGCCCCCCACCGCCAGCACCATTCCCGCCGTCAGGACCGGCAGCACCCAGGACCGCTCCCAGAATTTCGCGTCCCGGAAGGCGGTGGAGGCCGTCAGCACCAGGATGCCCACCGCCGTAAAGGCCAGCACCTTGGAAAATTCCAGAAACAGCAGTGCCCCCGCCACGCCCCCCAGCAGGGCGGCAGCCCCATCGGCTCCCGGCCCTGCCGCCGCGATGCAGCCCAGGGAAAAGGGGGCGTAGCTCCCGGCGGTCTGGCTGGCGGACAGCGCCGCCGCAAGGAAAAAGCGGATGCCCCAGTTCAGCCACCGGCCTGACGGGACCCGCTGAGCAGTCACGGGCCTGTATTCCACAAAAGACCCCTCCTTTGTATGGATAGTGGCACCAGTTTACAGCCTGTCCCCGGAAAAAACCGTCGCAATCAGGATCATGCCAGGATTTTCTGTTTTCCTTGCATTTTTCCCGAAAATCCGGTACACTGAATAAGCAATTTCAAGAGACGGAGGAACTGCAATGCACATCGGAACCGTGGAGATCCCATCCAAACTGGCCCTGGCCCCTATGGCCGGGGTGACAGACGCCGCCTTCCGGCAGATCTGCTCTGAGCTGGGGGCAGGCTATACCGTCACGGAGCTGATCTCCTCCAAGGCCCTGTGCTATCACGATCAAAAGACCTTCTCCCTGCTGACCCAGTTTCCCGGGGAGCATCCCGCCGCCGTGCAGATCTTCGGCAGCGACCCGGTCTGTATGGCAGAGGCCGCCCAGATTGCCATGGAGCACAGCGGGGCGGACATTCTGGATATCAATATGGGCTGTCCCATGGGCAAGATCGTCAACAACGGGGACGGCGCGGCCCTGATGAAGGACCCGGACCTGGCGGGCCGCATCGTGGAGGCGGTGGTGAAGGCCCTGCCGGGTACCCCCGTCACCGCCAAGTTCCGCCGGGGCTGGGACCTGGGCCACTGCAACTGCGTGGAGTTCGCCCAGACCCTGGAACAGGCGGGGGCCGCCGCCGTGGCGGTCCACGGCCGCACCCGGGCCCAGGTCTACGGCGGCACCGCCGACTGGAACGCCATCCGGGCGGTGAAGGAGGCGGTGTCCATCCCCGTCATCGCCAACGGCGACATCTGGAAGCCGGAGGACGCCCAGCGGATCCTCCTCCACACCGGGGCGGACATGGCCATGATTGGCCGGGGCTGCTTCGGCAACCCCTGGATCTTCCAGCAGGCCCAGGCCGTATTGGAAGGCCGGCCGGTGCCGCCCCTGCCGCCTCTGGCGGAGCGGTGCGAAACCGCCGTGCGGCAGATCCGCATGGCCGCCGCCTATAAGGGGGAGCGGGTGGCGGTGCTGGAGGCCCGGAAGCAGTACTGCTGGTATCTCAAGGGCATTTCCCACGCCAATTACTACAAAGAGCAGATCGTGCAGATGAACACCCTGGAGGATGTGGACCGCATCACCCGGGGCATCCAGCGGGATCTGCGGGACTAGGAGGGGCTATGAACGACCAGGAGCAAAACTGGATACAGGCCGCCAAAAACGGCGACCAGGCGGCTTTCGGCCATCTGGTGGAAACGTATCAAAAGCGGGTCTACGCCCTGACGGTGCGGATGTGCCCCACCCGGGAGCTGGCGGAGGAGGCCGCCCAGGAGGCCTTTCTCTCCGCCTGGCAGGGGCTGCCCTTCTTCCGGGGAGATTCCGCCTTTTCCACATGGCTGTACCGGCTGGCGTCCAACGCCTGCGTGGACCTGCTGCGGAAGGAGGGCCGCCACCAGGGGCCGTCCCTGGACGACGAGACCGTGACTGCCGATGTGGCGGACCCATCACCCACGCCGGAGAAGGCGGCGGAGCAAAGGGAGCTGCGGGCCCAGATCGAGGCGGGTCTGCGTTCCCTGTCCCCGGAGCACCGGGAGGTGCTGGTGCTGCGGGAGATCCAGCAGCTGAGCTACGACGAGATCGCCGACACACTGAGCCTGGACCTGGGGACGGTGAAATCCCGGATCAACCGGGGCCGGCGGCAGCTGCGAGATTTTTTGATCAAACAAGGGAACTTTTCGGCTCCCGCTGCGTCTAAGAAAACAGAAAGGGGGCTGTGAGAAATGAATATCCATGAAAACACCGCCCTGCTGGACGCCTTTGTGGACGGCGAGCTGACAAGCGATGAGATGATCCAGGTCCAGGCCCATCTGGACGAATGTCCGGCATGTCAAGCCTATGTGGACGACGCCCTGGCCATCCGGGCGGCCTTCCCCACCGAGGATACGGTTCCTCTCCCGGCAGATTTTACAGAAAACGTGATGAAGGCTGTGGCAAAGGCTCCCCAGTCCCGGCCCAAAAAGCAGCCCTGGGGCAAGCTGGCGGCAGCCGCTGCCTGTCTGGCGGTCATTGTGCTGGTGCAGCACGGCGCTTTGGGCGGCACCGGCAGTACGGACAGCGCCTCCGCCTATGACACCGCCGCCATGATGGACGTGGCCACCACGGAAAGCGCCCCTGGGGAGCGGAGCATAGACGCCCCCTCTGCCAGCGCCGGAAGCGGCGATGCTGTTGATGACGGTGCCGAAGCCTTCACCGCCACCAGCGGCGGCAGCCTGGAAACCCAGAAAAGCAAGGACACCGCCGCTTATACAAGCGGCTCCGGACAAAGCGGCATCCAGGTGGACCTCCCCTCTGCCAGTGAGGATACTGCCCAGGAAAACGGTGCCTCCGTTACCGTCGGTCCCTTCAACCAGGCAGACCTCCCTACGGTGCACGTCAGTGCGGCGGACATCGGCGACCTGCTGGACGGCCGCGAGCCCGCCGAGACGGAAAACTCCGGAACCCTCCGCTATCTGCTGACCCGGCAGGAATACGACGACCTGGTGGCAGAGCTGGCGGACCGGGGCGTGAGCCTGGAAGAGCCTGACGCCGACAGCCAGCAGCTCTGGCTGGAGGTCACAGAGGAATAAAGCAAATACGCAAAAAGCAATGCCTATTTGGGCATTGCTTTTTTGCGTTTCTTATGCTATACTTCCATTTCGACAGGTGCCATCTCCCTGTCCAAGCGCCTTTGACCGGGCGTTCGTTCGGACCTCAGGATAGAGGTTCCGTTCTCTAAACAAAAAAATGGAGGTTTTTTTATGTCCAAATGGTCTACCCGGCAGCTGGTAACTGCTGCCATCATCGCCGCGCTGTACACGGTGATGTCCCTGATGTCCTCGGTCTTTGGCCTGACCTACGGCCCGATCCAGTGCCGGTTCTCCGAAGCATTGACGGTGCTGCCGTTCTTCCTGCCGGAAGCAGTTCCCGGCCTGTTTGTCGGCTGCCTTGTCACCAACCTGATGAGCACTGTCGGTCCTCTGGACATCATCTTCGGCTCCATGGCCACCCTGCTGGCCGCCCTCTGGACCGCCAAAATGCCCAACAAGTGGCTGGCCCCCCTGCCGCCGGTCCTCTGCAACGCCGTCATCATCGGCGCCATGATCGCCTGGTACGAGTGCGGCTTCACCGCCCAATTCCCGGCTCTGTTCGCCTGGAACGCCTTCACCGTGGGCCTGGGCGAAGCCATCGCCTGCTATGTGCTGGGTCTTCTGCTGCTGGCCATTCTGCCCCAGATCCCTGCCCTGCGGGGCCGCCTGTCCCTCCGCGCATAAATCGCAGCCGCCGTGCGGGCAGATCTGTCCGCACGGTGATTTTTTGCTTGACTCTATAACCGTTGTAGAGTTTATACTGTGACCCTGACCGGAAAACCGGCGAATCTGAACGCAAGAGGTCCTGACACATGGAACGAAATCTCACCACCGGCAGCATCACCCGCAATGTACTGGCCTTTTCCCTGCCCTACCTCCTCTCCTATTTCCTGCAAACCCTGTACGGCATGGCCGACCTGTTCATCATCGGCTAGTTTGAGGGCAAGGCCAGCACCACCGCCGTGGCCGTAGGGTCCCAGGTGATGCACATGCTGTCGGTGATGATCGTGGGCCTGGCCATGGGCACCACTATCAGCATCGGCCAGGCGGTGGGCAGCGGTGACCGGAAGCGGGCCTCCGCCTGCACCGGCAACACCGTTACCCTGTTTCTAGGCCTTTCCCTGGTGCTGGCCGCCGCTTTGCTGTGCCTGCGGCGGCCCATCGTAGCCCTTCTGTCCACCCCGGCGGAGGCGGTGGAGGGCACCGTGGCCTATCTCACGGTCTGCTTCATCGGCATCCCTTTCATTACGGCCTACAACATCCTCAGCTCCATCTTCCGGGGACTGTGGGACAGCAAAAGTCCCATGTACTTCATCGCTGTGGCCTGCGTTGTCAACATCGGTCTGGACCTTCTCTTCATGGGACCCATGCATCTGGGCCCCATCGGCGCCGGAAAGCCGGAGCGGGCCAAGGCCACCCTGGGCTGCGCCATTGCCATCACCCTGGGCTTCACCAGCCTGATCGTCATTCTGGTGGAGTTTCTGGCGGAGCCCATGGTGGGGCTGTTTACGCCGGATGATACCGTGATACACTCCGGCGGGCAATACCTCCTGGGCTACATCTGGGACTGCTTCTTTGCCGGGGTCCAGTTCAGCTTCAGCGGCTACTTCTGCGCCATCGGCCGGTCGGGGCTGTCCTTCCTCCACAACACCCTGTCCATTCTCCTGGTCCGCATTCCCGGCGCCTACCTGGCCTCCCGCTTCTTCCCGGCGACTCTGCTGCCCATGGGTCTGGCCAACGCTACCGGCTCCCTGTTCTCCATTCTGGTCTGCCTGATCGCCTACGGTGCCCTGCTGCATGGGGAAAGGAGGGGCCATGGAGCTCTTTCAGATCGGTGAAATGGCCCGGCTGTTTCACCTCAGCGTCAGCAGCATCCGCCACTACGAGACCCTGGGGCTGGTAACGCCGGAGCGCATCGATCCGGACACCGGCTACCGCTATCACAGCGTCCGGCAGTTTGAAGCCTTCAACACCATCCGCTATCTCCGGACCCTGGACATGCCCCTGCCGGAGATCGCCGACTTTCTCCGGAATCGGGACGTGGATAAGATCGAGGAAAAGCTCCAAGCCCAGAAGGCCGCCGTGGCGGAAAAGCAGCGGGAGCTGGCCCGCATTGAGCACAAGATCGACGCCCGGCTCCGCCAGCTCCGTGAGGTCCAGACCGCTCTCCTGGGGGAGATCCAGCTGATCACGGCCCCGGCCTGCCGCCTGTTCTGGATGGATGCCTCCCTCTCCGCTGAAAATTACAGCGACCTGGAGCTGTCCACCAGCCGCTTTGCCGCCATGCAGGCGGAGGCGGTGGTATTTCTGGGCAAGGTGGGCTTCAGCATCTCCGCCGCCCACCTGAAAGACCGCCGCTACACCCAGTATGACGGCACCTTTCTCCTGCCGGACGATGACGATCACTTTGACGGCGCCCTGATGAACTGCCCGGAGGCCCTCTGCGTTCGGGTCCGTTTCCGGGGCCACCAGGACCAGTACTGGCGGCCGTCCGCCTATATGGCGGAGCACAGCCTGGCAGTCGCCGGGTTCTCCCGTGAGATTGCCGTGATCGACCAGGGCTTCACCCATGATCGGGATAAATTCATCACAGAGATCTGTATCCCCGTGGAACGGCAGACATAAAAAGGAATCCCCCGGCGCAGTGCGCCGGGGGATCAGCGTGTCAAAAAAGTCTTTTTGCCCCTCTGAACAAGTTTTCGGAACTTTTTCAAAGTTCTGAAAACTGTTGATTTCAATGGCGCAGGACACCCTTCTTGGGTTTCCCGCGCACACGCTTCCTTACCGTTACAGAAGTCTACCGCTTTATCGACAGTCTCACGCCCCCGGCGCAGTGCGCCGGGGGATTTCCTTTTTTCATTTCAGCTTGGCTTTGATCTTAGCCTTGACCTCAGGCGATAGGAGCTTGCCCGCCGCCCGCACCGGCAGGCTGGGGAGTTTGAAAAAGTGTTTGCGCACCTCGTCAAAGGGCTCTACCGCATAGCTGGCAAAGAAGGCCACCCGGTCCGCCGCCGGGCCGATGGGCCCCGCCAGGCGGGGATTGCCCGCCACGGCCCGCTCCACCGGGAAGGGCTGGCACTCCAGGTCCAGTTGGTCGAAGAGATAGCTGCCGTGGGGGGTGTTCACCAGCAGAAGGCTGACGCCTGCGTGCTGCTGCTCGGGGAATTCGTCCGGCTTCAGGCCCCAGAGGTCCCCCAGGGTAAAATCGCCGGGGCGGTTCAGGTTCGTGTACTGGCAGCGGTGGCAGCTCTGCCGCAGGAACAGGGCCCGGCCAAAGGCCCGGCCGAAGCCGGTGGCGAACAGGGGGGCGGAGTCCACGGTACCGTCCTCATACACCGTGGTGAAGTGGCTGTTTTTCCAGCCCTCCACCTTGTTGCGGAACCGCACAGCCTCCAACCGCTTGTTCTTTTTCTTCTCAATGGCCCGGGCCACGTCCTCCCACACGCCGGGGGAGGGCACGCCGTGGCACACCAGGTCGCAGGTGGTCAGGTTCTCCGGGCGGCTGCCCAAAAAGCGGTACAGCCCGTCCACCTGGCAGGGGGTGCCGGAAAACAGCACCGGCCGGGTCTTTACAACCTCCCGGATCTCCCGGAAGATGCCGTCCAGATCGCTCTGGACGTACTTGGCCCCCCGCAGCCGCCACAGGTCCTCCTTCCGGAAGCAGGCAATGTGCCGCAGGTGCTGGTGGCCGTCCATGGCGGCGCCGTAAACCACACCGCCCCCTTCCAGCACGTATTCCGCAATGGCGGTGAAAACGCCGCCGGAGGTGGAATCCTTCCGGATGGCGTCGTCCCGGTTCCAGGCGGCAAAGGCGGCAGGCAGGTGGGCCGCCGGGCCCCGGTCCTGCAAAATGGGGCAGATACGGGTGCAGCGCCCGCAGCGGACGCATTTTTCCATGTCAATCTGGGGAAAATCAAAGCCGGTCCGGTCCCGGACCATGGCGATGGCATCCTTGGAACAGCCTGCTGCGCAGGCGGTGCATCCGGTGCAGCGGCTCCGCTCCGCCAGCTTCGGCGCGGTGGTCTGCCGCTCCGGCTGGACCTCCGGCGCCGCATAGGGCCGGTTTTCCAGGGCCGCCTGCAAATAGTCCAGAGAGCTTTTCCGGGCGGCAGCCAGGGCCGTCTCGGCGGCCTCCCAATCCACGGGGGCCAGCAGCTCCGCCGTGTCTCCCTTGCCGATGACCCGGTCGGCCAGGCCCAGGCGGCTCAAAATGCTCACCGTCCGGGACCGCTCCGGGGCAGACAGCTCCGCCGGAGAGACCGTGGTGAAGAAGGGCCGGTGGAACTGGACGGAAAACACCGTGCCGTGGAAGGAATTGGTGACCACATAATCCGCGTTCCGGAACAGGTCCAGAAACTCCGCCGGACCGGCGTCCAGGATCTGCCGGGCCTTGGGGTGGACCTTCTGCCGGATGCCGCACAGCTGCACCACCGGCAGTCCCGTCTCCCGGCTGAGCCGGTCGATGTAGGGCGTCAGCGCCCCGGGACGGCTGATGCAGTAGCAGAGAATATACCCCCCGGTGGGATAGTCCGCCGGATGGTTGGCCATGGCGGCCCACTGCTCCGCCGTCAGCAGCAGCGTGGGATCCAGCACCACCGGCACATCCCGTCCGGACACGTCCCGGACGATCTCCCGGCCCTGGGTCTCCCGGACGGAGACATGGGAAAAGCCGTCCAGGTAGCCCTTCAGCTCCGCCCGCATCCCCTCGGGGATCACGGGGATGCCGAAGGAGGGGGCGTAGGCAATGCGGCGCTTTTGAGAAAAGGTGCCGAAGAACACCGGGTCGAACCGGCCGTCCGGGAAAATTTTCGGATTCCAGATCTGGTCGCTGCCGGAGAGGATCAGGTCATAGGGCAGTTCCGCGGCGGCCAGCTCGTCAAAGCTTTCATAGCGATGCTCTGAAATGCGCAGATGATCCCGGCTGAACCGCTCAAACCGCCGATACCGCTCCGAAAGGGCCTTGTAGTGCAGGGCGGTGTGGGCATCGTGAGCGGCGGAGCCCAGGCCGGTGGGCCGCTTGAACAGGGCGTTATCCTGGTTGACAAAATAGTCCACGATCTCGCAGTCCCAGCCGAAATGCTCCACGGCCCGCTCCGTGGCCGCCGCCTGAAACAGGGCCCCGTAATGGTGAATATGATAAAAGGTGACAAGTCCCGCTTTCAACGAAGCAACTTCCTTTCCCAGTTTTTCACTTGAGATCCATGACCACGTTTTCCGGGGTCATCAGGTCGTCCTCGGCGATCCAGGTCTCCACCGGCACCACCTCGAACTCCGTTTCCGTCCGGCGGATCACCACCCGCTCCAATCCCGCGTTGATGACCATGCGGCGGCACATGAGGCAGGAGGTGGCGTCATTGAGCAGCTCGCCGGTGGCGGCGTTGCGGCCCACCAGGTAGATGGTGCCCCCCACCATGTCCCGCCGGGAGGCGGAAATGATGGCGTTGGCCTCGGCGTGGACGCTGCGGCACAGCTCGTACCGCTCTCCCCGGGGCACCTTCATGGCCTCCCGGGAGCAGTAGCCCATGTCCACGCAGTTGGCCCGGCCCCGTGGGGCGCCGTTGTAGCCCGTGGAGATGATCTCGTCATTCTTCACGATGATGGCGCCGTAGATCCGCCGCAGGCAGGTAGCCCGTTCCAGCACCGTTTCGGCAATGTCCAGATAGTAATTTTCCTTGCTGATGCGTTCCATAGGCAGCCCTCCCGCGCTGTTTTACGATTTTGAATAAAATATTTTAGCACACCCGGTGGCGGATGGCAAGAGATACGCCCTGATACGCCGCAGGAGAAAAAGTCAAGCAAAAAATGCCGTGCTTTTTCAACAAACTATTCTGCGTTATTTTGTGCATTTTGGGCAGCACGAAAAGGCCACCCGCCAAAGTCCCGCCGGTAGCCTATGCTTTATCGTGTTATTTCCGTGTTATTTTCGTGTGTTATGCGTGCGTTTTTCTCTTAAATATGAACGAACGGGAGCAGCACGCCCTCCGCCGCCATCCACTCGGCCAGCGCCGTGTTCGCACAGCGCCCGCCTAAAACCATCCTTGGGTAGTTGTTCATCCAGATTTGGATTTGCTTGATCTCCGCCTGTGATACCTCGGAGAGCTTCGTCCCCTTCGGGAGCCACCGCCGGATAAGGCTGTTCGCGTTCTCGTTGCTCCCGCGCTCGAAGGCGCTGTACGGATGGCAATAGTATATGTGCGTCCGCGCCCGCTTTGTCAGGCATGACCGCTCCATGCCCTCGCAGTCTGCGAACTCGCTGCCATTGTCCACGGTGATCGTGCGGAATATCCGGCGGAACATCCGCGACCCCAGCTTCCTTTCCAGCCTGTCCAGCGACCGGACGACGCTCTGAGTGGTGCCGTCCGGCATTTTTATGATGATCTCTTGGCGGAACATCCGCTCCGTCAGCACCAGAAGCCGGGCCGCGTCCCTCTTGCAGGATACCACGGTGTCCATCTCCCAGTCTCCTGGCATCGCTCGTTCCGCGATCTCCTCCGGGCGGTCTTCGATGCTGTCGCCCTGTGGAAGGTGCGCGGCCCGGACCTTCCGATACCCCTTGTTTTTCTTCTTCCCCTTGCGCGGCAGGCTCTTGTTCGTCACGCCCAGGAACACGCCCTTGGTGATGTAGGAATACAGCGTCCACTTGGAGAGCGTCACGGAGAAGGTCAGCCGCTCCTCCTTGATCTTCAACAGGACCGCCTCCGGCGAATACCGTTCCTCCACGATCTTCTGCTCGATGTATGCCGCCAGCTTGTAGTCGTTGCCAAGTTTCAGCGCCGGACCCTTGGCCGCGAGGTTGGCCCGGTACTTGTTCTCCGCCACGTCCGGGCAGTAGATTTCCCGGTCGATCAGCTCCGTCGTGCGCTGGACCGTCTTTCCGCGCTTGATCTCCCGGTAGATGGTGGTGCTGTCCACGTGCAGCGCCGCCGCGATCTCCTTTACCTTGTGGCCTTCCTTCAACATTCTTTCAATTTTCAGCCGGTCCTTCCACCGCAGATGGGAAAATCTCCGTCCTTTTTCGCTGCTCATTGTGGGCGCTCCCTTCTTTTTTTGGGGGATAATAACCCATAAAAGCGCAGAATGTCAAGCGCTCAGAGCGCCGCAAAAAGAAATGCCGTAGGCTTTAAGCCTACGGCATAATTATTTTTCTTCCTCGTCCATCAACCAGTCCGAAGTGACGCCCAGCACCTCCGCCAGGGCGCGCAGCTCGTAGTCCTGCACCATGCGGCTCCCACTTTCGATGCGGCTTATGGCGTCCTGTTCCAGGATAACGCCCGTGGTCTGCACCTTCGCCGCCAAGTCCGCCTGTGTCATACGCTTCTTCGTTCTCATTTGCCGGACCCGCTCGCCAGATACATTTCGCCGTCCGTCCAGATTGATGATCTTCAAGTGTTCGCCTCTCCTTGCTATGTGATATTCCCATATTTTATTTGACTTTACCATATTCTCTGATATTCTTATGGTAATATCCCATAAATACGCAAAAATATAAAAAAATGTGGAGGGGAGAACATGGGCCTATTCTCATTTCGTAAGCCCCCGGCGCGTTTCAACAGCTCCGGCAGCGTCCCACACACCACCGATCTGCTGTATCCCGCCGTGCTTCCGGCCTTTTCAGAGATCGCGGCAGGCGAGCACCGCGACCCCAGGGCAGTTTTCTATGCCATCCGTTTCATGGACCCACAGCGCTCGCGCCCATTCACGCCGGATGTGCTGGACGCCTCAGACTTCGGCAGTAAGGCAGAGGTCCGGCGCGTTCTGGTCCGACGTGGCTTCGTGCAGAACGCGGACGCAGGTCAGACGCTTTCCGTGCTCTACACGAAGGACGCCATGAAGGAGCTTCTGCGCAAGCGCGGCCTTTCGGTCGGCGGCACCAAGGAGCAGCAGGCCGCCCGGCTTCTGGCCGACGGCTTCCGTATCAGCCCCAGCCGCAGACTGTTGGAGTTGACCGCCTCCGGTTCCGCGCTGATCGCGGCCCACGGCGTCAACCTGTCCGAGGCTATCCGCCGGGCCACGCTGGCTTTGAAGGAGCCGGACTACCCCGGAGCCGTCGCCGCATACCGCGACTATGACAGTCGGTGGGGCTATGTTCACCCCTCCGGCAAGACCCACACCATCTTCGCAAGCTATGATGTTCCATTCCGCCGCCTCGACTTTCTCGCGGGCTACCCCATGCGTGAGCTGTGCAACTCCGAAGACTTCCGCCGTACCCTCCGGGCCTGCCTGATTGCCGGGCTGATGCGTGGGGAGCAGGAGCGCACGGAGCTTGCCTTCCGCTTCAAGGAGGTGTGCCAGGAGCAGATCGTGTGCCCCGGCATTGTGGACCTGTTCACCATGGACGACTTCGACGGCAGCACCGCCGCCGCGATGCGTGAAGCCATGGAGCAGAACGTCGCAGCGGACAGCGATTTCACTCTGGAATATTATATCTCGCACGTGCTGTACCTGAGCAGGCGCGCCTAAACAAAAATCCCCCGGCAGATGTCCGTTCTCTGGACCTCCGCCGGGGGATTTCTCACTTATTCGTTATTTTTCTTGATCTGACCGAGCGCTTCTTTCAGCTTGTCGAAGCCGAACATGGCAGCGTAGGCCACCGCGAAGCCCACCACAACGGCGGCGGCAACGTAATACCACATGACGGCGTAGCCCATGAAGGCCATATACCCGAAGAAGGCCACCAGCGTCAGCACCATGGCGACGATGATCGCCAGCAGGTTCGTGGGCATCTTCTCCCACGTGGCCCGTTTCAGGACCTCCACGATGATGTTGGTCAGTACGGTCAGCGCGCCGATGATGGCGACGATGGCCGAAATATTGAGCGTCAGTTCCATAAACGTCTTCCTCTCTTATTTGGCAGGCATCTTCAACACCTGCCCAACATGGATGATCTCGGAAGTCAGGCCGTTCAGGCGCATGATCTCCTTGTAGCGGCTCCCACTTCCGAGATAGGTACTTGCCAGCGCCCACAGCGTATCTCCGCGAACGACGGTGTGCGTGCGTGTCCCGCCGGTGGCAGAGCCGCCGATGTCCGCCGCGTCCACCCATCCATACACGGTGCTTCCGCCGCCGCTCACGGCGACAAGGTGATACGGATGCTTCGCCTTGCCCGGCTGGTACACCTGCGTGACCTTGGCCTTGCCCGGCTTACAGGCCGTGCCGCTGGCCGCGTTCGCGTTGGTGTAGTGCTTCCCGCCGGTGAAGTTCACGATGTCGCCCGCCTTACAGGTGCCCGCGCCGGTGTTTCCGGTCCCGCCGGTCTCGCCGCCGGTCGTCCCGGCGTCGGTCCCCGTGGCCTTGCTGGCGTACTTCGGCACGCCATAGCCCCGGATATACCGGCCATTGACGGCGATATGGCGATACCCCACGGCGTCGCTCATGTTGCCCTCGATCACGGTGATGGTGCTGCCGTTTACCTCTGTCACGATGCCCACGTGGTCCGCCGCGCCGGTGTTGTCCGTCGTGGCGTAGTTCGTGCCGTCCTGCCAGTCGTAGAAGATGTAGTCGCCCGGCTTCGGCACATAGGCGTCGTTCTCCACCCACGCGCCCAGCTTCTTGAACAGGGCGATGTGCTTCTCACACCCGCACTCCGTCGGGATGATGTCGGTCAGCCCGGCGGCGATGGCGACGGCAGAAGCAAAGGTACTGCACCATGCGTCCGTATACTTCACGGCGTAGCCTCTGGCAAGTGGCTTGTGGCTGTTGTACAGGTCGATGATCTTCCGGTGGCTCCCGTCCGCTTCCTTGCAGCCGAGATAGCTCACCGCGATCTTGACGACCTTCTGGCGTAACTGGTTTTCAGTCATTCCGTTTTTGCCCTCCTTACAGGTCGTTGCTTGGCTGGTCCGCCGTTTCCTCCTCCGCCGCCGGGGCGATGGGGTCCGGCTTATCCGGCCAGTGATTGTTCTTGCTCAGGTTTTCCAGGACGGATTTGATGGCGTATGCCAGCACCACGCCGATGATCTCCTTCACGGCCACCGACGACAGCGTTTCCGCGATCTGCTCCCGTCCCAGGTAGGCGAGGACATAGCTGCACCATATCCACGCAAACCCGTTTCCCAGGCATATCCAGACCACCTTTTTCATGGTCTCGGTCTTCTTCCCCTGATCGCCATTCAGCCGGAGGGCGCGCAGCCTGCGGCGCAGATGGCTGATCGTACTGTTGCAGAGGAGAAGGCCCGCTCCCAGGCCAAAGAAAAAGGCGGCCATGACTACCCACACGTACTTCATGGCCCGCCCTCCTCACATACCGACTTGATGGAACACGAAGCCGATCACGATGCCGATAACGGCGGTGATGATGTAGCCCACGACCTTGCGCCACATTTCACCGTCCCGTCCTTCCAGCACTTCCAGGCGCTTGCCCTGCTTCTCCTGCTCCTTGACCATGTCCTCCACGCTGGTCGCCAACCGCTCCACCGAGTTCGTCAGCGCCCGCATTTCGCGCACATTCTCCTCAAGCATTTCGATACGCTTGTCCTGCCTCTTGTTCTCCTCCGCCAGACGGCGGCTGAACTCCTCGTGCTCTGCCCGTGAGATATAGGGGTCGTCCATAACGGCACCCTCCTTTCCTGGTTGTTGACGATACAGGGGAGGGCCGGGCAGCTATCCCACCCGGCCCCCGCCGATCATAGTTCTTCGCCCAGCGCCTCGTCCGGCCATTCTCCGCTTCCGATCAGCGCGGTATACCGCACCTTCACTCGGTCGATGTCCTCCGCCAGCGCAATGGCGTCGTGCTGCGCGAGGAGCTTCTGCTGCTCCGTGACGATCTTCGCCAGGTCGGTACAGATGCCGCACAGCTCCTCAATGATTTTGAGATTACTCACCGGCATAGACCTCGCCGGTGATCTCCTCGTACTGCTCGGCGCTGATCTTGCCGTTCTCCACGCGGCTCGCCAGCTCCGCCTTGACGCCAGCCTTGCGGGAAGCAGGCACCTCGGCCCACTTGCGCGTACCGGCCACCAGTCGATTAGCCCAAATAGCGTTCATCAGTTTTCACCTCCTCCGTTTGCAGCGCTGTCCAGCTCGCAAAGAGCTTCTTCCACCGCCGTCAGCCGCTCCTCCGAGGAGCTGTCCATATCGCACATGGCTTCCTCCATGGCGACGAAGGCGGCGTTGGTCGCTTCCTCGTTCTCGATGATGCGGGCGTGGTTGCGGAACACATACTCCTCAGCCTCGCCCTCCTGCGCCAGCGCCTCCGGCGCGTCGGGGATGGCGGTGCCGCCGGGCAGGTTGTACACCTCGCCGCCCACGGCGATGCCGATGGCCTCAGCCTCCGCCGCCTCCACATAGGCCCCGGTCTCCTCGTTCCGCTTCACATAGCGGGGACGCTCACACAGGGCCAGCAGCTCGCCTTTGCTGATAATTGCATACATGGGTCTTACCTCCTCACTTTGATGTGCAGCGCGTCCGCAAGCTCTTTCAGCTCCGGCACCGCCGCCGCGAAAAAGTCTTCGTTGAACAGAATGACCTCCACATCCTGCCGCAGGAAATGTGCCCACTTCCGTTCCAGCAGGTCGATCTCCTCCTCGGTGAAGCGCTGCTGCCGTCCGTTCTGGCCGGTCCGCACCCGCTGGGAGTACGCGATGGCCCAGGTCAGCCTCCCGCGTTCCAGCCCTTGCCCGTCGTCGTTGCGGGCGAAGTGCATCTTCGCGGCCTCGCTGGTCGCGTAGCAGATCGGCTTTCCCTCCGTGGTGATGATGAAGTCGCCCGCCGTCTCCATCTCCGTGCCATACGGGATGTTCACGGCCTCGCCGCAGGCGGCCAGCTTCTTGAACCTGTTGTGTGTGATGTACTTCATGCGCACATTTCCTCCTCAATGACGGCTCCGTGCCGCCGGTATATCCAGCCGCACCCGGTCCGTGTGGCTTTCATCGTGCACGGGAACGGCTTCCGCCGCCCGGCCAGTTCCTCAGCGAACATCCGCGTGAAGCGCTCGTCCATGGCGCGCAGCGTGTCGTAGCTGTTGCACCGCTTCGCGTGCGCTCTCCACGATTGATAGGACTGGAACACGTCCTCCGGTCCCATTCGGCCCTCGTCCATCCACCGCCGGAAAATATCCATCTTCCGCCGCATGGCGCGGATGCTCTTGCGACTGAGCTTCATCACCACCTTGCCCGTCTCCGTCAGCGTCACCCGCATTTTCAGGAAGGTGAAGCTGTGGTGCCGGAACGGCGTGATGATGTTCTTCTTGTCGCTCATGGCGATGCCCAGCGCCTCAGCCAGGCGGTACAGGTTGCGCTTGATGTCTTCCAGTTCCTCCAAGGAATTGCTGATCACATACCCGTCGTCCATATACCGCCCGTACCCGTGGATGCCGCGCACGTCCTTCACGTAATGGTCGATGGGGCTGGCGTAGTCAAGGGCGATGATCTGCGATACCTCGCTGCCCAGGCCCACGCCCCGGTGTGCTTCCTTGTCGGCGGTCTTCATCAGCCGGAAATCATCCACAAAGTCGCAGAACAATGTGTATAACCGGTCGTCCATGATCTTCTTCCGCGCCCGCCGCTTGATCTCCTCGTGCGGCAGGCTCCCGAAATAATTCTTGAAGTCGAACTGGTAGATACCGCCCTCAGTCCCATACCGCCGGTAATGGTCCTGCAGGTGCTTCCTGAGCCGCCGGAGCTGGAAGTCCATGCCCCGGTCTTTCAGGCTCGCACTGTTGTCGTAGATGAAGCTCCTGGAATAAACCTCCGTCAGAAGGTTCTTGCACAGGCATTTTTGGATGGCCCGCTCCTGGATGGGCAGCGCGTCGATGTTCCGCACCTTCCCGTGCTCCACCGTCGCAAAGCTGTGGAAGCCCTTGAACACGCGCTTTCCGTAGTGCAGCGTGTCATAGGTCGCCTGTGCTTCGCCCAGCAGATTCGTCTCGAAGTTGATGGTGGAGGTCTTCCACCGCGCTCCGTCACAGCAGCTCTTTCCGGCCTTGCAGATGTTCCCGAATGACATGACCTCCTCGAAGCTCGCTCCACCGGCCTCCCGCGCCCTCTGCTCGCGCCGGGCCTTTCGCCGCTGGTATCTGGCCTCGTGCCTCTCTTGGCTATTCAATCATGTTGCCTCCAATGCAGTATCCCACCCGTACAGCGTTCGGTCTGGCGCGCGGTTTGCGGGTCGCATGACCTCCCGCACCTGCGTCGTCTGCCGCAGCGGTTTGAAGTAGCTGCATAACGGTTGCTCATGGAGCCGGGGCAACGCCGCCGTAAATCCCCGGCCATGCAAGAAGCGTCCGGGCCTCCGTATCGAGTGGTGATTTAAGGAATGAAGCCCGCGCATGGCGGGCCAGTCTCCAAGGGTCAAGTTCTCCTTTAAGGTTTGGGGCACAGCTTCGCAGTTCGCTACTTGTTCAGGCCCCAGGTTGTTCTTAAATCCCGGCGCGAAGCCATTCGAATTGTAGGCGTTGTTGTTGTTCGCAGACCCGTCCGTGTTCACATTGCAGAAGTTGTTCGTGTTGCTCGCATTCACGGAGCGGAGCCACCAGTTGCAGGCGTGGCCGTCAGAACTTGCCCTACGGGGATTTATGGTGTTTTTGCTTTCCGGTCTCTCATGTACCCATTCCACCGGCGTTTGTCGCTGTCCATCACACCCCGCAGGCGCGACAGCGCATTGTTCGCCAATGTCGTCCAGGTCTGGAACGTCCGCTCGTACTCCTCCTTGTTACGGAAGAAGTTGTTGCCGTCGTCCACCAACTCATAGCAGAAGGTGATCTCGCCCAGCAGCGCGTCGGCGCTGGCCGTGGCCGCCGCCAGATAGCGGTGCCGCAGCTCGTAGTCCCGCTCGCTCATGTCCTTGTGGACGTAGATGCTGTTTCCCTTGAGCGCGTTCATGTAGACCTCGCTCGCCAGTTGCAGCAGCGGCCCCGTGGTCACGTACTTGTAGCTGGCCGGAAACATCC
>URTS01000010.1 GCA_900550685.1 uncultured Oscillibacter sp. | reverse complement strand
GGCTGATGATCATGGCAGCGTCCTTGCCCAGACCGTTCAGGATGACGCGCAGGGGCTCCTTGCGGGCCTTGTTGGCGTTGCGGACGATGCCGATGGCGCCCTCGGCGGCAGCGAAGGACTCGTGGCCCGCCAGGAAGGCAAAGCACTTCGTCTCATCCCGCAGCAGCATGGCGCCCAGGTTGCCGTGGCCCAGGCCTACCTTCCGGTCCTCGGCCACGGAGCCGGGGATGCAGAAGGACTGGAGGCCGATGCCGATGGCCTCGGCAGCCTCAGCGGCGGTCTGGACATTCTTCTTCAGCGCGATGGCCGCGCCCACACAGTAGGCCCAGCAAGCGTTTTCAAAACAAATGGGCTGAATGCCCTTGACGATCTCATAGGGGTCGAAACCGGCGGCCTTGCAGATCTCCCGGCACTCCTCCACACTGGCAATCCCGTACTGGGACAGGACGGAATTGATCTTGTCGATTCTTCTTTCGTAACTCTCAAATAAGGACATTTCCAATTCCTCCTTTTCTTATTCCTGACGGGGGTCGATGTACTTGGCGGCGCTGTCCCACTGACCGTAGTGAGACTTGGCCTTTTCCAGAGCCTCGTTGGCGTCCACGCCCTTCTTGACAGACTCCATCATCTTGCCCAGGTTCACAAACTCGTAGCCGATGATCTCGTCGTCCTTATTCAGGGCTACCCGGGTGCAGTAGCCCTCGGCCATTTCCAGATAGCGGGGGCCCTTGGCCTTGGTGGCGAACATGGTGCCCACCTGGGAACGCAGGCCCTTGCCCAGGTCCTCCAGGGACGCGCCGACAGGCAGTCCGCCCTCGGAGAAGGCCGTCTGGCTGCGGCCGTAAACGATCTGCAAAAACAACTCCCGCATGGCGGTGTTGATGGCGTCGCACACCAGGTCGGTATTCAGTGCCTCCAGAATGGTCTTGCCGATGAGGATCTCGCTGGCCATGGCGGCAGAGTGGGTCATGCCGGAGCAGCCGATGGTCTCCACCAGGGCCTCCTCGATCACGCCGTCCTTCACGTTCAGCGTCAGCTTGCAGGCGCCCTGCTGGGGGGCACACCAGCCAATACCGTGGGTCAGACCGCTGATGTCCTTGATCTCCTTGGCCTGGACCCATTTGCCCTCCTCAGGAATGGGGGCGGGACCGTGATACGCACCCTTGGCCACGGGGCACATATGCTGCACTTCGGTGGAATAGATCATATCCTATCTCCTTTTCTGCCTGATTTTACCGGTTTCACTGAAAAACTGCCATTGTTCTTTGCTTTTTCATATCATATTATATCGGCAAACGATTACCGTGTCAAGGACAGCGACATATCTGTCCAAAAAACAGGTTGACAAAAAGACCGGCTCCCACCAAAGGCGGAAGCCGGTCCTGTATCCGTATATCGATGCGGGCTGTGATTACAGCAGGCCGCTGGCGGAGAAGATGGAAGCGAACACCAGGGACACAACAGTCATCAGCTTGATGAGGATGTTGATGGAGGGGCCGGAGGTATCCTTGAAGGGATCGCCCACGGTGTCGCCCACCACTGCGGCCTTATGGGCCTCGCTGCCCTTGCCGCCGTGGTTGCCGTCCTCAATGTACTTCTTGGCGTTATCCCAAGCGCCGCCGGCGTTGGACATGAAGATGGCCATCAGCACGCCGGTGACCAGAGCGCCGGCCAGCATGCCGCCCAAAGCACCGGTACCCAGCAGGAGGCCCACCACCAGGGGAGCCAGAACGGCCATGACGCCGGGAACCAGCATCTCCTTCAGAGCGGAGGTGGTGGAAATGGCCACGCAGGACTTATAGTCGGGCTTGGCAGTGCCTTCCATGATGCCGGGGATGGTGCGGAACTGACGGCGCACTTCCTCGATCATGCTGTAGGCAGCCTTGGACACGGAATCCATGGTCAGAGCGGAGAACACGAAAGGCAGCATGCCGCCGATCAGCAGGCCGATGGTGACCCGGGAATCCAGGATGTTGATACCGCTGTCGGCAATGCCCACAGCCTGGGCATAGCTGACGAACAGAGCCAGGGCGGTCAGAGCGGCGGAACCGATGGCAAAGCCCTTGCCCATGGCAGCGGTGGTATTACCCACGGCGTCCAGCTTATCGGTGATCTCACGGACGTGGGGATCCAGGCCGCTCATCTCGGCGATGCCGCCGGCGTTATCGGCGATGGGACCGTAAGCGTCCACGGCCACGGTGATGCCAGTGGTGGACAGCATGCCCACGGCGGCCAGAGCGATGCCGTACAGGCCGGCCACGGTGTAGGAGACAAAGATGCCCACGCAGATCAGCAGGATGGGCACAGCGGTGGACATCATGCCCACGGCAATGCCGCTGATGATGGTGGTGGCAGCGCCGGTCTCGGACTGCTGGGCGATCTTCTGCACGGACTTATAATCGCCGGAGGTGTAGATCTCGGTGACGATGCCGATGATCAGGCCCACGATCAGGCCCGCGATGATGGCGATGGCCTGGGACATGCTGGCAAAGAACACGTTGCTGAGGATCAGGGAGAGGACCACCACCACGGCGGAGGCCACATAGGAGCCCATCTTCAGAGCCTTGTGGGGGTTGGAATTCTCATCGCCCCGGACAAAGAAGCAGCCCACGATGGAGGCCAGGATGCCCACGGCGGCCAGGATCAGGGGGAACAGGGCACCAGCGCCGTTGAAGGTGCCGGTCACGGCCACGCCCAGAGTCAGGGCAGACACCAGAGCTCCCACATAGGACTCGAACAGGTCGGCGCCCATGCCGGCCACGTCGCCCACGTTGTCGCCCACGTTATCGGCGATAACGGCGGGGTTCCGGGGGTCGTCCTCGGGGATGCCGGCTTCCACCTTGCCCACCAGGTCAGCGCCCACGTCGGCGGCCTTGGTGTAGATGCCGCCGCCCACACGGGCAAACAGCGCGATGGAGGAAGCGCCCAGGGAGAAGCCGGTGAGGATCTCCACATTGTTGGTGAAGGCATAGATGGCGGCGCAGCCCAGCAGGCCCAGGCCCACCACGCACATGCCCATAACGGAGCCGCCGGAGAAGGCGATGCCCAGTGCCTTGTTCATGCCGCTGGACTTGGCGGCGGCAGCGGTGCGGACGTTGGCCTTGGTAGCCACGTTCATGCCCACATAACCGGCGCCCACGGAGAACATAGCGCCCACCAGGAAGCAAATGGCGGTGAGCCAGCTGATGAACAGGCCGATCAGCACGAACAGCACAGCCACAAAGATGACCAGAATCTTGTACTCCGCGAAGAGAAATGCCCGGGCGCCGTCGCTGATGTTGCCCGCGATCTCCTTCATCCGTTCCGTACCTGCGTCAGCCTTGGAGACGACGGAGGTCTTCCATGCGGCAAACAGCAGAGCCAGAACTGCACACAGCAGAGCGACCCAAATGATGTTTTCCATTTTTTCCACTCCTTAACAATCTTTACAATGAATCTCGCATCATTGCTGTATTATTTTAACAATCAGCACATATTTTTTCAAGCAAATTTGCCTAACTGTGTGCACTTTTTAACCAACTTTTACGTTTTACCCAATTTTTTCTCGGCATGGTCTTTATTTTTTGTCTTTATTTCAGCGTGCTGAAAAACACGTCCTGTAAATTGCCGAACTTTTTTGTGCAGATCGTGCCGGAAAAGCTCGTTTTATGTCAAAAAGCACTTGAAATCGCCGGATTTTATCCGTTTCCTGCCGTGCTGCATTCGTAAACGGTTGCGTTTGCTTCTTCTCCGCAGATTTCTAAAAGGCGAAAAAAATCCACGCCCAAACGGCGTGGTTCCTTCCTGAGCTTACCGCTCACTGTGGCGCTGCTCCTGACCGTCGAAGATCAGATCGTCCACATCCATGATGTAGTTGTTCATCATTCTGTATAAGCCTCCTTTCCTTTTTTCTGTTTGTAGTATACCGGATGTCTTCGTCATTTACAATAACAAAATTGTTATCATTTTGTAAATTATGCGTAAAGTCCTGAAACTTTCGGCCCAGGAATTGGCTTCTCACGTCCCGGCGTCAGGTTTTACTTTACAAATCCGGGGAACTCCTATATAATATCATGGCTAAAGTAATACGCATGGAAAATGGAGAGACTGATATGGCTTTGATCGAATATGACGCTTATAAGCAGAAGCTGCGGGATCTGGAACCGGAACTGAAGAAGCTGGGAGACGCCCTGGACATCGACGCCGTTTCCCAGGAGGCTGCCCGGCTGGAGGATGAGACCACCCAGGACGGCTTCTGGAACGACCTGGAGCGCTCTCAGAAGGTGCAGACCCGCCTCAAACAGCTGCAGAACAAGCTCCACCGCTTCAAGAAGCTCATGAGCACCTGGGAGGACCTGACCGCCCTGTGCGAAATGGGCCAGGAGGCGGAGGACCCCGAAATTCTGGAGGAACTGAAAGCCGAGTTCGACATCCTGGAATCCAGCATTGAGGAGATCCGGATGACCACCCTCCTCTCCGGGGAGTACGACGCCAACAACGTGATCCTTCAGCTTCATTCCGGCGCCGGCGGCACCGAGGCCCAGGACTGGTGCCAGATGCTCTACCGTATGTACACCCGCTGGGCGGAGCGCCACGGCTTTGCCTGGAAGACCCTGGACTATGAAGAATGCGACGAGGCGGGCATCAAATCCGCCGTTATTTCCATCGAGGGCGAAAACGCCTACGGCCTGCTGAAAAGCGAGCACGGCGTCCACCGGCTGGTCCGCGTCTCCCCCTTTGATGCCAACGCCCGCCGCCAGACCAGCTTTGCCGCCGTGGAGGTCATGCCGGAGCTGCCGGACGACGAAGAAGTGGAGATCCGGCCCGAGGACATTGAGATGCAGGTCTACCGCTCCTCCGGCGCAGGCGGCCAGCACATCAACAAGACCTCCTCCGCCGTCCGCCTGATCCACAAGCCCACCGGCATCGTGGTAGCCTCTCAGCAGGAGCGTTCCCAGTTCCAGAACAAGGACAACTGTATGAAGCAGCTGCGTGCCAAGTTGATTGAGCTGAAGATTCAGCAGCATGCGGAGAAAATTTCCGACATCAAGGGCGTGCAGATGAAGATCGAGTGGGGCAGCCAGATCCGCTCCTACGTGTTCATGCCCTACCAGCTGGTAAAGGACACCCGCACCGGCTACGAAACCAGTCAGATCGACAACGTCATGGACGGCGACCTGGACGGCTTCCTCAATGCCTACCTCACCCAGCTGGCCACCGGTGAACTGAAAAAGTAAATGCCAAAAAGGCGCGGCTTGCAGCCGCGTCCTTTTTCTGAAAAATACAATCAGAAAGGAATTTATCCCCAATATGAGTAAAGAAAACGCCGCAGGCGCGGCTCCCCAGGAAAACAAAATGGGCGTTCTGCCGGTGGGCAGACTGCTGGCCGGCATGGCGGTGCCCATGATGATCTCCATGCTGGTGCAGGCGCTGTACAACATCGTGGACAGCGTGTTCGTCTCCCGGCTCAGCGAGAACGCCTTCAACGCCGTGGGCCTGGCCTTCCCTCTTCAGAGCCTGATGATCGCCGTGGGCGCCGGCACCGCCGTGGGCATCAACGCCCTGCTCTCCCGCTCTCTGGGCGAGAAGAAGCAGGAGATGGCGGACCGGGCTGCCGGCGTGGGTATCTTCCTGCTGCCCATTTGCAGCTATCTTGTCTTTGCCTTCATCGGCCTGTTCCTCTCCCGGCCCTTCTTCCTGGCCCAGGCCAAGGAGGTGCCGGAGATCGTGGAATACGGCGTGCAGTACACCCGGATCTGCTTAGGCCTTTCCGTAGGTATTTTCAGCCAGTTCTGCTTTGAGCGGCTGCTGCAATCCACCGGCCGTACCAGTCTGGCCATGTGCACCCAGCTGTTGGGCGCCATCATCAACATCGTCATGGACCCCATTCTGATCTTTGGACTGTGCGGCGCACCCCGGATGGGGGTGGCCGGCGCTGCTGTGGCCACCGTTGTTGGACAGATCGTGGCGGCGATCGTGGGCCTAATCGTGAATATCAAGTGCAACCACGACATTCACATCCGCCGGGAGAACATCCGCTGGGACCCCATCGTGGCCAAGGAGATCTACCGGGTGGGTGTGCCCTCCATCATCATGCAGTCCATCAGCTCCGTCATGACCTTCGGCATGAACAAGATCCTCTTCGTGTTCACCCCCACCGCCACTGCCGTGTTCGGCGCGTATTTCAAGATTCAGAGCTTCGTATTCATGCCTATTTTCGGTCTGAACAACGGCATGGTGCCCATTATCTCCTATAACTACGGCGCTGCCCGACCCCAGCGGGTGTGGAAGACTGTGCGGCTCTCCACCATCACCGCCATGGTCATCATGGTCCTTGGCTTTGCCATTTTCCAGCTGTTCCCCTCCACGCTGCTGGGCCTGTTCGACGCATCGGAGACCATGCTGGCCATCGGCGATCCCGCTCTTCGGATCATCAGCTTCTCCTTCCTGCTGGCCGGTTTCTGCATCATTGCAGGCTCTGTGTTCCAGGCCATTGGCAACCCCATCTACAGCCTCATCGTCTCCGTGTGCCGCCAGCTGGTGGTGCTGCTGCCGGTGGCGTGGCTGCTGTCCCGGACGGGGCAATTGGAACTGGTGTGGTGGGCCTTCCCCATTGCGGAGGTCATGTCCTTCACCCTCAGCGTCATTTTCCTGCGCCGCACCGTCAAGTCCGCCAATGCGGTCATGACTTCCAGCGCCCAATAAGCAGATCCGCCCCTCCGTTTCCGGAGGGGCGGATTTTTTCGCACAAAAAACTGCCCCGGAAGGCGTTGGCCTTCCGGGGCAGTTTCGATACAGCTTTTCAGGAGAGAAGCATTTTGTCGTTGGCCTCGTCGGAGCCGCTGGCGTGGCTGAACAGGGCCAGCAGGTCGGGGACCGTCAGCTTCTTCTTGTCCTCGCCGGAGATGTCCACCACCACGTGGCCGGCATCCATCATGATGAGCCGGTTGCCGTGGGCAATGGCGTCCTTCATGTTGTGGGTGATCATCAGGGTGGTCAAGTTGTTCTCCTGCACGATCTGGTCGGACAGCTCCAGCACCTTGGCGGCAGTCTTGGGGTCCAGGGCGGCGGTGTGCTCGTCCAGCAGCAGCAGCTTGGGCTTCTTCAAAGAGGCCATCAGCAGCGTCAGCGCCTGACGCTGGCCGCCGGAGAGAAGGCCCACCTTAGCGGTAAGACGGTCCTCCAGGCCCAGGTCCAGCTTCCGCAGCAGCTCCTTGTAATCTGCCCGCTCCGCCGGAGTAATGCCCCATTTCAGGCCACGAGGCTGGCCGCGGCGGGCTGCCAGAGCCAGGTTTTCCTCGATCTGCATGGTGGGCGCCGTGCCCATCATGGGGTCCTGGAACACGCGGCCCAGGAACGCCGCCCGCTTGTGCTCCGGCAGCTTGGTAACGTCCTGCCCGTCAATGGTGATGGAGCCGGAGTCCACCTGAAACACACCGGCGATGGCGTTGAGCATGGTGGACTTGCCTGCGCCGTTGCCGCCGATGACGGTGACAAAGTCGCCGTCGTTGAGGGTCAGGTTCAGGTGGTTCAGGGCCACCTTGGCATTGATGGTGTTGGGATTAAAGGTCTTGCAGATATCCTTCAGCTCAAGCATGGACAGCGCCTCCCTTCTTGGTGTGGATGTGGCTCTTCCAGTAGGGGATGGCCAGGAACACAGCCACGATCAGGGCGGACACCAGCTTCAGGTCGTTGGTGTTCAGGCCCAGCTGCAGAACGATCTGCAGCACGATGTAGTAGATCACAGCGCCGATGGACACCGCCAGCAGCTTCAGGGCAAAGTTGGTGAACAGCTTGCCGAAGGCCACCTCGCCGATGATGACGGCGGCCAGGCCGATGACGATGGCGCCCCGGCCCATGTTGATATCAGAGGAGCCCTGGAACTGGGCCAGCAGGCCGCCGGAAAGGGCCACCAGGCCGTTGGACACCATGAGACCCAGCACCACGTTGGCGTTGGTGTTGATGCCCTGGGCCCGGGCCATGTTGGGGTTGGCGCCGGTAGCACGGAGGGAGCAGCCCTTTTCCGTGCCGAAGAACCAGTACAAAACGGCGATGAGCACCACCGTGAACACCACCAGCAGGGGCAGGGGATTGTCCAGGCTCACGGTCCGCACATACCGCTGGGACACCAGCAGGTCGTATTTATCCACGCCCACGGCCTGATTGGCCTTGCTGCCCATGATCCGCAGGTTGATGGAATACAGGGACAGCTGGGTCAGAATACCGGCCAGAATGGCGGGGATGCCGCATTTTGTGTGGAACAGGCCGGTGACAAAGCCTGCCGCCATGCCGGCCAGGAAGGAACACAGCAAGGCCAGCCAGGGGTTGACGCCCGCCCGGATCAGCATGACCGCCGCGGCGCCGCCGGTGGCCAGCGAGCCATCCACGGTCAGGTCAGCCACGTCCAGGATCCGGAACGTGATGTAGACGCCAATGGCCATCAGGCCCCAGATCAGGCCCTGGGCCACCGCGCCCGGCAGTGCGTTGAGAAGGGAGGATAGAAAGCTCATACCGATTCTCCTTGTTCGCGGCAAGAGGAGGGGTCACCCCCTCCTGCCTGATTTTTCCTGTGAAATTGTTGCCTGGGGCCGGAATCAGCCCTCGATGGCGGTGTAGCCGTCCAGCGGGGTGATGTTCAGTGCCTCGCAGATGGTGGGGTTGTACTTGGGAGTAGCGTCAGTGTACTCGATGGGCATGGTGGAGATGTCAGCCTCGCCGGTGAGGATCTTGGCGGCCATCTTGCCGGTGGTCACGCCCAGGTCATAGTAGCTGATGGACAGGGTGGCCACGCCGCAGCCGGAGCAGATGCCCTCCTCGCCTGCGATGGCGGGCACACCGGCGGGCACCAGGATGTTGGCGATGGCCTCGGTGTTGGAAGCGGCGGTGTTATCGGTGGGGATGTAGACAACGTCGGCGTAATCAGCGGCGGACTGGGTCACGGAAGCAACGTCGTTGGAGTCGGTGAATGCGAACTCCTGGGTCTCAATGCCCTTGTTGGCTAGGCAGGTAGCCACTTCCTGGACCTGGTAGCTGGAGTTGGGCTCGGCGGAGCAGAACAGCAGGGCAACCTTCTGGGCCTCGGGGAACCACTCGGTGATCATGTCGGCCTGCTTGCTCAGGTCGGCCAGGTCGGAGGTACCGGAGATGTTGCCGCCCACGGTGCCGTCGAAATCGTCAAGATCCAGGGCCACGCCGTAAGCGGTGATGGAGGTACCCAGAATGGGAATGTCGGCAGTCGCGGAAGCGGCGGCGGTCAGGGCAGCGGTGGCGTTGGCCATGATCAGGTCCACGCCCTCGGAAACGAAGCCGTTGACGATGGTGGCGCAGTTGGTGGCGTCGCCGGAGGCGTTGTTGTTCTCAAACTTCACCTGGCCGGGGAGCGCCTCGTTCAGAGCGTCCATAAAGCCCTGGGTAGCGGCGTCCAGTGCAGGATGCTGCACCAACTGGCAGATGCCCACGGTGTAGGATGCACCCTCAGCGGGGGTCTCGGTGTCAGCGGCGGTATCGCCGGAGTTGTCAGCGGGGGTCTCGGTCTTGGAACCGCCGCAGGCAGCCAGAGACAGTGTCATGGCCGCAGCCAGGACAAGCGCAAGCAGTTTCTTTTTCATAATCATCTTCTCCTTTAATATCCGTATCCAAACGGAGCAGCAAAGTGGTTTGCTAAAAACAAAGGGGCTCTGTCCGCGGAACAGAGCCCCCTCGCATTTAACGGGTGAAAGCCTTATGCCTGACAGGACGTCTGTTCCTTTTCCGCGTTATAAAAGAAGCCCGCAAAAGAGCGTGCGTAGCGGTAATAGTAGGTAAACATTCCGTAACGCATGTTGGACTCCTTTCCGCCGCACTTGGCTTTGTGATGGTATCAGCATACAGCTTTAAATAGCTAAAGTCAACTGTGATTTTTGACAAAACGCGAAAAAAAATCCCCGGAAATCGAAACACTTTGACAGCTTCCGCCTTTTCTGCTACACTACCAGCCACAGGGGGACGCTTTCCCGCCCTCTGCCCATCAAACAGGAAAAGAGGAATTTTATGAACCATTTCAAGAAGATCGCCGCAGCCCTGGAGGCCCATCAGCTGGACGCCGTGCTGCTGACCTGCGAGGCCAACCGCTTCTATGCCTCCGGCTTTCACTCCTCCGGCACCGACGGCATCGCCCTGGTGACCCGGAACCGCAATTACTATTTCACCGACAGCCGCTATACCGAGGCCGCCGGCCGCCATGTGCAGGACGCCCAGATCCGGGAGGCCAACCGGGAACACCCCTACTCCGCCCTCATCAACGAGGTCATTGAAATCGAGCACATCTCCCGCATGGGCTATGAGGATGAATACCTCACCGCCGCCGCTTACCGGCGCTACGCCGAAAAGCTCCACTGTGAGCTGGTGCCTGCCACGGAGCTTCTGTGGGACCTCCGGGCGGTGAAGGACCCGGAGGAGCTGGACTGCATGATCCGGGCCCAGCGCATCACGGAGCAGGCTTTTGACGATATTTTGAAGGAGATCCGCCCCGGCGTCAGCGAAAAGGAGATCGCCGCCCGGATCCTGTACCTCATGCTCCACTACGGCGCGGAGGATAAATCCTTTGACCCCATTGTGGTCTCCGGCCCCAACGGCAGCCTGCCCCACGGCGTCCCCAGTGAGAAGCTGATCCAGGCGGGCGAGTTCGTCACCATGGACATCGGCTGCAAATTCAGCGGCTACTGCTCCGACATGACCCGCACCGTGGCGGTGGGGCATGTCACCGATGAAATGCGGACGGTTTACGAAACGGTGCTGAAGGCCCAGCGGGCGGGTATCGCCGCCGCCAAAGGCGGCATGACCGGCCACGATGTGGACGCCGCTGCCCGGAACGTCATTGAAGCGGCGGGATACGGCCCCTATTTCGGCCACAGCTTCGGCCACAGCGTAGGCGTGGAGATCCACGAAAATCCCAACGCCACCCCCTCCAACGACCAGCCCCTGCCGGTGGGCACCGTGGTCAGTGCGGAGCCGGGCATCTACCTGCCGGGGAAGCTGGGCGTGCGCATTGAGGACGTCATCATCCTGACAGAGGATGGCTGCCGGGACATCACCCTGGCTCCCAAAGAGCTTATTATTCTTTAATATTTGTGAAAATGGGACGCGGAAACGATTACTTCCGCGTCCTATTTGGCTAAAGGTGCCGTTGACAAAGGAAGGCTGTCCATCGTATCATCATAAACGGAATTTTACCATCAGAAAGGTACGTGTAACATGGATAAGGTATATATTACCGGCCACCGCAACCCGGATACGGACTCCATTGTGTCCGCCATGGCCTATGCATCGCTGAAAAACGCCCTGGGGCAGCGGCAGTACTGCGCCGCCCGGCTGGGGCA
Source organism: uncultured Oscillibacter sp. (assembly GCA_900550685.1). Classification (GTDB taxonomy): domain Bacteria; phylum Bacillota; class Clostridia; order Oscillospirales; family Oscillospiraceae; genus Oscillibacter. Next base: position 13,572 of record URTS01000010.1, on the reverse strand, counting down.
GATCAGTGACGAGACCCAGGCAGTGCTGGACCGGTTCGGTGCCCAGCCGCCGGAGCTCATCAACAACGTCCGCACCCAGGTCCGAGACCTGGACTTCGATACGCCGCCCACCCTGTCCGCCGCCGCCACCATCAGCCGGGCCTGGCAGACCATGCAGGCGGACCGCATTTCCGTGCTCCCGGTGGCCAATGAGGACGGCACCCTGTACGGCATGCTCTCCGCCGGAGACGTGGCCAACTACGATATGCTGGCCGTCCGCAACTCCCTGGTGGAGCATGTCCCCGTATATAACCTGCTGTCTGTTCTGGAGGCCCGTATCCTTAACGAGGGCGGCCAGCTCCGGGACGAGGTCTCCGGTGAGGTGACCATCGCCCTGCCCGCTGGGCGGGAGAACCTGCTGTTCTCCTCGCCGGACAGTATCGTGGTCTGCGGCAACCAGCCGGACATGATCCGCCGAGCCATTGAGCTCCACGTCACCTGCGTCATCGTCTGCCAGGCAGAGGTGGACCAGGAGCTTCTGGACATGGACACCGACACCTGCATCATCTCCACCCCCTACGACGCCTACCGGGCGGTACATCTCATCTGCCACGCCCTGCCTATTGAACGCATCTGCAACAGCCATGACCTGGTGTGCTTCCACCTGGACGACTACATCGACGATGTCCGCAACACCGTGCTGGAAAGCCGGTTCCGGGCCTACCCCATTCTGGATGAGAATGAGCATGTAGTCGGTACGCTGTCCCGGTATCATCTGCTGCGTCCCCGGCGCAAGCAGGTGATCCTGGTGGACCATAACGAAAAGGCCCAGTCCGTTCCCGGCCTGGACCAGGCGGAGATCCTGGAGATCGTGGACCATCACCGGCTGGCGGATATTGAAACCAAGAATCCCATCTACGTCCGCAACGAACCCGTGGGCTGCTCCGCCACCATCGTGGCGGACATGTACCAGGAAAAGGGCCTGATGCCTACCGCCAAGATGGCGGGTCTGATGGCCGCCGCCATCCTGTCCGACACCGTCATGTTCAAGTCCCCCACCTGCACCCAGCGGGACATTGATATTGCCAACCGCATGGCCCGTATTGCCAACGTTCCCCTGGAGGACCTGGGGAAGACCGTATTCTGCGCCGCGGTCAGCGATGACAAGAGCGCCGAGGCCATCATTGGGACTGACTATAAGGAGTTCCACATTGCGGGCCACAACCTGGCTGTCAGTCAGGTCACCTGCATGGACGCCGAACAGCTCACGGAGCGGAAAGAGGAATTCCTCGCCTGCATGCAGACCATCCGCCACGATTATGGTCTGGATGCCGTGCTGCTGATGATCACCGACGTGCTGAAGGAGGGCTCCTACCTCCTGTATGTGGGAGATGAGGACACCATCCGTCAGGCCTTCAATATCACCGGCGAAAAGAACCCGGTGTTCCTGCCGAAGGTCATGAGCCGGAAAAAGCAGATCATCCCTGTGCTGTCCGCCCTGTGGGGCTGATGCACCAGACAAAACCAAACAACCCGGCCTGCGCAGTTTTGTGCAGGCCGGGTTTTATGCAAAAAGCGGCGGCTGTTTCCGGAAGGAAACGGCCGCCGCTTCGGTATTTTATAATATGTGCCGGGACCGGTCACTTCATCAGCTCGCACACCAGGTCCGTGTAGCCGGAGGGATCGTCCAGAGGCAGGCCCGCGATCAGCAGCGCCTGGTCATACAGCAGCTTGGCGTACTTCTTGGCCTTCTCCGGGTCGGCGGTGACGGCGGCCTCCAGGGCGGCGAACACGGGATGCTCCGTGTTCAATTCCAGGATCCGCTGGGCCTTGATGCCGCTTTCCGGCTGCATCATCTGGAAATACTTTTCCATCTCAAAGCTGAGGCCTTCCCCGGCGGTGAGGCACACGGGATGGGACTTCAGCCGGACGGCGGGCTTCACCTCGCTGACGGCGTCGCCCAAGGTCTTCTTCACAAAGGAGAACACATCCTTGTGGGCGTCGGCAGCCTCCTTGGCCTTCTCCTGGGCGGATTCCTCCGCCGCGCCGTCCATGGCGGAGCGGAACTCCTTGTCCTTGTAGGTGTGGAGGATCTGGGCGGCGAACTCGTCCACCTCCTCCGTGAAGTACAAGATCTCCACCCCCTGGTCCTTCAGGGCTTCCAGCTGGGGCAGCTTATCGATCTTGTCCACCGTCTCGCCGGCGGCGTAGTAGATGACCTTCTGATCCTCCTTCATCCGGGAGACATACTCATCCAGGGTCACCAGCTTCTTCTCTGTGGAGGAATAGAACAGCATCAGGTCCTGCAAAAGCTCCTTGTGGGCGCCGTAGTCGGCAGTAACACCGTATTTGATCTGGCGGCCAAAGTTCTTCCAGAAGGTCTCATAGGCCTCCCGCTCGTCCTTCAGCATCTTGGCAAGCTCGCTCTTGATCTTCTTTTCCAGATTGGTAGCAATGACCTTCAGCTGCCGGTCATGCTGCAAAAGCTCCCGGGAGATGTTCAGGCTCAGGTCGGGAGAGTCCACCACGCCCCGGACGAACCGGAAATGCTCCGGCAGCAGGTCAGCACACTTGTCCATGATGAGGACGCCGCTGGAATAAAGCTGCAAGCCCTTTTCATACTCCTTGGTATAGTAGTTGAAGGGGGTCTCGCCGGGGATGAACAGCAGGGCCTTGTAGGTCACGGCGCCCTCGGCGGACACGGTAATGACCCTCTGGGGGTCCATGTACTCGTGGAACTTATCCCGGTAGAACTTGTTGTACTCCTCCGGCTTCACACTGGACTTCTTCCGCTGCCAGATAGGCACCATGGAGTTCAGGGTCTCCACCTCGGAATAGGACTCGTACTCCGGCTTGTCGTCGGGGCTGCCCTCCTTTTTCCGGGTCTTGGTAACGGCCATGCGGATGGGGAAGCGGATGTAGTCGGAATACTTGGTCACCAGCTCCTTCAGCTTCCACTCGTCCATGAACTCACTGTAGTGCTCGTCCTCGGTGTCGTCCTTCAGGTGCATGATGACCTCGGTGCCCGCCGTGTCCTTATCGCATTCGGTGATGGTGTAGCCGTCGGCCCCGGAGGACTGCCACTGATAGGCGGTGTCGCTGCCGAACTTCCGGGTGCGGACCGTCACCTGGTCGCAGACCATGAAGGCGGAGTAGAAGCCCACGCCGAACTGGCCGATGACATCGGTGTCCTTGGCGTCGTCTCCCACCTCCTGCTTGAACTTGTAGGAGCCGGAGGAGGCGATGACGCCCAGGTTGTTCTCCAGGTCCTCCTTGTCCATGCCGATGCCGTTGTCCGCCACGGTGATGGTCCGGGCGTCCTTGTCCACGCTCAGTTCGATCTTGAAGTCCTTCCGGGTCAGCTTCACGCTGTCGTCCGTCAGGGCCTGGTAGCACAGCTTGTCGCAGGCGTCGCTGGCGTTGGAGATGATCTCCCGGAGAAAGATCTCCTTATGGGTGTAAATGGAGTTGATCATCAGGTCCAGCAAGCGCTTGGACTCCGCCTTGAATTGTTTCTTCGCCATGTACAAAACACTTCCTTTGTGTATTTTAATATCTATGCTATTGTAGCACGTTAATTTCTGAAAGAAATTACTTTTTTGTAAACTTCGCCCCCAAAGCGTTGCCTTTCCCTGACCTTTCCGGTAAAATGCAGGGGTAAAGAGATACGGCGCTCCCTCAGCGCCGATGGAAAGAGGCAACAGACGTATGTTCTATAAATTCAGATGTGCGGTGGCGCGGTTTATGTACGGGCGGAACGGCGTGGATCAGATGAACCAGATCCTGCTGCGGGGGTATATCGGTGTTCTGGTGGCTGAGATCGTGTTCAATCTTCTGCGGCTCCGGGCGCCCCTTGTGATATGCGAGGTGCTGCTGTGGGTGCTGATGATGTACATCCTGTTCCGGATGTTCTCCAAGAACCTGCCCAAGCGGCGGGAGGAAAATCAGAAGTTCCTGAACTGGTTCTGGAAGGCAAAGAGCAATGCCGCCGGGGCCAAGGCCCGCCGGGCGGACAAGGACCACAAGTACTTCACCTGTAAATGCGGCGCCGTGTGCCGGGTGCCGGTAGGGAAGGGGAAGATCGTCATCACCTGCCCCAAGTGCGGCCAGAAGATCAACGCCAAAACCTGATAAAAACCGCCGGGAGAAATTCTCCCGGCGGTTTAGCGTGTCGAAAAGGTCTTTTCTCCCCGCTAAGCAAGTTTTCGGAACTTAAAAAGTTCTGAAAACTTTTGATTTTAACGGTACAGGACACCCTTCTTGGGTTTCCCGCACACACTCTTCCTTACCGTTACGGGATTTTTCCTACTTTATCGGCCGTTCCGCTATGACAGCAGGGCATTGATCTCCTCGATCTCCAGGTCCTGCAAGGCCCAGTTGATGCCGTAGCCGATGACCTTGCCCAGGTCCCGCACCTGCTGGTCGATGTCCCGGGGCGTCACCATAAAGGTTCCGGAGCCCTGATGCAGCCTTTCCGGGTCCACGTCCCCCATGCCGGATTCCTCCAGCAGGTCCGCCGCCAGGGTGGCGGCGTCCACCACCGTGGGCACCCCCACGGCGATGACCGGCACCCCCAGGGTCTCCCGGTTCAACGCCGCCCGGTGGTTCCCCACGCCGCTGCCGGGGATGATGCCGCTGTCGCTGAGCTGCACGGCGGTGCACACCCGGCCCATCCGGCGGGAGGCCAGGGCGTCCACCGCGATAATGAGAGACGGCTCCACCTGCTCCGCCAGCCCCCGCACCGCCTCGGCGGACTCCACCCCGGTGGTGCCCAACACGCCGGTCCGCAGCACCGCCACCGGCCGGAAACCGGAAAAATGCACCGGCTGGGCGGCAATCAGGTGCCGTGTCACCAGAACATGCTCCGCCGCCAAGGGGCCGATGGCGTCCGGCGTCATGGCGGCGTTCCCCAGCACCGCCACCAGCACCGGGCCGCTCTCCGGGATCAGCTCCCGCAGCTGCTGGCCCACGGCCCGGACGGCCCGCTCGAAAAAGTCCTCACCCCGCTGCCAGAAGGCGGTGAGATCCAATGTCCGGTAGCTGCCCGCCGGCTTGCCCAGGGCCTCTTCTCCCCGGCGGTCCAGAATGTCCACCCGGGTGAGGGGATAGCCCTGGCATTTTTTCTCCCCGGCCTTTACCCCCGGCAGCTTCGTGGTCCGTCCGGCGGATTCCTGCCACAGCTCCCGGGCTTCCAGGGCCAGGTCCGTTCGTTTTGCAAACATTTTTTGTCCCCCTGACACAAAATCTAGTGGTATCGGATCTAGCTTTTACAAAGATATTCGCTCTATGCAAAAAATTATAGAAAAATCAAAAAAAGGCTTGCTTTTTTGAAACTTCTCTGCTAAAATATCATTCTGCACGGTGGAAAAATCTGAAGCCGCGTCAAGAAATGCCAGGAGGAGGTGTTTGGTTTGCCGAATATCAAGTCTGCCAAGAAGCGTGTCCTCATCGGTGAGGTTCGCAACGCGCGCAACAAGGCTACAAAGTCCGATCTGAAGACTGCCATCAAGAAGTTCGAGGCGGCTGCCGCTGAAGGCAATCGCACCGAGGCCGATGGCGCTTACAAGGTCGCGGTCAAGAAGGTCGATCAGGCTGTCGCTAAGGGCGTTCTGCACAAGAACACGGCCGCTCATCGCAAGAGCGCCATGACCCTGAAGCTGAACAAGATCGGTTAACAGGCCAAATGAAAGGACGTCCGACCGGACGTCCTTTTTTCATGCCTGTTTCTTCATTTTGTGCCGCAGGGCGTCCGCTCCGGCGTGACGAACAGCTTCACGCCTTCCATCCGCTCTACCGTCACCTTCGTTCCGATGGGGATGACGGAGCCGTCGCTGCTGCGGGCGGTCCAGGTCTTGCCGTCTACATACACCGCGCCGGTGCCGGCCTCGTTGTCGATGTCCTCCGTCACCCGGGCGTGGGAGCCGATGGCCCGGTCCAGGTTGGTGGGCACCGCCTTGGCGCTCATCTTCCGCACCAGGGGCCGGGTGGCGGCCAAAGTCACGGCGGAAACCACCAGAAACAGCGCCGTCTGGAGCCACAGGGCCGCTCCCAGGAACGTACTCAGCAGCGCCGCCACGGCGCCGCACACGAACCAGATGGATACCAGTCCGGCAGTGGCCGCCTCCAGGGCGCCAAACACAACGACTGCTCCCAGCCAAATCCAGGTCATCATCATACACCGCTCCTTTATCACAGGTCTTTTTTGCAGTATAGCACGCCGCCGGAGAAAAAGCCACTTCCATTTTCAGCCGGAATCCTCCGGTTGCGGTTTTTCCGGCAGTCTGTTATACTATATCATTATATATTTATAGCTTGAAAGGAGGCACGGACCATGACATTGACGGTTCCCTGCCTGTTTGGATTGGAAAGCCTTGTGGCGGACGAGATGCGCCGCCTGAACCTGAAAAACGTCCGGGCGGAAAACGGCCGGGTGCACTGCGACGGCACCCTGGCGGACATCGCCCGGCTGAATATCAACCTCCGCTGCGGTGCCCGGGTGCTGATGGAGCTGGGTTCCTTCCCCGCCCGGGACTTTGAGGCCCTGTTCCAGGGGGTCTATGCCCTGCCCTGGGAGGATTACATCCCCCGGGACGGCGAGTTCCCGGTGAAGGGCTACTCCCTGAACTCCCAGCTTCATTCCGTTCCCGCCTGTCAGGCCATTGTGAAAAAGGCCTCCGCCAAGCGGCTGGGGGAGAAATACGGTCTGGAGACCCTGCCGGAATCCGGCAGCCGGTATCAGATCCAGTTCTCCATCATCAAGGATGTGGCCACGCTGTATCTGGATACCTCCGGCGAGGGGCTGTACAAGCGGGGCTACCGGGCCCAGAACATGGGCGCCCCTCTGCGGGAGACCCTGGCAGCGGCTCTGGTGACCCTCTCCCGCTACCGGGGCAAGGACCCCTTCTGCGATCCCTTCTGCGGCAGCGGCACCATTCCCATTGAGGCAGCCCTCATCGCCAAAAACCGGGCCCCCGGCCTGGACCGCAGCTTCGCCGCCCAGCGGTGGAAAAACATGGACTCCAAGCTGTGGCTGGAAGCCGGAGACGAGGCCATGGACAAGGAGTTCCACGGCCATTATGACATCTGGGGCGGCGATATCGATCCCGCCGCCGTGGAGCTGGCAAAGCACAACGCGGAGCTGGCAGGCGTGGAGGACTGCATCCGTTTTGAAGTGGCGGACGCTGGAAAATTCCACCGGGACAGCGAATACGGCCAGCTGGTGACCAACCCGCCCTACGGCGAACGCCTGCTGGAAAAGAAGGAAGCCGAGGAGCTGTACCGGGTATTCGGCGCAGCCCTCCGGGACCTGCCCCCCAAGTGGCGGGTGCTGGTGCTCAGTTCCCACACGGAGTTTGAGCGGTGCTTCGGCCGGACCGCCGACAAAAAGCGGAAGCTCTACAACGGCATGATCAAATGCGATGTGTTCATGTATGGCAGATGACCCGGCCGCCGCGCCATTTTTCGTTACAATTCGTATCATTTCGCCTGTATATTACAAAGCGTAATGGATCTTTGCCGGAAAGGGGCCTTTTCATGCGTCATATTTTCATCATCAATCCCCACGCCGGGAAAAAGGACCAAACCGGCCGCATCTATGAGATGGCGGACCGCCTGCGGCAGCAGCACAGCCTGGACTGCCAGTGCCTGCTGACCCAGCGCCCCGGCGGGGCGGAGGAAATGGCCCGCCGTCTGGCGGAGTCCGGCGAAGCGGTCCGTATCTACGCCTGCGGCGGGGACGGCACCGTCAGCGAGGCGGCCAACGGCATCGCCGGATACCCCAACGCCGCCATGACCTGCATTCCCACCGGCACCGGCAACGACTTTCTGAAAAATTTCGGCCCCGACGCCGCCAAATTTTCCGACGCAGAAAACCTCTGGGACGGCGATGTCCTGCCGCTGGACCTTATCGACTGCAATGGCCGCCTGTGTCTCACCATCGCGTGCAGCGGCATTGACGCCCGGGTGGCGGAAAGCGTCCATGAGCTGGGGGATTCCCCCTTTCTCAGCGGCCGGGGCAGCTATCTGGCCGCCGTGGCGGTGAATTTCCTCTTCCGTGGCATCGGCCGGCACTGGACCGTGACGCTGGACGATGAGGTGATCGAAGACGACTTCGCCCTTGTATCCATGTGCAACGGCCGGTACTACGGCGGCGGCTCTACCCCGGTGCCGGAGGCCCGAATGGACGACGGGATTCTAAACACCGTTCTGGTGAAAAACATCAGCCGCCTGAAATTCGCTGGATTGTTCGGTGCCTATTCCGATGGCCGCTACCGCTCTCTGCCGCCGGAGCTGATCCGGGTGGTGACGGCCCGGCACGTCCGCATCCAGTCGGAAAGCGACATCGTCACCTGCCTGGACGGGGAATCCATCCACAGCCAGGACGTACATCTGACCCTTTCCGACAAGAAGCTGAATTTCTTCGGTCCCCGGGGCTGCGATCCCAACTACGGCGCAGGGGTCAAATGAAAACTTCATAGCTTATTTACAAATTCCCCCTTTACAAACCGGGAGAAGTGTACTATGATAACAGCGTTAGCACTCGGAAGAGTTGAGTGCTAACGCTGAAATTTGTTTATCATGAAAAATATATAAGGAGGAATCCAGCATGAAACTTACCCCGTTGTCTGATCGTGTGATTCTGAAGATGGTGGAGACTGAGGAGACCACCAAGGGCGGCATCATCCTCACCGGCTCCGCCAAGGAAAAGCCCTCTGTGGCCGAAGTCATTTCCGTGGGCCCCGGCGGCATGGTGGACGGCAAGGAAGTCACCATGACCGTGAAGCCCGGCGACAAGGTCATCACCAGCCAGTATGCCGGCACCAAGGTGACCCTGGAGGACGTGGAGTACGTGGTGGTCCGTCAGGGCGATATCCTGGCCATTGTAGAGTAACTCGTCACAAGCTGCACATCCCTCGCTTTGGCCTTGCGGCCCAAGCTCGCTCGTTCCGCTGCTCCTCGTTTTTCCGGCACAAACGCTTTGCTGGTTTGCGCCGGAAGGGGGACGAAGGAACGGTGGGGCATGTGTCCTGACAAAAATGGATTAAAATTTGTAAGCATCTGCTCTCAATTATTGGAGGTATGAATTATGTCTAAGCTCATTATGCGCGGCGATGAAGCCCGCAAGGCTCTGCAGGCCGGCGTTGACCAGCTGGCCGATACCGTTAAGATCACCCTGGGCCCCAAGGGCCGCAACGTGGTTCTGGATAAGAAGTACGGCGCACCCCTCATCACCAACGACGGCGTCAGCATCGCCAAGGAAGTGGAGCTGCCCGATCCCTTCGAGAACATGGGCGCTCAGCTGGTGAAGGAAGTTTCCACCAAGACCAACGATGTTGCCGGTGACGGCACCACCACCGCCACCCTGCTGGCCCAGGCCATGATCCACGAGGGTCTGAAGAACCTGGCCGCAGGCGCCAACCCCATCGTGGTGAAGAAGGGCATGGCCAAGGCTGTGGAAGCCGCTGTGGCCGAGGTCAAGAAGCAGGCCAAGAAGGTGGACGGCTCCAACGATATCGCCCGTGTCGGCGCTGTTTCCAGCGGTGACGAGGAGATCGGCAAGCTGATCGCCGACGCCATGGAGAAGGTTTCCGCCGACGGTGTCATCACCATTGAGGAGTCCAAGACCGCCGAGACCTACAGCGAGGTCGTGGAAGGCATGCAGTTCGACCGGGGCTATATCACCCCCTATATGGTCACCGATACCGAGAAGATGGAGGCCGTCATTGACGACGCCTATATCCTCATCACCGATAAGAAGATCTCCGTCATCTCCGACATTCTGCCCATTCTGGAGCAGTTGGTCCAGTCCGGCAAGAAGCTGGTCATCATTGCTGAGGACGTTGAGGGCGAGGCTCTGAACACCCTGATCGTCAACCGTCTGCGGGGCACCCTGAACGTGGTGTGCGTCAAGGCTCCCGGCTTCGGCGACCGCCGCAAGGAGATGCTGCAGGATATCGCCATCCTCACCGGCGGCACCGTCATCAGCGAGGAAGTGGGCCTGGAGCTGAAGACCGCTACCGTGGATATGCTGGGCCGTGCCCGTCAGGTAAAGGTCACCAAGGAGAACACCACCATTGTGGACGGTGCCGGTGACGCACAGGCCATCAAGGACCGCGTGGGCCAGATCCGCAACCAGATCGCCGTCACCACCAGCGACTATGACAAGGAGAAGCTCCAGGAGCGTCTTGCCAAGCTGTCCGGCGGCGTGGCCGTCATCAAGGTGGGCGCTGCTACCGAGACCGAGATGAAGGAGAAGAAGCTCCGCATTGAGGACGCTCTGAACGCCACCCGCGCCGCTGTTGAGGAAGGCGTGGTCGCCGGCGGCGGCACCATCTTCGTGAACATCATCCCCGCTGTGGAAGCTCTGCTGGACAGCGTGGACGGCGACGAGAAGACCGGTGTCCGCATCATCGCCAAGGCTCTGGAAGCTCCTATCCGCCAGATCGCTGCCAACGCCGGTCTGGACGGCTCCGTGATCCTGGAGAAGGTCCGCAATTCCGGCAAGCTGGGCTACGGCTTCGACGCTTACAAGGAGGAGTACTGCGACATGGTCGCCGCCGGTATCATCGATCCCGCCAAGGTGACCCGCTCCGCTCTGGAGAACGCCGCTTCCGTCTCCGCAATGGTACTGACCACCGAGTCCCTGGTGGCCGACAAGCCCGAACCCCCCGCACCTGCTGCTCCCGCTGACCCCGGCATGGGCGGCATGTATTGATCCCCTAAAGGCAAAACAAAACATAACACAAACGAACCCCGCCTGCATCCATTGCGGATGCAGGCGGGGGTTTTACCATCGCTCAGCAATCTGCATTGTTTTCAGGACTTCTGGTCATCATTCAGCATCACCCTGTTAAATTATACCATATGGCGCTGGCCTTTGCAGTACTTTGTCAACAGACCCCATCTGTCTGCGTGTCTTTCAGACGGCTTACTTCCGGGCTGTGACGCAGAGCCAGCCCTTTTCGTTTTTGTGGATCTCCACATCCCGGAACCCGGTCTGTCTGAGAAAGGATTGCAGCTCCGTGTCCTTGTAGATGGTCATGCCCTGGATCTTCTTCGTCCACTTTTCGTCCTTGGCGCTGTCGCCGCCGCACTCGTTGCAGATGAGGAACGTGCCGCCGGGCTTCAGGACCCTGCGGACCTCCCGGAAGCTCTGCAGAAGGTCCGGCCAGAAGTAGACCGTTTCAAAGGCCGTGGCCAAATCGAACTGGGCGGCCGCAAACAGCATATCCATAACGCTCCCCTGCATCACGGCGCAGCGGCCCGCCTGAATAGCCGCCGCGTTCAGCTCCCTGGTTTTTTCCACGCTGACGGGGGAGTAGTCTATGCCCTTCACCACGCCCTCCGGGCATGCTTTCAGCAGCCTTTTGATATTCGCACCGCCGCCGCAGCCGCAGTCCAGCACCGCCGCGTCCGGGGACACCCGGAGAAACTGAAAGCCCCAGTCCGCCAAGGGCCGGTGGCCCAGATTCATCATGGAAACCATGATCTGCCCGCCCAGGCCGGCGGGCTTGCGGGTATTTTCAAAAAATGACATGAAGGATCCCTCCCGGATCAGATTTCGGCGCAGCCGGCCGGTAGCCGAGTTGATGCTTTCGCCGCTGTAGTTAGTGTACTCTAACCATTCTCTTTCAAAAAACCGCCCTGCGGCGGTCCGGAAAACGGCGGAGCCGGTGCGTCCAGCCTCATTATAGCACCGGTCCCGCCTTTTGCAAGCCGCTCCGCCCCATATTCTATATTTTTATGGCAGCCACCGGGGGCCGGACTGCCGATTTTTTCCTGCGGCCTTGCAATGCCGCAGGAAATACGGTAAAATACACATACTACATGCGCGCAGGCTATGCCGCAAAAAAATGGAGGTTTGCCCTATGGAATGGATCGTCATTCTCGTCCTGATCGCCCTGCTTTTGCTGCTGGTGGTCAGCAACATCGTCATCGTTCAGCAGTCCCGGGCCTACGTGGTAGAGCGCCTGGGCGCCTTCCGCACCGTGTGGAATGTGGGTCTGCACCTGAAGGTGCCCTTCATTGAGCGGATCGCCAAGAAGGTCTCCCTGAAGGAGCAGGTGGCGGACTTCGCCCCCCAGCCCGTTATCACCAAGGATAACGTCACCATGCAGATCGACACGGTGATCTACTTCCAGATCACCGACCCCAAGCTGTACACCTACGGTGTGGAGCATCCCATGAACGCCATTGAAAACCTGACGGCCACCACCCTCCGGAACATCATCGGCGACATGGAGCTGGACCAGTCCCTGACTTCCCGCGACACCATCAACTCCCGGATGCGCTCCATCCTGGACGAGGCCACGGACCCCTGGGGCATCAAGGTCAACCGGGTGGAGCTGAAAAACATCATCCCGCCCAAGGAGATCCAGAACGCCATGGAAAAGCAGATGAAGGCGGAGCGGGAGCGCCGGGAGTCCATCCTTCAGGCCGAGGGCCAGAAGCAGAGCCAGATCCTGGTAGCCGAGGGCGAAAAGCAGTCCGCCATCCTGCGGGCTGATGCCGCCAAGCAGGCCAAGATCATGGAGGCTGAGGCGGAAAAGACCGCCAAGATCCTGGCGGCAGAGGCGGAGAGCGAAGCCATCATGAAGGTCCAGCAGGCCACGGCGGACGCCCTGAAGCTGCTGAACGAGGCCGCTCCCAACGACCAGGTGGTGAAGCTGAAGGCCCTGGAGGCCATGACCAAGGTGGCGGACGGCAAGGCCACCAAGATCATCATTCCCAGCGAACTGCAGGGCCTGGCGGGACTGGCCGCCAGCGCCAAGTCCGTGTTCGACTCCGAGGAGCCCAAGGATTGATCCAGAAGCCCGCAGTCTGAGACTGCGGGCTTCTGACCTTATCAAATTTATGGAAACTGGCATTTGATGTGCGGTCAAGCATCTGCTATGATATCCCTATTCAACAGATAGGAAGTGTTTCCATGAATCAGAAAAAAGTCAACAAGCTGACCATGCTGGGCATGATGACCGCCCTGGTATTCGTCAGCAACTACCTGCGCGTCACCATGCCCATCGCCATCGGCGGGCGGACCTCCTTCACCCTGGCCAACATCATGTGCTGCCTGTCCGGCCTGCTGCTGGGACCTGTGGGCGGCGTGGCCTCCGGCGTCGGCTCCGCCCTCTATGACCTGACCAACCCCGCCTATGCCCCCGAGTGCTGGATCACCCTCATCACCAAGGGCGTCATGGGTCTTGTGGCAGGCCTGGCCATGGCCGACCGGGAGGAACCCAAGTACGGCCGCTGCACCGTGTCTGCCGCCCTGGGCTGCGTGGCCTACTACATTCTCTACTTCTTCAAGTCCTTCGCCTATGACGGACTGCTGATGGGCGGACTCACCGCCGCCACGGCGGCGGCAGCCCTGCCCCTGAAGATCCCCGCATCCCTCTTTAACGGCACAGTGGCCATTATTCTGGCGCCGCCCCTGTGCGTGGCCCTGCGGCACGCGCTGAAAAAGGCCCACATCCAGCTGCCCTGACACAGCCCAGGCCTCTCATCCAAGACCCAAAACGCAGGTAATCTACCATGAAAGTTACGGTGATCGGCAGCGAAGGCAGCGGCGTCAGCGCTTTGGTGAAGAAGAATTGCGAC
>URTS01000009.1 GCA_900550685.1 uncultured Oscillibacter sp. | reverse complement strand
CATCATGATGTGCAGATCAATCGAGATCCGGCCCTCTTCGTGGAACGTGACCTTGACGCCCTTGCTCATGGCCTCGCGCCGGAGCAGGTGGACCAGTCCGTCGGTCATTGACCGGACGGCCATGCCCTTGACGCCGTAGCAGTTGGTGGCGGCGCTGCCGGTGACGGCGGTGGATGTCAACGTGCACCCCGCCAAGACCCAGGTGAAATTCGCCCGGGAGCACGATGTATTCGACGCGGTGTTCCACACGGTGATGGACGCCCTGGACGCCCGGGGCGGCGCGGTGACAAAGCCGGTGAGTCAGCCCCAGCAGGCGCAGAATCCCCGGCAGGACTTTTTCCAGTCCATGGACGCCAAGACCTACCGGGAGCAGGGGAACAAGCCTGCCGCACCGGCCCCTAAACCTGCGTTTGCGCCCCAGCCTACCAGGGAGGAGGTCCGGCCCGCTTTCAGCGCCCAGCCGGTGAAGCAGGCGGAGCCTGCCAAACCCGGCTGGAACACGGAGTGGCGCTCCACTGCCAAGGTGGCGGACAGCGTCCAGCCCATCTGGCCCCCCAGGGACACGGTGAAGCGCACACCCACCAGCGCCCTGGGCCAGGCCCCGGCCTCCGTGACCGCAAAGCCGGAACCGGCGCCCCAGGCTGAAAAAGCCGCGGAGCCCGCTCCGGCCCCCAAGCCCTTTGTTCCCGCCATCCCCGCTGTGCCCGCCCAGCAGACCGCCATGGAGCTGCCGGGACAGGAGACGGTGATGCCCCAGGAGGCCCCCTGGCGCATCGCCGGAGAGGTGCTCCACACCTACATCATCTGCGAAGACGACGCGGACACCCTCTGGCTCATCGACAAGCACGCCGCCCACGAGCGGATCAATTTTGACCGCCTGCTGGCGGCCAAGGAGCCGCCCATGCGGCAGACCCTGCTGCAGCCCATCGCCGTGGAGCCTGGCCGGGAGGACGCGGCGCTGCTGCTGGAAAATCTGGAGCTGCTGGAGCAGTTCGGATTCGGCTGCGAGGACTTCGGCGACGGCGCCATCCTGGTGCGGGAGGTTCCCGCCGACCTGGACGCGGCGGACACTGCCGCCACCCTGGAGGAATTTGCCCAGAATCTGCGCTCCGGCCGGAGCCTGGATGAGAAACGGGAGGCTCTGCTCCACACCATGGCCTGCAAGGCCGCCATCAAGGGCGGCTGGACCAGCGATCCCGCCGAATTGAAGGTGCTGGTGGAAAAGGTCCAGAGCGGCGAGGTCCGGTACTGTCCCCACGGGCGGCCCGTGGTGGTCAAGGTCACCAAATACGAGCTGGAAAAGCTCTTCAAGCGGGCGTAACGCCCCAGATCCAACGTTTTTTGCAGAAAAGAGGGAACGAGCATGAAACTGCTGTTTGTAAACTGCTGCATCAGCCAGCGGGGGACGGGCTCCCGCACCCACGCCCTGGCGGAGGCCTTTCTCACCGCCTTTTTGGCGTCTCATCCCGGCTTGGAAACGGAAGAGGTGACGCCGGAGACCCTGCTGGCCTTGAAGCCCTTTGACCCGGAGATGCTGGACCGGCGGGACACCCTGGCCAAGGCCGGTGATTTCGGCGCCCCGGTGTACGATCTGGCCCGGCAGTTCCGGAGCGCGGACGCGGTGGTAGTGGCGGCCCCCTTCTGGGACCTCAGCTACCCGGCGGCCCTCCGGACCTACATCGAATACATCTCCGCCGTGGGCCTCACTTACCACTATACCGACGCGGGCTGCTGCGGCGACTGCGCCGCAGAGCACCTGGTGTACCTCACCAGCGGAGGCGAAGTGGAGCGGGAGGACAGCGTGGGGGTGATCCACTGGCGGCAGTTGGCCGCCATGTTCGGCATTCCCCAATTTGACTATGTGTTTGCCGGGGGACTGGACGCCAGTCCCGACACCGCCGGGGAGACCCTGGCGGCGGCCTGCGCTCTGGCCGAGAACCTGGCCAAAACGCTGTAAGAACAGGAAGGAGGGTGCCGATGGCACCGAAGATCGTCTGTGTCGCAGGCCCCACCGCCTGCGGAAAGACCACCCTGGGGGTCCTGTTGGCCCAGAAATTCAACGGGGAAGTGGTGTCCGTGGACTCCATGCAGATCTACCGGGGCATGACGGTGGGCACCGCCGCCCCCACGGAGGAGGAGATGCAGGGCATCCCCCACCACATGATCGCCGTGGCAGACCCCACTGAGCAGTGGAGCGCCGCGGAATATGCCGCCCGGGCCACTGCGGCGGTGGACAGCATCCTTGCCCGGGGAAAGCTGCCCATTCTGGTGGGGGGCACCGGACTGTGGATGGACGCCCTCATCCGGGGCCACGGCTTTGCCAAGGGCCACGCCGGCGGGGCCGTCCGCCGGGAGCTGGAAGCCCGGTTTGAACAGGAGGGCATCGAACCCCTGCTGGCGGAACTCCGCCAGGTGGACCCGGAGAGCGCGGCGCGGCTCCACCCCGCCGACACCAAGCGGATCCTCCGGGCCCTGGAGGTCTACCGGGAGACCGGGGAGACCATCTCCGCCCACAATGCCGCCACCCGGCAGCTGCTCCCCCGGTACGACGCGGTGTGGATCGGTCTGCAATTTGCCGACCGGGCCGACATGAAGGCCCTTATCGACCGCCGGGTGGACAAGATGGCGGAGGCGGGGCTGCTGGATGAGGTGCGGTCCCTGCTGGCCATGGGCCTGCCCCGGAACGCCACCGCCATGCAGGCCATCGGCTACAAGGAATTCCTGGGGGTGCTGGACGGCACCCTGACAGAGCAGGAGGCCCTGGAGCTGGTGAAGCTCCGGTCCCGGCAGTATGCCAAGCGCCAGCTCACCTGGCTGCGGAAAAATCCCGCCATCCACTGGATCTATTGGGAAAAAGAGCGGGATTTTGCCCGCGCCCTACAGATTTCGACGGAAATCCTGACTGCTTCTGGCTTAGGATAAGCCCAGGAGCGGTTTACCGCTCTCAAATAAAGAAGGAGCGGATACATATGCAGAAAAAAATCAATCTACAGGACCTTTTCCTCCTCCGTGCCCGGCAGGACCGGGTGCCCGTCACCCTGTTTCTGATGAACGGCTTTCAGATGCGGGGCACCATCACCGGGTACGACCCCTTCGTGGTGGTGCTGGACAGCGATGGACGCCAGCAGGTCATCTACAAGCACGCCATCTCCACCATTGCCCCCATCCGACCGGTGGAGCTGCGGGAGAATGAGGAGGGAGCCGCCCTGTAAGACCCATACGAGGCGCTATGAAAAACAGTTCTCTCATCAGTAAATTGTTTATGGCGGCAGTGACGCTGGGGATTTTTGCCTACTTCGGCGTTCAGGCCTACCACTATTTTGACGATCCCATGCTCACCACCCTGGCCTACACCTATCAGGTGGAGGACTCCGTGGAGATCAGCGGCTGCATGGTGCGGCAGGAGCAGGTCCTCACC
The DNA here is from genome assembly GCA_900550685.1 of uncultured Oscillibacter sp. Taxonomy (GTDB): domain Bacteria; phylum Bacillota; class Clostridia; order Oscillospirales; family Oscillospiraceae; genus Oscillibacter. Next base: position 23,088 of record URTS01000009.1, on the reverse strand, counting down.
GGTGACGGCGGGGGCCTCATGCAGCTGCGCCGCAGCGAGGGGGAGCGGGTCAGCACCGGCGGGGCTGTGGCCACCGTCTATGCCGACCAGGCCTCCCTGGACCGGCAGAACGAGATCGAATCCCTGACCAACCGCATCGACCAGCAGGAATATGCCCAGGAGTCCATACTGGGGGCGGAGGTGACGCTGAAGCTGGACAGCCAGATCGCCCAGACGCTGCTGGACTACCGTTCCGCCGCGGCGGCGGGACGGCTGGACACGGCGGAGACCCACGGCCAGGAGCTGCGTTCCCTGGTTTTGAAGCGGGACTACACCTACTCCGGCACCGAGGACCTCACCAGCCAGATCCAGGAGCTGAAAACACAGCTGAAGACCCTGCGGTCCCAGGCGGCCAATTCCGTGAAAACCATCCGGTCCCCCCGGTCCGGCCTGTTTTCCGCCGTGGTGGACGGGTATGAATCGGTGCTGACGCCGGACATGCTGTCCTCCCTGACCCCCAGCGCCCTGGACAAGCTGGCCCCGGCGGACGTTCCCGCCAACACCGGCAAGCTGATCCTGGGGGACAGCTGGTACTATGTGGCCACCGTCTCCGCCCAGGAGGCCCAGACCCTGCAGGACGGCGCGGCCCGCCTGGGCTCCGGCGCAAGCCTGCACCTCCGGTTCACAAAAAACGTGGACCGGGACCTGGAGGTGAAGCTGGTGTCCGTCAGCGCCGAGGAAAACGGCCGCTGTGTGGCGGCCTTTCAGGGCAGCACCTATTTGCAGGAGCTGACCCTTCTCCGCCGCCAGAGCGCGGAGATCATCCTCAGCACCACGGAGGGCATCCGGGTGCCCCGGTCGGCCCTCCGGGTCACCACCCAGACGGTGACGGAGAAAAACGAGGAGACCGATGAGGAGACCACCCGTGAGGTCAGCGTCACCGGCGTGTACTGCGTCAACGGCGCCAAGGCCCTCTTCAAGCCGGTGGAGGTGCTGTACACCGGCGATGAATACGCCGTGGTGAAGCCCGCCGGAAGCTCGGAGAAGGTGACTCTGCGCGCCGGCGACACGGTGATCGCCGTGGCCCGGGATCTGTATAACGGAAAAGTCGTATCATAGAGAAAGAAGGAGTATGCTATGTCTATCCAGAGCAATATCGCAGAGATCCGCAGCCGGATCGCCGCCGCCTGCGCGGAATGTGGGCGGGACCCTAAGGAGATCACCCTGGTGGGGGCCAGCAAAATGAATGACGCCGCCGCCTGCCGGGAGGCCATTGCCGCCGGTATCGACGTGCTGGGAGAGAACCGGGTCCAGGAGATGACGGAAAAGCTGAGCCAGAATGCCTACGACGGCGCTCCCCTCCACTTCATCGGCCATTTGCAGCGCAACAAGGTCAAGCAGGTGGTGGGCAAGGCGGCCCTCATCCAGTCCGTGGGCTCCCTGCCCCTGCTGGAGGCTATTGAAAAGGAAGCGGAAAAGCAGGGCATCGTCCAGGACATTCTGCTGGAGGTGAACATCGGCGGCGAGGAGGCCAAGAGCGGCTTTGCCCCCGGGGAGCTGGAGGATGCCGCCAAGGCGGCCCAGGCCATGGAGCACATCCGGGTCCACGGCCTTATGACTATTCCCCCGGCGGATTGCAGCCGGGAGGAAAATATTCACTATTTTCAGGAAGTCCGGGCACTTTATGTTGACATCAACGAGAAATTGTTCCATAATAAATTAGAATGTCTCTCCATGGGTATGAGCGGCGATTTCGAGGATGCCATCCGGAACGGCGCCACCATGGTTCGCGTGGGCACCGCGATTTTCGGCGCCCGGCATTATCCCACTTGATTGCAGGAGGTTCTGGCATGGGCATTTTTGATGAGCTGAAGAAGCTGACCCATCCCTATGATGACGAGGATGAGGAATACGAGGATTTTGAAGAGCCCCGGGAGCGCTCTTTTGACGATCACCGCAACAAGGCGGAGGACCGCCGGAACAAGGTGGTGAACATCCACGCCACCACCCAGCTGAAGGTGGTTCTGGTGAAGCCCGACCGCTTTGAAAACGCCTCGGAGATCGCCGACCAGCTCAAGGACAAGCGGACCGTGGTACTGAACCTGGAGTCCACCAACAAGGACGTGGCCCGCCGCCTGGTGGACTTTTTGTCCGGTGTGGCCTATGCCGGTGAGGGCAAGATCAAGAAGGTCGCCGCCAACACCTACATCATCACACCCTACCATGTGGAGCTGGAGGGCGACCTCATCGACGAGCTGGAAAACAACGGCTTGTATTTCTAAGCAGGGAGGATATTGGATATGCTGACACCTCAGGAGGTTTCCACTCATTCTTTTTCCAAGGCGTCCTTCGGCGGCTACAACATGGCCATGGTGGACGAGTTTCTGGATGAGCTGACCGACGACTATACGGCCCTTTATAAAGAAAATGCAGCCCTGAAGGCCAAGCTGAAGGTCCTGGTGGAAAAGGTGGAGGAATACCGGGCCACCGAGGATTCCATGCGGGCCACCCTGCTCACCGCCCAGCGGATGGCGGACTCCATCGTGAAGGAAGCCGAGCAGAAGCGGGACCAGATGATGACCCAGGCGGAGATCGACGCCAAAATGAAGATCACCCGCCTGAAAAACGAGACTGCCGCCAACGAGGAGCGCCTGCGCCAGAGCCAGGCGGAGCTGGAGAAGTTCTCCGCCGCCATCCGGGCCGTGTGCGACAAGGAGATCCAGCTGCTGGCGGAGCTGCCCCAGCGGCCTGTGGAGCTGCCCCAGGAAGAGACGGAGGCGGATTCCCCTGTCCAGGAGATCGAGGACCACGTGATGGCCGCCTTCAAGGAGATGGACACCGCCGAGCCTGCCGCCGAGACGGAGACGCCCGCGGCGGAGCCCGCCGAAGCCCCTGCGGAAAAGGCGGAACCCGCCCCGGAGACCGGCGACCCCTTTGCGGATTTCCCGGACCTCTCCGCCACCCGGCAGCTGAATCTGGACGAGCTGAAATTCGGCCGCAATTACAATAACTGACAAAAAGCGGCCTTTTAGGCCGCTTTTTGCTCTTTTCAGGAGGATACCATGGACAAGCAAGCGCCGATCATCGCCTTTTTGTACGACTTTGATAAGACCCTGTGCACCACGGATATGGAGGATTACGCCTTCATCCCCTCCCTGGGCTGCACCCCGTCGGAATTCTGGGGGAAAGCCAACGAATTCGGCTGGCAGAACCGGATGGACGGATTGCTTGCCTACATGTACACCATGATCCAGGAATGCGCCGCCCAGGGCATCAAGCTGGACCGCCCCTTCCTGAACCGCTGCGGCCAGTCCATCCAGCTGTTCCCCGGCGTCCGGGACTGGTTTGCCCGGATCAACGCCTTCGGCGAGAGCCTGGGGATACAGGTGGAGCACTATGTCATTTCCTCCGGTCTCCGGGAGATCATTGAGGGCAGCGGCATCGCCCATGAATTCAAACAGATCTATGCCTGCGAGTTCTACTACAATGAAACCGGCGACGCCTGCTGGCCCAAGCTGGACGTCAACTTTACCAACAAGACCCAGTTTGTCTACCGCATCAACAAGGGCATCCTGGATGTCTCCCGGGATAAGGAGCTCAACGACTCCATGCCCGACGATTCCAAGCGGATCCCCTTCACCAACATGATCTACATGGGCGACGGCCTTTCCGACGTGCCCTGCATGAAGATGATGCGGGCCTACGGCGGCCAGGCCATCGCTGTGTACCAGGCCAGCAACCGCCAGGGCGTGGAAAAGCTGCTGGCGGATGGCCGGGTGGACTTCATCTTCCCGGCGGACTACCGGGCGGACACGGAGCTGGACCGCACGGTGCGGGACATCCTGCGGAAGATGACCATTGCCGACCGGCTGGCCAACACCAATACCCGCCAGCTTCGCAGTATCGGCAAAAGCGAGCTGCCGGACCAGGTGGGGCTGTTTTGATTGCTTTTGAGGAAACGGCACGATTGGCGGCCCTAGCGGGCCGCCAATCGTTATGCCGTGGCGGTGTTTATGCGGGGCAGCCGCTAACGGCTGCCCTGCGGGAAATAGCTGTATCAGTAGTTTCAAAATCGGTGTGGAATACACCGGTTTTTTCAATTTTCACCAGGAAAGCTCTTTACTTTTTGTATCGTCTCTGGTAAACTATACGCCGTGTATTGAACAATTCAGCCGGGGCAGCGCCCCGGCTGTTTCACGGAGGGAACTCATGTCAACAGAATTTTCCAGAACGCTCTCCCTACTGCGGAAGGAGCGGGGCGTTTCCCAGCGGATGGCCGCCACGGACCTGGGAGTCTCCCAGGCTTTGCTGAGCCACTATGAAAACGGCATCCGGGAGCCGGGCCTGGCCTTTGTGGTAAAGGCCTGCGACTATTACCACGTCTCCGCCGACTACATGCTGGGCCGCACCCTGGCCAGGGACGGCAGTATGCTGACGCCGGAGGAAGTACTGGACATGGCGGAGCCGGGCAACGTATTGCAGGGCAGCGTGCTGGCCACCCTCCGGGGCAAGCTTCTCACCAGCGCCTGCGGCGTTCTCTTCGGCCTGCTGGGTAAGCTGGGGGATAAGTCCGCCATCAACGCGGCGGCGGACAGCCTGGGCTGCCAGATCTATCTGCTGTACCGCCAGCTCCACCGGGCTGCCGGGGGCAGCCCGGAATACTTCGCCCTGCCGGAGGAGGACTGCGCCGCCGGCACCGCCTCCGCCGGAGCCTCCCTGGCCCAGGCGGACTATGCCCGGGCCATCCGGAGCCTGGCCCGGGAAAAGGCCAGCTTCCCCGACCTGTCCCATGAGGCCGTCAACAATGCCTATCCCGGCCGGAGCCAGGGCTTTGTCCAGGTGCTCAGCACGGCGGACGGTCAGCTGAACCGGCTGAACCATGCGGAGCGGAACGGATGAACGTACAGTCTCTGGCCTTTCTGGCCTTTTTGACCGTCACCGTTTGCGCCTGCCGCCTGCTGGGCAAAAAGCGCCGGACCTGGGCGCTGCTGGCGGCCAGCCTGGTGTTTTACCTGTGGAGCGGCACCTCCGCCGCCTGGTGGGGCTGCGGGCTGCTGCTGGTCTCCTCCGCCGTCAGCCTGCTGGCGGCGAACCGTCTCCGGAAGGACCGCAGAAAAGGCGTTTTCCTGGCGGCTGTCTGCTACCACATTGTGGTTCTGGGCGTTTTCAAGTACACCGGCTTCCTCACCGGCGGCGCGGTGCAGACGCCCTTTGTCCCCCTGGGCATCAGCTTTTTCACCTTCCAGCAGATCTGGTATCTCCACGAGGTGTATACCGGCGGCTTTGAAGCCGTCCCCACGCCGGCGGAATACCTGACCTACAGCTTCTTTTTCCCTACGGTGTCCTCCGGCCCCATCCTGAAGCCTCAGAACTTCTTCCCCCAGCTGCGGGAGGCGGCTCCCCAGCCCCGGGACACGGCGGCGGGGCTGTATGCCATCGGCCTGGGCCTTGCCAAAAAGGTGCTGCTGGCGGACAACCTGGGAGTTTTGGTCAACAACGGCTGGGGAAACCTCTCCGGCCTGACGGCCACCACCGCCTGGTGCGTCATCCTGGGCTACACCCTGCAGCTGTACTTCGATTTCTCCGGCTACTGCGACATTGCCTCCGGCTGTGCCCGGCTGCTGGGGCTGCGTCTGCCCATCAACTTCGATTCGCCCTACCGCAGCCTGTCGGTGACGGAGTTCTGGAAGTGCTGGCACATGACCCTGACGGCCTTCCTCCGGGAACACGTCTACTTTCCTCTGGGGGGCAGCCGGAGGGGAACGGGCCGCACCTATCTGAACATCCTGCTGGTGTATCTGGTCAGCGGCATCTGGCACGGCGCAGGCTGGACCTTCATCCTCTGGGGCATGCTCCACGGTCTGGCCCAGGTGGCGGAGCGGCTGTGGGGCAAGGGTCGGGACGCCCTGCCCAAGTGGCTCCGCTGGGCCATGACCTTCCTGTTCGTCAACATTGCCTGGGTGTTTTTCCGGGCGCCGGATATGGCGTCGGCCCTGGCGCTGCTGAAAACCGCCGTCACCGGCGGCATCGGCGGCATTCCGCTGTGGCTGGCCAAGGGGCTTTTTGCCCGGGAGCTCAGCGCCCTGCTGATTCTTTTCCCCAAAATCGAACCCTACACCGTGTATCTCCGGGCGGGGACCGTGCTGGCAGTGAGCCTGCTGGCGGCCCTGTGGCCCCGGAACGTGATCCGGCGGATGGACGATTTCCGCCCCACCTGGTACAGCTGCCTGTATGTGCTGATACCGGCGGCCTGGTCCATCCTCTCCTTCACCGGTGTGGTCACATTCATCTATTCCAACTTCTGAGAAAGGAGGCCCTGCCATGGAACAGCGCGTTTACCGCAGGTGGGCCCTGGGGCTGCTGCTGGGACTGGTCCTGGTGCTGGCGGCCTGCGCCGCCATTGTCTACCGGGTAGACCCCTGCTTTTATTACCGGATGCCCACGGACCGGAAGCCCGTCTTTTTCAGCGAACGCTACCAGACGGCGGGTATCGTCCGGAACAATCCGGCGGATGTGGTGCTCCTAGGGTCCTCCATGGCCGCCAATTACTACGGCAGCGAGATCGGCCAGGTATTCGGCGGCACGGGTCTGCGGCTCACCATCCCCGACGGCTATTTCAGCGAGTTCGACCAGGTGATGGACCTCCTGATGCGGACCCACAAGCCCAAGCGGGTCATCTTCGCCATGGATACCAACATCTTCACCCGGTCCCCCGACGGCGTCACCGGCGCCATGCCCGGCTACCTCTACGATGCCGATCCCGTCAACGACGTGAAATACCTGCTGAACAAGGATGTGCTCTACTACAGTCTCTATGCCCTCATGTGCCAGCGCTGGGGCACCGGCGAGACATTGGACCACGGCTTTGCCTGGGACGACACCGTCTGGTGGAACCACATGACGGCTCTGGAGGAATACCAGCGGCCCGACATCGCGGCGGAGCCCATGCCGTCCGACGCCCTCCTGGCGGATACCGCGGCCAATCTGGCGGTGGTGACCCGCTGGGCGGAGCAGTACCCGGATGTGGAGTTCGACCTGTTTTTCTCCCCCTACAGCATCCTCTACTGGGACAAGATCGGCCGGATGGGTGAGACGGACGCCGTGTTTGCGGCCCTGGACCTGGCCTGTGAGACTTTGCTGCCCTATGAGAACATCACCCTCCACGGGCTGCTGTTCGACCGGGACATCATCGAGCATCTGGACTACTACTGCGACTATGTTCACCACTCCGCCGAGGCGGGGTCCCTGGTGCTGGAAAAGATCCACGACGGCACCGACCGGCTGACGGCGGAAAATTATCAGGAAATTCTCGCCAGCTGGCAGGATTTTGTGGTAAACTACGACTATGAGAAATTCTGGGACGAGAACTACTGGATTCAGTTCCACACCCCGGCGCCCTGAACGCTTTGACTGAAATTTCGTGCCATGCGGGGGCCCGCGTGGACCTGCCTACGGAGGTTTTGATATGACCAAACAATCCAATATCCGCAACTTCTCCATCATTGCCCACATCGACCACGGCAAGTCCACCCTGGCGGATCGGCTGCTGGAGCAGTGCGGCGCCGTATCCCAGCGCCAGATGGAAAACCAGCTTCTGGACAACATGGACCTGGAACGGGAGCGGGGCATCACCATCAAGGCCCGGGCCGTGAAGCTGAACTACAAGGCCCAGGACGGCGAAACCTATGAGCTGAACCTGATCGACACCCCGGGCCATGTGGACTTCAACTACGAGGTCTCCCGGTCCCTGGCGGCCTGCGAGGGCGCTGTGCTGGTGGTGGACTCCACCCAGGGCGTGGAGGCCCAGACCCTGGCCAACACCTATCTGGCCATGGAGCACGATCTGGAGATCCTTCCCGTGTTCAACAAGATCGATCTCCCTGCCGCCGATCCCCAGAAGGCCAAGCAGGAGGTGGAGGATATCATCGGCCTGCCCGCCATGGACGCCCCTGAGATCTCCGCCAAAATGGGCATTAACATTGAGGCCGTTCTGGAGGACATCGTCCACAACATCCCCGCCCCCAAGGGGGACCCAAACGCTCCCCTGAAGGCCCTGGTGTTCGACAGCCAGTACGACAGCTACCGGGGCGTGGTGGTCTACTTCCGCATCATGGAGGGTACTATCCGCACCGGACAGACCATCAAAATGATGGCCACCGGCGCTTCCTACCAGGTGGTGGAGTGCGGTCATCTGCTGCCCCTGGGCCTGGAGCCCTGCGATTCCCTGTCCGCCGGCGAGGTGGGCTACTTCACCGCTTCCATCAAAACCGTCAGCGACACCCGGGTGGGCGATACCGTCACCGGTGCGGAGAATCCCACGGCGGAGCCCCTGCCGGGCTACCGGCCGGTCCAGTCCATGGTCTACTGCGGCATTTACACCGAGGACGGCTCCAAATACCCCGATCTCCGGGACGCTTTGGAAAAGCTGCAGCTGAACGACGCCTCTTTGAGCTTTGAGCCGGAATCCTCCGCGGCCCTGGGCTTCGGTTTCCGCTGCGGCTTTTTGGGGATGCTCCACATGGAGGTTATCCAGGAGCGGCTGGAGCGGGAGTTTGACCTGGATCTGGTCACTACCCTGCCCTCCGTTATCTATCATGTCTACAAGACCAACGGCGAGATGGTGACGGTGGACAATCCCCACAACTACCCGGACCCCTCCGTTATCGAGCGGGCGGAGGAGCCCTATGTGAAGGTGAACATCATCGCTCCCAACGAGTACGTGGGCAACATCATGCCCATGTGTCAGGACCGCCGGGGCGTGTTTAAGGACATGCAGTATCTGGACACCAACCTGGTGGAGCTGCACTACCAGATGCCCCTGAATGAGATCATCTACGACTTTTTCGATGCCCTGAAGGCCAACACCAAGGGCTATGCCTCTCTGGACTATGAACTTTCCGGCTACCGTCCCAGCGACCTGGTGAAGGTGGACCTGCTGCTCAACGGCGACCAAGTGGACGCCCTCAGCTTCATTGCCCACCGGGACAAGGCCTATCCCCGGGCCCGGCGGCTGTGCGAAAAGCTGAAGGAGAACATTCCCCGCCAGCTGTTTGAAATTCCCATTCAGGCGGCCATCGGCGGCCGGGTCATCGCCCGGGAAACCGTCAAGGCCATGCGGAAGGACGTGCTGGCCAAGTGCTACGGCGGCGACGTCACCCGGAAGAAGAAGCTGCTGGAAAAGCAGAAGGAAGGCAAAAAGAAGATGCGTGCCCTGGGCACTGTCCAGATGCCCACGGAGGCGTTCCTCGCTGTCCTCAAGCTGGATGAATAATCTCTTTTTGCCTTCCTGCGAGCCGCAAAGCGGCGAGCCGGCGCTGTGCGCCGTTATTTCAATCAGCTTTTGAAACGCGGAGCGTTTTCAAAAGGCAAAAAGAAGATGCGTGCCCTGGGCACTGTCCAGATGCCTACGGAGGCGTTCCTGGCCGTCCTCAAGCTGGACGAGTAATTGGTTTCCTGTCTGCAATTCATTTATTTAAAAAGCCCCATCTATGGGCGGGGACACTGTCCTGTTCCATAGATGGGGGTTTTTTCATATTCTGCAAACGTTCACTGCCGGGAGAGCAAGCCGCATTGCCAAAGAGTACCAGCCGCCCGGCGGCATAAGGCGGAAAATATGGCAGATACTACATCTGACATAGGAATCAAAGAACGAAGGAGTTTTGAAATATGAAAGCAACCGGAATCGTGCGGCGCATCGACGACCTTGGCCGGGTGGTCATTCCCAAGGAGATCCGCCGCACCATGCGTATCCGAGAGGGCGACCCGTCACAGATGACATTGGCACGGTGGCAACGTTTCAGCTTCGCCATGCTGGATCTGGCAAAACGGCAAGGCTGGAACTAATACATAATGTCGAGACGGCCCGACTCATGTCATTTGCATGAGTCGGGCCGTCTTTTACCACCAATATCCGGAATGTTTTGGCGTTCTTCCTCCCTGCGCGCATCTTCCTGACGTTTGCGTTCAGCCTCTTCCCGCGCAAGCCGCTGCTGTTTCAATCCCTCAGCAGCCGCATAGAGCTCCAACATCATGTCGCCCAAACGGTCTTCCAGTTGATATGCTTTACAATCGCGGAAGCTTTTCTGATCGTTGATCTTGAGACAAAGGCGGCCATTGTATTGGTAGTCGTACTTGCTGATCTGGGGCCTTGATACATAGGAATACTTCCGGCGCTTTTCTTCGTATGTAATTCCGCCACAGTAAGGATCCTTTCAGGGATCGCTGGGGGTCACTGGATTAGTGAAGGAAGCCAAGTTGTCAGCGCAGGCACATAGGTAATCAGCACCAAGGCGACCAGCGCAATAATCAGCATGGGCATCATCGCCTTCAACGTCTTGGAAAGGCTGGTGCCGGCGATCTGGTTGTCGATCAGCAGGCAGAGCCCAACAGGCGGCGTGACCAGACCGATGCACAGGTTGAAGCTCATCACAATGCCGAACTGGAGCAGGTCAATGTTGAACGCAGACAGCAGAGGCAGCAAAATGGGCGTCATCATAATGATGGCCGCATTCGCCTCCATCAGCATACCGATCACAAGGAAGAGCAGGTTCAGCAGTAGCAGGATCACAACCTTGCTGTCAGTGATGGCGGAAAATGTGTTCAGCATCTGCTGGGGCAGACCGGAAGTGACCACCACATAGCTGGAGGCCTTGGACAGTCCCACCATGACCATGATGGTGGCCGTGGCGACTGCGCCATCCACAAAGATCCCGGGCAACTCCTTCCAAGTCGTGTCACGGTATACGAACAGGCTGATAATCAGGGCGTATACCACGGCCACGGCAGCGGCCTCCGTAGGGGTGAAAATGCCGCCGAAAATGCCGCCCAAAATGATGACAGGCATCAAAAGCGCCCAAATGCTGTTCTTGAACACCGTTGCGATCTGCTTGCCGGACATCTTCTCATGCGCCGGCAGTTTATTCTTCTTGCCGAAGAACAGGCAATACACCGCCAGAGACAGCGCCAAAATGATGCCGGGCAAAACGGAACCGATAAACAGCTTTGAAACAGAAACATTGGTAATGCTCGCATAGACGATCAGCGTGATCGACGGCGGGATGATGGGCCCCAAAATGGAGGAGATGGAGGACACGGCCGCCGCAAATGTGGCAGGATAGCCCTCACGCTTCATCGCCGGAATGGTGATGCCGCCGATGGCGGATGCCGTTGCAACGCCGGAGCCGGAAATGGCGCCAAACAGCGCAGAAGCCAAAACCGTCACCACGCCCAAGCTGCCCTGAATCCATCCGATCAGCGCGTTTGCCACATCGATCAGCTTCGTTGTGATACTGCGCGACATGATGTTGCCGGCCAGGATAAAGAATGGGATCGCCAGCAGCGAACTGGAATTCATGCCCGCAAACAGCTTTTGAGGGAGGACCAGCATGGGCATTCCCGCCACGCTGAGCGCTGCCAAGGTGCCAATACCCAAGGCGATGTAAATGGGAATCCCGAGAAATGCCAAAACCAGCAGAATCAGGATCACAATCAAACCAACGTTCATGCCGCACCGACCCCCTTTAACTCCTCAACGCTCTTGAGCACAACTTCTACGGATGTCAGCAGCATCAGCACCGTTCCAATGGGGATGCTGGCATAGGGGACCGACATGGGAATGTTCAGACCAACAGAAATGTTGGTCCCGCCAGTCTTTACAAGACCAATGGAGTAAACCAGCAGGAATACCAGAAAAGCCATGCCCACCAGTGTAGATACCAAGGTGAACAGCGTCTTGGTCCTGGGCTTAAAGCAGTTAATCAGCACGTCAATCTGCAAGTGGCTATTTTTGCGGATGGCAATGGCCGCAGCGATCATAACCTCAAAGATAAACAGGTATCTTGCAAGTTCCTCGCTCCATGCGTTGGAATTGGAGAACACATACCGCAGGATCACCTGATAGGTCATGTCGGCAATCATCACAACCATTGCGACAGCCAGAAAAAGTCGCTCAATCTTTTCGATAACATCCAAAAATTTGGAATAGGCTTTGAGCATAGTATCTTCCTCTCTGATTCAGAAACGGATCGGTTCGTTAGGCGTCCAATTCCTTGATGCGGGCAACCCAATCGGCAAGATCAGGATAGTTCGCCTCGGCAAAGCCGTCAAACTTCGCAATGAAGCTGGGGATGTCGACCTCGATCACAGTGCAGTTTTCGTCCTTCAGAGCCTGCTCAGCGGCAGCGTCCTTATCAGCCTGCTGTTCGCTGATCTGCTGACCGGCATATTCCGCAGCTTCCTTCACAGCAGCCTGAATGTCCTCGGGCAGACCGTTGAAGTAATTCAGATCCATCATAAACAGGTTGCAGCTGTACACATGGTTGGTCTTGATCCAGTATTTGCAGACCTCATCGAAAGAGTAGTTCATGCTGTCAACCATGGGGTTTTCCTGACCATTAACCGTGCCCTGCTGCAATGCAGTGTACACCTCGCTCATTGCCATGGGGGTGGGAGCCGCGCCCATCCACTGCCAGGTCTTGACATAAACATCCAGATTGGGAGCGCGCAGCTTGAAGCCATTGAAGTCATCCACAGTCTCCATCGCCTTGGTAGCGGTCACGATGCGAGCGCCGCGGTAAGCGCCGCCCAGCAGCTTAAAGCCGGCTGCCTGGCCAATGGTATCCTTCATCTCTTCGCCCAGATCGCTGGACCAGACATTCATAAAATGATCGTAGCCGCTGTACACATAAGGCATTGCGTCAATGTTCGCCAGTTCAGTAAACGGAGCCAGCGTGCCGACAGACTCGCAGATGATATCTGCCACGCCTACGCTCATGCCTTCCAGAACCTCCGTGGTGCTGCCAAGGCTGGCGCCGCCGTACAGGTCCACCTGCACCTTGCCGCCGGTCAGCTCGCTGACCTTATCCTTGAAAACAACTGCTGCATCATAAGCGTTATCGCCCTCAGTGGAGTTCAGCGCGCACTTCCAAACATAGCTCGCCTCTTCAGAGCCACTGTTAGCGCCGGAGCCATCCGTGGTAGGAGAATTCGTGCCCTTGGAACCGCCGCAACCGGTCAAAAGACCCGCCACCATCAGAGTAGAGAGAACGCCAGCCAAAAATCTTTTCATTATCTTGCCCTCCTTAAAATTTCGTTTTCCCTTTTATTCATGTCCAACCTGAACATCCATTTTATCTTCGTAATACTTGACCATCGCCGCCTGATCGTCATCAATGTGACCGTTGTCATTCATCCAGTCCATGACCATCAGCGTAACATCGCACAGCGGGGTGTCCACGCCCAGCTTGTGTGCGTAATGTTTGGCGTTGATAATGTCCTTGCGGTGTACGGCGATCCGCGCACCGGGAGTGTAGTCCCGATGAATCACCATGGGAACCTTGTTGTCATACAGCGGACCGCCAGCAAAGCCGCAGCGGGTCGCTTCAAAAGTTGTCTGCAAATCAATGCCTGCCTTGGCAGCGAACGCATACCCTTCAGCAATGGCGGTCAGCATATTGCCAGCGATCATGTTGTTGACCAGTTTGGTCACATCGCCGCTGCCGCTCTTGCCGGTGTATACCGGCTTGCCCATGCTTTCCAGTATGGGAAGCACTTCGTCAAAGGCTTCCTTGTCGCCGCCTGTCATAATCGCAAGCGTTCCGGCAATTGCCATGGGGTTGCCTCCTGAAACGGGGGAATCCAGCAGCGTCATGCCAGCAGCCTTCGTTTTTGCGTACAGTTCCTGAATGATGTCGGGTGCTGTGGAAGAGCAGTCGATGATGATATTGCCGGGCTTACCCAACTCGATGGCCCGCTCCACGGAGTGAATAATGGTGGCGTGCGTGGGCAGCATCTGCATGATAATGTCGCAGCTACGGTAGATCTCATCCGGATCTTTTACCGGAATACCGCCAGCTTCCTTCAACTCATCCAGACGATTCTGTGCTACATCGAAGCCCATGATTGCCTGCTTTGTGCCCTTGATGACATTCTTTGCCATCGGAAGACCCATAACGCCAAGTCCGAGAAAACCGATCTTTTTCACTTGAGGTCATTCCTTTCTGCGGCTTTTGAAGAGCCAAACTGCATCATTTAATTTTGGATTTTAAATGTAAAATTTAAAATCTGATTACAGTGTACACCAAAAATCCGAGATGTCAATTTAAGTTTGAATTTTAACAATGTAGTAAGCGTTTGCATCAACAACTTTGTATAAACCATACAAATCAAATGGTGAAATATGACACTTGACACACCTTTTACAAAATCTTTATATGTGTGTGAGGGCTCCTTTCCAGACGATATTTGCCGCCTCTTGTTTTTTTGTTAGAATATTGACATTATTTTGGAAACATAGTATTGTAAAGGTATTGTAAAGAAAATACGATTGTTAGGAGAACGCCTATGAAAAAGCCGCAATCTTTGCAGGATTACGCAATGGATTGCATTCGGCGCAATATTCAGGATGGAGTCTATCCTGTAAAGAGCAAGCTTGCCCCTCAGCACATTGCGGCAGAATTGAACATCAGCCCCACCCCGGTCGTTGCCGCGCTGAACCGCTTGGTAACACAAGGTCTGGTTGAAATTATCCCCCGCAGAGGCTTTATTGTAAAGGGATTTTCTACGGAAGATATCCTGAATTACTTTGACGCCCGCGTGATGATGGAATGCTGGGCCGCTACGGCAGCCGTCCAGAACGTCAGCAAATTTCCGGAAAAAATTGAAGAGTTGAAAGACTTGGCATACCAGCTGGATCATGTGGATTTGAGGGATTTGGCAACCATTGGCGCTCTGGAAAGCCGCTTCCACCTGCTTTTAATCCAGATGGCAGACAATGAGCAGCTTACGCGTCTGTATGAGTTCAATTGGAGTTGCGGCAGTGTCTTTTTCGTATACAGCGTAGGGAAAGTATCCCCGAAAAATTTTCAGATCTCCCTGAGTGAACACCGCCAGATTTTGGAGCAGCTTCTTTCCGGAAACCCGCAAAAGCTGCAAGCCATGATTAAACGCCATCTTCGATTCCTGAACAAGGCAATCGGTTGGTACAATGAAGACGGGCACGAGCAGGCATAATGATGCAATATAGAGTCGGGCAGGTAGCTGCCCGACTCTATATTTTCCCTCTGTTCCGCAGTGAGAAATACGTCTATTTCCCCGTAGTGGTATAATTTCTGTTGCACGTTCCTATTGATCTTTGCCGTGGGAGTAAAAGCTTCAACAACACCGTTCCTCTTCTGAATGGATGAAAAATGTGGCTACTATCATTGATAGTAGCCACACCAGTCTGTCGAGGAACCCGGTCTGTACTCAGGAACAGACTGGATCTCGAACATATATGAGCGAAAAAACAGCAAAGCGAAACGAGGACAACAGATTCCTCCATTTCCATGTGGCCAATTTTTTCAAGTTCATGGCAGCAAACTTAAGCTTCACCCAGTTCGTCACCTGAGCCAAGCCTCTGTATTGCGTATAACGCATCGCGTGTTTTTCCTTGGCGTCCGCGAAGACCCGTTCAATGGTTTCCTTTCGGCACTTGTAGAGCTGCGCGTACGCAGGCGTATATCTGGCATCGTCCGCCAATTCCTCATAGTCCTTCCAGATATGCCGCTGCACCGTTTTGATACAGTCCTTGGAATGCGTACACCGTTCTCTGGTCGGACAGGCGGCGCAGATATTCGGATCACTCTTGTATTCCCTATATCCATCACGGTTCGTCGTGCTATATTTCAAGGGCTGGTATTCGGGACATATCACGCAGTCGTAGAATTCATCATAGACATACTTCCACCACTCGTGTCCATTCTTCATGGTCTGCGGGCGCTTGTAGGCTGTGGAAAGGACTCTGCCATCGCCGAACACTTTCTTGCAGATATGAGGCGTTTTGTATGCGGCATCGGCCACAACGGCCTCCACCTGTGGAGAATTTCCCGTTACTTTGTCGTAAACTTCATCAAAGGCCACGCTGTCATGGACATTGCCGGGAGTCACGACTGTCTCCAGCACGAAACCGTTCTTGTCGCAGGCGGTATGCGCTTCATACGCGAATTGCCGCTTGTGCTCGCCCTTGACGAATAAGCCGCAGTCCGGGTCGGTCACGCTTTTCGTTACGGTACGAAAGCCCTGCTTCTCCCTGCGGGCCAGCTTCTTCTTAGGGTGAATCTGAAAAGTCAAAAATAGCGAAACATACAAGAAATAGACACAAATAAGTGGTAAGACAAGGGCAGAAAGAAGTGACAAGCATGAAAGCCCGTCGTTATGAACTTACCGATAAGGAATGGGAACTGATCTGGCCGCTTATCCCGATCTCACATACCGGCCGTCCGCAGAAGGATATTCGTGCGCATCTCAATGGCATCCTGTGGCTTACCCGCAGTGGTGCGCGCTGGAGCGATCTTCCGGCGAGATTCGGTCCGAATCAGACTGTGTACAGCTGTTTCTGCCGCTGGCGGGACGATGGGACTCTGAAGAAGAGCTTCGAGCTCTGCGCAGCCTCGAGCACTGGCTCGGAGCTGAGCATGGATTCAACGTCGATCAAAGCATCCGTGCAGGCAGGCCGTGGTATAAGAAAGCGAGCAAAACTCAGACATCAAACAGCATCGGCAAAACACGCGGAGGTCTGAACACGAAAATCCATGCCATCGTCGGAAAAGACCTGCGGCCTGTGACTTTTTTGCTGTCTGCCGGAAATGTTGATGATTGCACGGAGGCGGTTCCTCTGCTGAAGCTGCTTCCAGACCTGAAGGACTGCGATATTCTTGCCGATAAAGCCTATGGCACAAAAGAGATCCGAACTTATCTGCACGACCAGTCCGCCCGCTATACGATCCCGCCGAAAGTGAACACAAAGCAGCCATGACTGTTTGATAAAGAGACGTATAAGAGGCGGAATGTAATAGAGCGTTTCTTCAATCGCCTCAAGGAATTTCGCCGCGCTGAAACACGCTATGACAAGCGGGATGACTCCTTCCTTGCTTTTGTTATGGTCGCCGCGATCTGCGTCGCTTTCGGCATTTTGCACATATAATCGCTGTTTTCAGATACACCCTAGTGCAGAAACTTCTGGATGATTTCGAAGGACATGCATCCGTATTTCTTCTATCTGTGGCTGGAATGGAGCGATAGATTAAAACTGGCGACACCAGATTGCAAAAAATCCAATGAAGCTTCTGCCACACAGGGAATTGGCGCACGTTCCAGGCAATTTGGCGACTATGCATCAGCAAATCCAAACGCCTGCTCCAGACGGCGCTGGACGCAAGCATGACTGATGTCGACTTTTCCCTGCGCGGGTGCGTCTGACAAAGAATTTCCATGCGCATCTGCAAAGCTGCGGCAGATATTTTGCGCTCACGGTTCACGGCAGCACGGAATATTGTAGCCGCGTGTTCGATAGCCGTGGCCGCACCTGCAAGGAGGTCGGCGCTATGCGGCAGTATGTGCAAAGTCACGCACAGGACGAGTTGCTCAAAAGCTATCGTCGTGAGTACATGCGCCGCTTCGCGTGGATTCGCGTAGGAAAAATTTAGCAGAAAGTATGTTCCGCGTGGAGTAAGGAAGCGCAGAAGGAAAAAGAGAAGTACGAGAGCGGCCAAGATCTCAAAGAGGAAATTTGTGCAGTGGCTGAAGCGGTAATACCAACATAAAACATACGAGACAAGGCAAGCTTGTCCCGCATATTCGTATTTGTGCTGTGCCCTTGAAAGCAGCGCCAATCAAAGCTCCTGCGGCATCTGCCAGGCTTCGATATCGGTATGCAGCAGATGGTGAGAACGTTCGGACAGCGGCTTTCCGAGATACTCTTTGTAAAGCGCCTGCACATCGGGGTTTTCATGCGAGAAACGAAGGGGCATCTTGTGGTCAAGTCTCCACAGGACATTCCCGCGCGCCTCGGCGCACTCCTCGCCGTCGTGAATCGGCTGGCCGCCGCCGCCTGCGCAGCCACCGGGGCAGGCCATGACCTCAACGAAGTCATACTGCACGTGGCCGGAGGCAATCGCCTCCATGAGCTTCCTGGTGTTGCCGAGTCCACTGACCACCGCCGTGCGGACCGTGCCTGCACCGGGAATGTCGAAACTCGCTTCCTTCCAGCCCTGCATGCCGCGCACAGCAGTAAAGGCATCGGGGTCCGGATTTTCACCGGTCACAAGATAGTACGCGCTGCGAAGCGCCGCGTCCATGACGCCGCCGGTCACGCCGAAGATCACCGCCGCGCCCGTACCGGAGCCGAGCGGCGAATCGAAGCTGCTCTCCTCCAAGGACGCCGGGTCGATCATCGAGCAGCGGAGCATCCGCACGAGCTCGCGCGTGGTGATGACCACGTCGACATCGGGGCCGCCGCAGGCGTCTTTCATCGTGGGAAGCGCCGCCTCCGCCTTTTTGGACGTGCACGGCATGACGGAGATAACGCGAAGGTTCTTGGGGTCGACGCCGATCTTCTCTGCGAAATAGCTTTTGGCCACCGCACCGAACATCTGCTGCGGCGATTTCGCGGTAGAGAGGTTCTTTGCAAACTGCGGGAACTGCCCCTTTACGAACCGCACCCAACCGGGGCAGCAGGAGGTAAACATCGGCCAGGAATACACATCCCTGTGCGTAAAGCGCTCGATGAACTCGCTGCCCTCTTCCATGATGGTGAGGTCGGCGCCGAAATTGGTGTCGAATACATAATCAAAGCCCAGCTCCCGCAGTGCGGAAGCCAGAACGCCCGGCGCGGCCTGTTCGGGTGAGAGACCAAAATATTCTGTCCACGCCGCGCGGACAGCAGGTGCAACCTGTACGACGGTCGTAAGGGTGGGATCGGCGAGCATGCGGTAGACGTGGTCGGTATCGTCGCGCTCCTCCAATGCACCGACCGGACAGTGGGTCACACACTGGCCGCAATAGGTGCAGAGGGACTGGGAAAGGCTGTCCGCCTTTGCCGTACCGACGGTCGTCCGGGAGCCGGTGCCAACCAGATCCCAGATATGCACGCCCTGCACCTTATCGCACACCTGCACGCAGCGCATGCACTTGACGCAGCGGTTTTCAAAGCGCAAAATGGGCGCGGAGTAGTCGACCGGCGCCGGACGCAGCTTTTTCTGATAGGGCGCGCCGAGCAGATTATAGTCGTTGGCGAGCTTCTGCAGCTTGCAGTTGCCACTGCGCGTACACTTGACGCAGTTTACCTCGTGCTGGCTGAGAAGAAGCTGCAGATTGACGCGGCGCGTCATGCGCACCTTCTGAGAGTTCGTGTGGATGACCATGCCCGCATGCACCTCGTTGTCGCACGCGGCGACAAGCGTTTCCTGTCCCTCGACCTCGACCATGCAGATGCGGCAGGCACCGATCTCGTTGAGATCCTTGAGATAGCAGAGCGTCGGGATGTCGATATTGGCCGCGCGCGCGGCGTCCAGAATGCTGGTTCCCTCTGGCACGCAGACGGTTTTGCCGTTGATCGTGAGTGTTACCATCTTTCGATTCTCCCTCCCTTGAAGATGCCGTAGCCGAAGTGGTCGCAGCGCAGGCAGCGTCCGCTCTCCGCGCAGGCCTCTTCGTGCGTCATGCCACATTCAATGTCTTCAAAATCACATTTGCGCTGGGCTGCCTCACGCTCTTTGGTGTTGACGCGGCCGCGCGCGGGGCAGACGCCCAGATGCGGCGCAGGGATCTCCACATCGGTACGGATCTCATGGTGGAAGCCGAGCTGCTCGTCGATATTGGCCGCCGCGACCTTGCCTGCCGCGATGGCGCGGATGGCGGTGGCCGGGCCGGTCACGCAGTCGCCGCCGGCAAAGACGTTTTCCATGTTGTCGATCTGGCTGGAGCTTTCGGCCATAAGCGTTCCCCTTTTGATGGGGATGCCGGCCTGCTCAAACCCCGCGATCTCCACGCCCTGCCCGATGGCGACGACGATGATGTCCGCCGGAATGCGTTCTTCTGGCTGGTCTGCCGCGTCCGGGCGAGGCCGTCCGGACTTGTCGGCAAGGCCGATGATCTGCGGCTGCACCCAGAGGGCGGCGGCCTCGCACGCTTCGTTTGCCTCGATGCGCACCGGCGCAGAAAGCTCGCGGATCTCCGCACCCTCGGCAATTGCGCCCTGCACCTCGTCGGGAAGCGCGGACATATCCGCAATTCTGCGGCGATAGACGCAGGTGACGCTCGAAGCACCCAGACGGACGGAGCTTCTTGTCACGTCCATTGCGACGTTGCCGCCGCCGATGACCACGACACGCTTGCCGGTGAAGTCCGGCATCACATCATCACCGATGGCGCGCAGCATTTCGACGGCGGACATGACATTTTTGCTGTCCTCGCCGGGAATGCCGGTTTTTTTGTCCGTATGCGCGCCGATGGCGACATACAGGCAGTCGTAGTCTTTATGCAGCCGCTCGAAGGAAATGTCTTTGCCGACGGTCACTTCGGTATGTACCTCAACGCCGGTGGACAGAATGGAGGTAATCTCCGCATCAAGCTTTTCGCGCGGGAAGCGGTAAGCCGGGATGCCGTAGCGGAGCATACCGCCGAGCTGCTTCTTTTCCTCAAAAATTGTCACGCTGTGCCCCATGAGGCGCAGATAATACGCACAGGAAAGGCCGCTCGGGCCGCCGCCGATGATGGCGACGCGCTTGCCGGTCGACTTCCCACAGGCAGGATTCGGAACATCCCCTGCGTGGTCGACTGCATAGCGCTTGAGGCCCCGGATATTGACGGGCGCGTCGACCATATTGCGGCGGCAGCGCGCTTCACACGGATGCTCGCAGATATACGCACAGGCGGTCGGCATGGGGTTATCCTTGCGAATCAGGCGCACGGCGTCTGCGTACCGCCCCTCGCGCACCAGCGCAACATAGCCCGGCACGTCCACGCCCGCAGGACAGAGCGAAACGCAGGGCACGGGGTTCTGCAGCGACGCGAGGCACCGGTGGTGCTGAACGTGGTTCACGTAATCGTCCCGGAAGCCCTCAAAGCCGCTCAGGACCAGCTGCGCCGCGTCGCGGCCGATGGCGCAGTCGGCAGAGGCGACGATGGCGCGCGCCGTTTTTTCGATGGTGTCGATGGTCAGCATCGTACCAGTACCGTCGAGCACCTGCCCCATCAATATGCTCAGCTGGCCAAGTCCAATGCGGCAGGGCACGCATTTGCCGCATGACTGCGCGTGGCACAGCTGCAAAAATGTCAGCGACATATCGATCGGACACAGGCCCGGAGGACTGGACGCGATCCTGCGTTCCATGTCCTTGTAGAGGCGGTCAACGACCGTCTGGGCCTTGCTTGCGGTTTTGATATCCAATCTGCTCAAGGCTGGCTCCCTCCTTCTGCTTTTCTGATCTTTTTGTTCTATTTTTTGATATAAATAGCATTTTTTAATCCAAAAAAATCATAGCATATCCACCGGATACCGGTCAATACTTATCGATAAAATCTTATCAAACCGTTCATTCTTCTTTTGCGGACCGTCTATTCGTAATTTGATATGTCCCATTTCAAAAGCCGGAGGCAGCCCTAATACGCGCCGGAGCAGCGGCGTTGTTTTGCGCCGCTGCTCGTTTTGTTTATTCAGCCTGTACGTTTTGCTCGGTATAGATCTTTGTGTCATCCTTATGAACTGTGTTCAGTTTTGGCTCCGCCGTCTTCTGCCCAGGAATAAAAATGGGTCGAGTGTGTATCCGACGCCAGCGGTGCAGGGTCAAGCCGGAAACCGGAGATCCCGAGCGCCTCTTCCGGGCGAACCCAGGGTTTTCCCTGTACGGCACTCGTTTCCTCATGCGTCAGAAGCCCCCGGTAGATCGTCAGTGCCCGCCGGTAATAGCCATCACGAATGCAGGTCTCCTCCTCGCCATCGTTCAGCAGGTGCAGGATCAGCGGCAGCATCTGTGCTGCGTAGGCAACAGACGCAGATCGTGCAACCGCGCCCGGAATATTTGCAACACAGTAATGCACAATGCCGTCTACAATGTACCGCGGATCTTCATGCGTGGTCGCGCGGCTGGTCTCGATCGCGCCCGGCTCGTCGTTGGAAATATCCACGATCACTGAGCCCTTTTCCATGAGGGAAAGCATGCTTCGGGTGATGAGGAACTCTTTGTTCTCCTTCTGCCATTTGACACAGTTGAGGACGATATCCATTTTCGGCAATTCTTCCGCAATATGCGCCCGTGAGCAGCGCCTAACGCGGACTCGGCCATTATACTGTGCTGAGAGCGCACGGAGCCTGTGCATATTTCTGGCCATGACCGTACAGTTGGCGCCGAGCGCCTGTAAGACCTGCAGAGCGCCTCTGCCGACTTTTCCGCTTCCGAGAATCAGCGCATGGATGCCCGGCTCCCCCGCAAGGCCGCCGACATATTTTCCCTTTCCGCCGTGGATGGTCAGCAGCGATTCCAGCCCGAACAGCGCCCCCTGCTTCCCCGCTGCCTCACAGTTCGGGGAGCCATATCGATGGGAATCCTCCGCCGTAAATGCAATGCAGCCACTTTTCATCAGCGCGTCGACCTCCTCCGGATTTGCCGCCGGATGCAGGCAACCGAGAAGTAGCTGGCCTGTCCGGATCAACGGCCATTCCTCCGGCGTAAACTCCTTGACCTTGGCAACCATATCGCAGACCTTGAACAGCTCCTGCACGGAGTCTGTCAGAAGCGCTCCCGCAGATTCATACGCTTCATCCGAAAAACCGGCTCGTTCTCCGCAGCCGCGCTGTGCATAAACAGTGTGTCCTGCGGTCGTGATGGTCTCCACCTCTTTTGGCGTACAGATCACTCGGTTTTCACCCTTCTTCGTCTCACGCAAAATCCCCAAAATCATATGCCGCGCCTCCTTTCAACAAATATTTTTCTTGTCATGCTGTGTTTTCTGTTTTTATATTATACAGGAAAATCGGCAGATCCGCAATGCTAATAATATGAAGTCTCAGTTTAATTTAGCATTGCTCCGCATACCTCAACAAAAACGTGCAGGATTTGAGCGGATCCCGCTCAAATCCTGCACGTTCCAAGTTTCTGTGCAGCGCTTATTTCTCACGCTCAGCCTTCTGACACGCCGGGCAGACGCCTTCAAAGATCAATCTGTGCCGCGTGATCCGATACCCGGATTCCGCCGCGATCGTTTTGTCTGGCGTTGGGTCGTATGAAAACGGGGCATCACAGACTGCGCCGCAGCCCGTGCAGATCAGGTGATAGTGAAAGTCTGTCCTGCAGT
>URTS01000008.1 GCA_900550685.1 uncultured Oscillibacter sp. | reverse complement strand
TAGGGGGGAGGACATTTTTTGGACTTATTTGATGTAGTTCCTAAATTTCTCCGCCTCAATATCAATGGAAAAAGTGGGGTCAAAAATATCTTCCTCTATAATTCCAATGGCGAATGCATAATTAGTAAGTACAAGATTACTCAATAATTGCGTGTTCGCGGGCGTTTAGATCCTCCCACATCTGATTTTCCGCACCCTTGATGCCCAATTTCTCAGGGTGGAAGGTAAGCCGCTTGACACCGGCCTTGCGCTGTGCCTCATAGTCCCGCAGAGCGATAAGGGCTGGCTTGACTAGCAGAAGGATGGCGATAATATTGACCCAAGACATCAGGCCGAGGCCGATATCCACGATGCTCCAGACCAGTTCAGAATAGGTCAGTCCGCCGTAGAAGATGGCGAAGATGACGATGCCGCGAACCACGTTCATGGGGAGGGGGGTCTTGTCACCGCAGAGGAAGACAATGTTGGTTTCTGCGTAGTAGTAGGTAGCCATGATAGAAGTGAAGCAGAAGAACACCACGCAGATGGCGATGATAGGGGAGCCAAAGCCGGCAAAGGAGACATCGATGGCTTCTTGAGCGTAAAGAACGCCGGCGGGAATCCCGGCCAGATTCGTGACAATGGCGGTGCCGTCGGGGGCAACTACGTTGTAGCTGGAGGTGACCAGCATCATGATGGCGCCCACGGTGCAAATGAGGAGGGTATCAAAGTACACGGCCAGAGCCTGGGTAAGACCTTCCTGACAGGGATGATCCACGTCGGAGGCACCAGCGGTGTGGGTGGCGTTACCCTGACCGGCCTCATTGGAGTAGATGCCGCGCTTGATGCCCCACATGACGGCAAGTCCGGCCACACTACCGAAGCCCGCTTCCAGATTGAATGCACACTTGAAGACGAGGACGATGGCGGCGGGCAGTTGGGAGATGTGTAGGACAATGATAATCAAGCATGCGGCCACATAAATAAGGGACATTAGAGGCACCATTTTCTCCGCCCAGGCACCGATGCGCTTAACGCCACCGAACACGATGGCTGCGAAGGCAGCCGCTACGATGAGTGTGGTTGCGAATCTAGGCACATGATAGGCGCTCTCTACGGAGTCCACTAGCGTAGAGATGTTGGGCAGATGCAGGCAGAAAGTGGTTGCAAACAGTGCCACGGCGCTGAATACCACAGCCAGCCACCTCCAGCCAAGACCTTTACTCATGTAGTAGGACGGGCCACCGCGGAACTCGGAGCCATCCGTACTGCGTACCTTGTAAATCTGCGCCAATGTGCACTCAACGAAGGAGGTAGCACCGCCGATGAGGGCGACCACCCACATCCAGAAGATGGCACCGGGGCCACCGAAGGTGATGGCGGTAGCCACGCCAGCGATGTTGCCAGTACCTACGCGGCCAGCGGCGGAGATCATGAATGCCTGCACGGAGGAGACGCCCGTCTCACTTTTCTTGCCGTCAATCATGATGTGGAACATATCCTTGATTTTGCGGAACTGAACAGCTCTTGTGGCAATGGTAAAGAAAATGCCAGCGCCCAGAATCAAAAACAGCATGGGCTTGCTCCAGATGAGGTCATTGAGCTTGGTTGTAAATTGCAGCATAACGTTCCTCCTAAAAATTTAATTTGACACACGTACTGCCCATTTTCGCCGAAATTTCCTTTTTGGAGCACTGCGGCTCTACAGGCGGAGACGGAAAGCTCAGTAATTTTTGCCCCGTGCTGCAACCTGATAAGTACCGTAAATTTCCCCACTCTTTTTCAGGTATACATGGTCATAGAGGTTGATGGCCGGACAAATATGGTTGGGAATGATCTCCAGAATGTCTCCGGTTTTCACGCTGCACGGCCCATCCGGCCGCAGCATGCCGTGCTCCTCACTGAGGCGCTCAAAGTGTAGCTCCGGATGCCCCACAACGGTGCCATAGCCCTGAAGGAAGTAGGGGAACTTGTCTTGCCCTACATCGGTGGAGATGCTCTTGCAGCCGCAGTCGATAACCACTACCCCCTTTTTGCAGGTGCTGACCACCTGCACCCGAATGACCGCCGCCACATCCTCCAGCGTGCTGCTGCAGGCGTGGGTGTTGACCTGCATCATGTCTTGAAAGAGGTATGTTCCAGGGCGAACTTCCGTGACGCCGGGAACCTCGGCACAGAACTCGCCGGTGGGGGTGGAGCCTACGCTGACATCCTCAATAGGAATGCCCCGGCTGCGAATTTTCTCCGCCAACGCCACCATGATTTCACCCTCTTGGATGCCACACTTTTTGCAGTCCACGTCAGTTTTTCCGTCATAGATCATACCACGGAAGGTGAAGATGCCTTGCAGTCGGATCCCCGGCAGGGCGGCGATTTTCTCGGCCTCATCTGCCGCTAGATCATAGGGGATGCCGGTGCGGTGCATACCGGTATCCACCTCCATGCGCAGTTCCAAAACAACGCCGGCCTCTGCGCAGGCGCGGGAAATTTTTTCGGCACTTTCATAGCAGTCCGCTGCGCAGATCAGCCGAATTTTCCGGGCAAGGGCAATGGCGCGGGCGATCCGTTCCTCGCCAATAAGGGGGTAGGCCATGAAAATGTCCCGGATACCGTGCTCGGCCATGACTTCTGCTTCTGCCAGTTTGGCTACAGTGATGCCTGTGGCACCGTAGTCCAGTTGTAATTGTGACAACTCCGGAATTTTGTGGGTTTTGGTATGGGGACGCAGATGACAGTGGTTTTTCTCACAGATGTCCGCCATACGTTTGAGGTTGCGACAAACCTTGTCCATGTCCAAGACGATGCAGGGTGTTTCCATAACGTTCGATTCCTCCTTTTTAATACAACAGCAGAATGAATAGTTATACTAACTCAAAAATCGATTCGATTTCAACAGTCAATCCAAGAGGCAGACTGTTGCTGCCAATAGCTGAACGGGCGTGTTGCCCTTGTTCACCGAATATATCTAATAGTAGTTTGGATGCTGCGTTTATGACGGTAGCTTGCTGGGTAAAGTTGTTATCACAGGCGACAAATCCCAGCAACTTCACAGGTTTGAGAATAAGATCTAAAGAGCCAAGATATTGATCCAAAGCAGCCAATGTGTTGGCCATACAGATACTTGCGCGCCGGGATGCCTCTGAGATGCTGACATCCGTGCCAACACGGCCAGTGAGGTAATTGCCATTTTCGATACATCCCTGCCCAGAGATAAAGAGTAACTTGCCACATTGTTGCACTGGAAGGTACAGTCCCACGGGAGACAGAGCTTTCGGAAGGACAATCCCGTTTTCCTTCATGCGCACATACACCGATTTTTCCATGAAATACCTCCATAAAACTAAGTATTTGTCATTATAACTAACTTTTAGTTTTTGACGGAAGGAAAAAAATGACCCAAAGAGCCAGCAGAAAGGATCTGTGGGTCATTGCTCTAAATTAGCGATTTGCTTCCTTGATGTTATCATAACAGTATGG
Organism: uncultured Oscillibacter sp.; assembly: GCA_900550685.1. Taxonomy (GTDB): domain Bacteria; phylum Bacillota; class Clostridia; order Oscillospirales; family Oscillospiraceae; genus Oscillibacter. Next base: position 26,821 of record URTS01000008.1, on the reverse strand, counting down.
AGGAACAATGTCAAACATTATTTCATATTTTCACTTAAAATCTTCCGTTTTGTTTTCCCTTGGGGGGAGGCCGTAATTCTTACGTGCAAGGTCAAGATAATTATAAAACGTATACTTGGAGATGCCTAGCAAGGAACAGACCCGCTTGCTGGAATTAGTAATAATAAAGATATCCTTTGCTTCCAGTTCGGCGATAAATTGAATTTTTTCTTCTTTGCTTAAAGTTTGGGGAGCGTGACCGAACTTTTTGACAGTGCGGTCGATGAGGGTATCCAACATTTCGTGAATGTTCTCTGTAAAAAACTCTTTTGGAGCACCATCTTCATTTTCGTTAGAAATAGAGTGGTTGTAGCTATTGAGAAAACTCTCAAATCGGATAGTATCTGTGATATCTAAGTTTAGACATAAGGATCCAATAACCTTATCTTCAGAATTCTTGAAATAGATGGAGGAAGACCGTAAGATTTTACCATTGGAGGCGTAGGTTAGATAATTGAATTCATCCTTGGCAGGAACCGTACCTTTCATAATTTCTAACCCTAGATTGGTGTTACAACCACCAACTGTCCGCCCGGTTACGTGACCGTTACGAATATCTACAATGCTGTGCATGGGACCTTTGGAGTAATCGTGTAGCAATATTTCGCAGGAACTACCAAAGTGTTGCTCTAAGAGATTCATAAACTTTTCTAATAATTCTCTGTTTTCAGCAATGCTTTCCATAATGTTTCACCACTTTCTTTCTGAATTCAGACAAACTGTTTGTTATATTATACAAAAAAATGTTTAGGATTGCAAGTGAAGATTTGCCAGCGACTATATTGAGGCCGAGAAATTTAGGAACTACATCAAATAAGTCCAAAAAATGTCCTCACCCCCCTGGCGGTTAGCTACGCCCGACGCGAATAATGGCTAATATGACGGTAACGGAACGCATGCGCGTCCCGTTACCGTTGTTTTCTATGCGGTTTTGCGCGGCGCGGACAGCGCGGGGCAGGGGAGGGGATCAGCCGTCCAGACCGGCCTTCAGGGCCTCCACCGTTCGCCGCAGTTCCTCCAGATTGGCAAGGCAGGTGTCCAGCTTTTTCCGGGCGGTGGTGCGGTCCACGTCGGCGGAGAGATCCAGCGCTTTCAGCTGGGCGGTGGAGCGGCGGACGGCCCGGCCAAAGGAATCCACCGTCCGCAGAGGATTGGCGGCCGGGGCGGGCTTGGACGGAGGCGGGGGCAGCTCGGCGGCCTTCGCCCAGGCGATGGCCCGGTGGACAAGGCCGGGGAAGTCCCCGTTGGCATTGTTGTGAGCGACATATTCCTCCACGGCGGCTTGGAGGTGGACGTTCTTCCGGCGGGCCATTTCATAGGCGTCCATCATGGTCATCTCGCCACGCTCGGCCCAGCCGGTCATGGTCTCGTCCAGATTCAGAAGATCCAGATACCGCTCCACCGTGGCCCGGCTCAGGTCGCTCTGTGCGGCCATCAGCTCCGCCTGCTCCTTGGTCCCATCGGGGAGCTGTCCGCTTTCCGAGAGGACTTCCCGCAGCGTTTCCAGCTGGCGGGCCATGTCGAAAGGGGAGAGGCTGCGCCGGTGGACGTTGGCGCCCATCAGCGCCCGCAGCTCGGAGAGCTTGTCCGGATACCGGCGGACTTTGCAGGGGACGGCGGTCTTGCCCAGCTTCCGGGCGGCCATCACCCGGCGGTGTCCGCTGATGATGCGCCATGTGTTCTCGCCGTCCGGCGTGACCACGATGTCCTCCAAAAAGCCGTCCTGCTCCACGGAGCGCATGGTGGAAAGGAACTCATCGTCCTCCGCCATGGAGAAACGGTTCATGGGGTTATCCACCAGAGACGCCACGGGCAGCTGGCGGGTCAGCTCGCCGTTAACGGCGCTGGCGTTTTCCGTGGTCTTTTGCAGAGTGGAGAAGATGGAGGGGCTCTTTTTACCTGCCATGGATCAGCCCTCCATTCTTGCCAGCATTTCGTCGCACAGGGCGGCGTAATCGCCGGTGGCAGTGCAGCGGGGGGAGAAGAAGCACAGGGGCTGGAGGGCCAGCGGGGCTTTCTTCACGTCGATGTTCTTGCGGATGTACGTCTGGAAGGCCAGACTCGGCAGCATGGCGGGGAAGTTGGCGATCATTTCCCGGTCAAGGCTGGAGCCGGTCTCCACGGCGGTCATGAAGATGCCCAGAGCCCGGATGTCCGGGTTGGCGATCTCGCGGACGGACTGGATGGTCTCCAGCATGACGTCGTAGCCCTCGATGGAGTTTTTATCCACCTTGATGGGGATGAGGACGTACTGAACAGCTACCAGCACGTTGATATTGAACAGGCTCTCCAGAGAGGGGGAGCAGTCGAAAAACACGAAATCGTAAGTATCGGGGATCTGGGGCAGGAGGCGGCGCAGGGTGGTGTCCCGGCCAAAGGGCATCTCCTGCATGGTGGCCAGCGCCGGAGCCAGCAGACTGCCGCCCCGGATCAGGTCGAGATTTTCGGTAGTGGTGTGGCAGACGGTGTCCGCCAGCGTGGCGGTCTTGGACACGATGACGTCCGTCAGCGTGGCGGCGGGGATCTCCGTCAGGGACAGGTTGCTGGTGGCGTTGCCCTGGGTATCCATGTCCACGATCAAAACCTTTTTGCCACGGCGCACCAGCTCGCCCGCCAGATTGATGGCGGAAGTGGTCTTGCCGGTGCCGCCCTTCTGGTTCATCACGGCGATGGTTTTCATTCCCGGGCACCTCCATTCTTTTCCAGCTCCTCGATGCTGGCCACCTGCTCTAAAACGCTGTCCAAAATTAGCTGGCTCATGCTCATGTGCAGCTTGGCGGCAGCCATTTTGATGCGGGCGCGGTCATCCTCCGTGGCATAGACCAGCAGCTTGACTTTATTGCTTTTCTCATCCATCGACAGATCCTCCGTATATGCGACGTTTTGATGGTAGTTTTTGAAAACCATTATGACATCATAATGTCATGAGGCCAAGAGGAAATGATCGAATTGATGTCAAAAATAATTCGAAATGCCCCGGCAGGACGTCTGGGGGAGGGAAATCGAATTGAACAAAAAGAAGATTTTGTTCAATTCGGAATGGGGAGAGATCATTCATACCCGTGTGTGCCGGTTTCCCAGAGCAGCTTGGACAGTTAGACTTTTTGCGTTTTCAATACCAAGTTTCATATATACTCATTCGCCTCAAATTTTTCTTGATTTTTAAGGAGCTTCAGCATTCGGCGTCTTGGTTGTTACGCCATTTTTACACCATTTCCATATTTGGATTTATCGGATTTCATTAGACTATTGTCTATGCGAAAACAGATCCCGCCAAGGGCGGCAAAGGTATCAGCGCGTTTATGGTGGACATGAAGCTCCCTGGTGTTTCCTGCGGTAAAAGGTTGCGTGGGACAGTTGAGCGATTGAGAGAAGAATCTTCAAGCAATGTTTTTGCCTCAGCTTCTGAACTACCAGCGTTTTTTGTGCCGGTGTCGCTCGTCTTCCAAAACCAAGGCTTGCAAGTTTTTTAGGTATTCATTCTCCGCACGCAGCCGCTGGACTTCTGCCAGCAGATCCTCTTCTGCCTTTTTGGGCAACTGCTTCCGGCACTTGCCGCCGCGGCCGCGTCGTTCGATAGCAAGCCCCTCCGACCCTTCGGTCATGTAAATTCGTTCCCATGCGGCAACGCGCTTGTGATCACTTATTTCAAACTGCCTTGCCGTTTCACAGCAGCTCAGCTTTTCCTTCTGCATGGTTTCCACAACCTGCTTCTTGAACTCTGCTGTATATCGCTTGTTCGCTACTCCCTTTGGCAGAATGAAACACCCCATTTCTTAGTACAAGTATTCTATCATACTTGTCTAACAAATGGGGTGCGGTTCAGCAAGCAGGCCAGGTGTTTTATTTTGCAGCAATCACGTGAGTTTTCACCACAAAACGCCGCACCATGCCCAAAGCCATGCTGCGCATGGATTCCTGGAGCAGATCATTCAGCTTTCTCGTTAATCCGTCCTATAACCCTTCTTCAATCTTCGCGACCCAGCGGTGCGCAGCGGTTCTATACCATCACATCTCCGGGCAGTAACACGAAAGAATATAAGGATCAATTTGGTAAAAATTTTGTACATGCAGGCAGCACAGACGGCGGATCTCTGCGATGTTTCCTTTACGAATCGCCGCAATGATAGGCTTATGATGATTGATCTGCACCAGGCTGTGCTCCACGTCCGTATATTTGGATATCTGGATCAGGAATATCTGCTGGTACAGTGCAAACTGCTGGTTAAGCAAATGCGTATTGCTGGAAATGCGGGAAATCTCCAGATGGAAGTCAATATCCTTCTGAATGCGGCCATACACATCGCCGTGACTGGCCGCCGCTTCGCAATCTTCTGCCAGTGCAGTCAGACGTTCAAAATCGGAGGCACAGCCATAGTAAGCCGCCAGCTGCATAGACAATATATCCTGAGACAGGCGCAGCGTACCGATCTCCTTGACTTCCGCATCGGAAAACTGGATCACGGTGGCTCCCCGGTTCCGTTCAAGGCGGAGCAGCCCCTCCCCTTCCAGTCTCCGTAGTGCATCATGGATCGGCGTGCGGCTGATAGACAGCTTTGCTGCGATCTGCAGTTCCGGCACCCGATCTCCCGGGAGAAGTTCCATATGGAAGATCATTTCCTTGATCTGCTGATAGGCAAGTTCACTTTGAGATGTCATAATGCGATTCCTTATCGTTAAAAATTTAATTTATTATACAATAGTTCAAGTCAAAAATCAATTATCTGTTTTTGCATACAGTTTGTTTACTTTCGATATTTTTCTCTCGCTGCTTTTATTGATTACATACAATTTGCTAAATGTGCCTTGACAAATTGCACACCGTACAGTATATTGTATGCAATTTATAGATACAGCACTCATTTTACCTGATGAATGCTTTGAAAAGGAGGGCTTTTCATATGTCTAAAAAAATCGAGATCATGGACGGCAACCAGGCGGCGGCATATATCTCTTACGCCTTTACGGAGGTTGCGGGTATTTTCCCCATCACGCCGTCCTCTCCTATGGCAGAGCATGTAGACGAATGGGCTGCCAACGGCAAAAAGAATCTGTTCGGCCAGCCGGTGCAGGTTGTGGAGATGCAGTCTGAAGGCGGTGCCGCCGGCACGGTCCACGGCTCCCTGCAGTCCGGCGCCCTGACCACCACCTATACCGCCTCCCAGGGGCTGCTGCTGATGATCCCCAATATGTATAAGATCGCCGGCGAGATGCTGCCCGGCGTATTCCACGTCTCTGCGCGGACCCTCAGCGCCCACGCCTTGAGCATCTTCGGTGACCATAGCGACGTCATGGGCGTCCGACAGACCGGCTTCGCCCTGCTGGCTTCCTCCTCTCCCCAGGAAGCTATGGACCTGGGCGCCGTGACCCACCTCACCGCCATCCACAGCCGGATGCCCTTCCTCCACTTCTTCGACGGCTTCCGCACCTCCCACGAGATCCAGAAGATCGAAGCCCTGGACTACGAGGACCTGCGTCCCCTGGTGGACATGGATGCCCTGCGGGCCTTCCGGGCCAACTCCCTGAACCCGGAGCATCCCGCCACCCGGGGTACCACCGTAAACCCGGACATTTTCTTCCAGTGCCGGGAGGCCTGCAACCGGAAGGTGGAGGCCATCCCTGAAGCCGCGGAGCACTATATGGCCGAGATCAGCAAGCTGACCGGCCGGGAATATCACATTTTCAATTACTACGGCGCGCCGGATGCCGAGCGGGTCATCATCCTCATGGGCTCCGCCGCCGAGACCGCCAAGGAGACTGTGGACTGCCTCACCGCCAAGGGGGAGAAGGTGGGCCTCATCAACGTCCACCTGTATCGTCCCTTCTCCGCCGAGCACTTCCTGGCCGCCGTGCCCTCTACCTGCAAGCGTCTGGCCGTGCTGGACCGCACTAAGGAGCCCGGCTCCGCAGGTGAACCCCTGTATCAGGATATTTGCACCGTTTACCAGGAAAAGGGTATCCCCATGGAGATCGTGAGCGGCCGTTATGGCCTGTCTTCCAAAGACACTACCCCCGGCCAGATTTTGGCTGTGTTTGAGAATCTGAAGCAAGAGACCCCCAAGAACCACTTTACGGTGGGTATTGTGGATGACGTGACCTTCACCTCTCTGCCGGTGCTTCAGGAGATCAACACCACTCCCGCCGGTCAGACCGATGCGGAGATCTGGGGCATGGGCTCCGACGGTACTGTGGGCGCTAATAAGAACTCCATTAAGATCATCGGTCATGCCACGGATCTGTACTGTCAGGCATACTTTGTGTATGACTCCAAAAAATCCGGCGGTCTGACCCAGAGCCATTTGCGCTTCGGCAGATCTCCCATCCGTGCGCCCTATCTGGTGACTGCCGCGGACTTTGTGGCCTGCCACACGCCGTCCTATGTTCACAAGTATGACATGGTCAAGGATCTGAAGGACGGCGGCACCTTCCTGCTGAACTGCCCGTGGGATCTGGACGGTCTGGAGAAAAACCTGCCCGCCTCCATGAAGCGTGCCCTGGCGGAAAAGCACGCCAAGCTCTATACCATCGACGCCATCTCTATCGCCCGGAAGCTGGGCCTGGGCAGCCGCACCAATACCATTTTGCAGGCTGCTTTCTTCAAGCTTTCCGCCGTGATCCCCATTGACCAGGCCGTCACGGAGATGAAGGACGCCATCTACAAGACCTACTTCAAGAAAAAGGGCCAGGCTGTTGTGGACATGAACAATGCCTCCATCGAATACGGCATCAACGAGCTGGTGGCCGTGGAGATCCCGAACAGCTGGCTCACCGCGGAAGATACCCCCGTCCAGAAGGACGAGCCGGACTTCATCCGGGACGTAGTGGATGTGATGAACCGCCAGGAGGGCAGCAGCCTGCCGGTGTCCACCATGGTAAAATACGGCCTGGAGGACGGCGCCTGGCCCGCAGGCACCTCCAAGTTCGAAAAGCGGGGCGCCGCCGTGGATGTCCCGGCATGGGACGCCGCCAAGTGCCTCCAGTGCAACCAGTGTTCTCTGGTCTGCCCCCACGCCGCCATCCGGCCCATCCTGCTGGACGAGGGCGAGGAGGCCGCCAAGCCCGCGGGCTTTGCCACTGTTCCCGCCAAGGGCATGAACGGCAAATACACCTACCGGCTCCAGGTCTCTCCCTATGACTGTACCGGCTGCGGCAGCTGTGTGAATGTCTGTCTGGCCAAGGATACTGCCATCACCATGCAGAGCTTGGAAAGCCAGGTCAAGGAAGCGGAGAACTGGACCTATGCCGTGGAAGAAGTCACTATCAAGAAGGATGCAGTCAGCGATAAGAATGTAAAATCTTCCCAGTTTGCCAAGCCCTACTTCGAGTTCTCCGGCGCCTGCGCCGGCTGCGGCGAGACGCCTTACATCAAGCTGGTGACCCAGCTGTTTGGCGACCATATGTACATCACCAATGCCTCCGGCTGCTCCTCCGCCTACGGCGGCTCCACCCCCTCCTCCCCCTACTGCACAGATAAGCAGGGCTGCGGCCCCGCCTGGGCCATGAGCCTGTTCGAGGACAACGCCGAGTATGCCTACGGCTACCTGCTGGGCCAGGACGCCATCAAGCGCCAGCTGAAGGCAGCTGCCGCCTCCTTGGCGGAGCGGGGCGTGGCTAAGAAGGTCTGTGAGGAGTACCTCGCCAAGTCCGAGTCCGCGGCAGAGTCCCGCGTCGCCAGCGACGCATTGCTGAAGGCCATCACCGACGACCGCAGCAGCGAGGCTGAGTTCATACGCAACAACAAGGAATTCCTCACCAAGAAGTCCGTGTGGGCCTTCGGCGGTGACGGCTGGGCCTATGATATCGGCTATGGCGGCCTGGATCACGTTTTGGCCTCCGGCAAGGACATCAACGTTCTGGTGCTGGATACCGAGGTGTACTCCAACACCGGCGGCCAGGCGTCCAAGTCCACGGCGGCAGGTGCCATTGCTAAGTTCGCCGCCGGCGGCAAGGACACCAAGAAGAAGGACCTTGGCATGATGGCCATGAGCTATGGCTATGTGTATGTGGCCCAGGTGGCCATGGGTGCCGATCCCGCTCAGACTCTGAAGGCTATCCGTGAAGCGGAAGCCTATCCCGGTCCCTCTCTGGTGATCGCGTACTGCCCCTGCATCGAACACGGCATGAAGTGCGGCATGGGCCTGAGCCAGTTGGAAGAAAAGAAGGCTGTGGAATGCGGTTACTGGCACCTCTACCGCTATGATCCCCGTCTGAAGCAGGAGGGGAAGAATCCCTTCACGCTGGATTCCAAGGAACCCACTGGTGACTTCCAGCAATTCCTCATGGGACAGAACCGTTACGCCTCCCTGAAGCTTTCCTTCCCCGAGAAGGCCCAGGAGCTGTACGAAAAGGCTGCCCGGGATGCCCAGGAACGCTACGACGGCTACTGCCGCCTCAGCGAGCAGTGATTTCCGACAGCACTGTAATGCAGAGATAATCGGCAGAAAATACACCCCCATAAGGTAATCGCAGGCAAAACCGCATGTTTTCTTATGCGGAGCCGGCCTTATGGGAGCGCTTTTATGTGCTGAATGTTCCGGCGGAAATTGGAGCGATCAATCTGCGGTGCGGCACAAATTTCCCGCAGGTTTTCAAGTTTTCCGTTCTCATATGTTGGAAACTGTGCTACAATCAAAGGATCAACAAGGAGGGCATAAAATGAAAGCCTTGAATTTCGGTTCTCTGAACCTGGATTATGTATATCAGGTAGATCACTTTGTGCGGCCCGGAGAAACGCTGGACGCACTGCACCAGACGGTCAACCCCGGCGGCAAGGGACTGAACCAATCGGTGGCGCTGGCAAAGGCCGGTGCGGCAGTCTGTCACGCGGGCTGCGTGGGCCAAGGCGGTGGGATGCTCCGGCAGACCCTTGAAAGCTATGGTGTCGATACCGCATACCTGAAGGAAACCGAAACGCTGCAAGGCAACGCGGTCATTCAGGTGGACCGGAGCGGCCAAAACTGTATCCTGCTCTACGGCGGCTCCAACCGTCGCCTGACCGAAGCGCAGATTTCCGAGACCATTGCCCGGTTTTCCCCTGGCGACTGGCTGATTCTGCAAAACGAGACAAACCTCTTGCCGGAGTTGGTAGATGCAGGCTTTGCCAAGGGAATGCGGGTGGTGCTCAACCCTTCCCCTTATAACGAATCCATCGCCCAAGTGGACCTGTCCAAGGTCAGCTGGCTGCTGGTCAACGAGGTGGAGGCCAAGCAGTGCAGCGGCACGGATGAGCCGGAGAAGGTATGGGCGTATCTGCATGAACGCTATCCTTCCCTGTCGCTGCTGGTGACTCTGGGCGGCGACGGCAGCGCCGCCTTTACCGGGACGGAGCGTGTCCGTCAGGCTGCCTTCCCTGTTAAAGCCGTGGATACCACCGCTGCTGGTGACACCTTCACCGGTTACTTTATCGCCGGGCTGATGGAAAAACGTCCGCTGGCGGAATGTCTGCGCCGGGCCAGCATGGCCGCTGCCGTCAGCGTGACCCGTCCCGGCGCCGCACCGTCCATTCCTGAAAAAGAAGAGGTGGAACGGCTGCTTTGAACCCCTCTTCCCTTCAGGCACACCTTATGATTTTCATGAAAGCGGAGGAACCCTGCTATGAACCGTATTCCCCTTGTAATCGATACCGACCCCGGTGTGGATGACTTTTTCTGCCTGGCCCTGGCCTGCACCTACGATGATGTATTTGATCTGAAAGGTGTCTGCTCCATGGGCGGCAACCACTATACCGATGTGACCACCCAAAATGCCCTGAATATCCTCTCTTTGTTCGGAAGGGACGACGTCCCCGTGGCCCGGGGGGCGGACCGCTACCTTACCGAACCCTTCAAGGAGCCTGCGGCAAAGTTTCACGGGGAAAACGGCCTGGGAAACGTGACGATCCCCATGTCTGGCCGCAGAGCCGATCCCCTGCCCGCCTGGGAAAAGCTCTATGAGATTGCCAAAGCGTGTGCGGGCGGGCTGGTGCTGGTGACCGTTGCGCCCCTGACCAATGTGGCCATGGCTCTGCAGCGCCATCCGGACCTGCCCCGGTATCTGAAAAAAATCGTCACCATGGGCGGCTCTACCACGGTTGGGAATATCTCCCCCTATGCCGAAGCCAATGTGGGCCACGACGCCCCGGCGGCAAAGATCGTGTTTGAGAGCGGCGTTCCCCTGGATATGGTGGGCCTCAACGTGACGAAAACCTGCCCCATTCGTCCGGACGTCTTTACACGCTGTTCCCCTGCCCCGGACGGCCCTATTGAAACTGTGATGCAGCAGCTCATTGCCTTCCGCAATGGCGAGGCCATGCACGATGCCATCGCCATCTCCACGCTGATCGATGAGCAGATGGCTGTCTGGGACCGCGGCAGCATCCAGGTCATCACGGATGACCCGGTCCACATGGGACAGACGGTGCTCCACCCGTCTCAGAACGGAATCTGCCGCGCGGCATCTGCTGTGGACCATGACCGCTACGACGCCGTCATCGGCGGGATGCTCCGGCGGCTGCACTAATGTGCCGCCCGGACAGTTCAACGGCCCATGGGAAACTTCCAATCATTCTGACCATGCACAGGGACAAAATGCAGATTGTTTCGTTGAACTGTCCAAAAATTCCTGTCGGTATCTGTTCGTTCCTACAAGGCTGTGCTATAATCGCGGCACTACACTGCAAAGGAGTGGACCTCCTGTGGAAACACAGAAAACCGACAAATCCATCTATCTGCTGCTGGCACTGACCACCGCCCTCTGGGGCAGCCTGTACACGGCGAACAAGGTGCTGCTGGAAGCCGTTCCCAACTTTACGCTGCTGTGTCTGCGCTATCTTCTTTCGGCGGCCGTGATGACTGTTTTCCAGCGCCTGCGGAAGCCTGATCCCCAGGGAAAGCCCCGCCGGATCCAGGGCGGCGACTGGAAATACATCATTCTCTTCGGCCTGGGCGGCTACGTGCTGTCCGTCGGCCTGCAGCAGTACGGCACCAAACTGGCCGGGGCGTCTCTGGCCTCCCTCATCAACTGCATGAACCCCATCGTCATCTGCTTTTTCGCTGTATTGCTGCTGCATGAGCGCATGACTGCCAAAAAGGTGGTCTGCATTGCCAGCGCTGTTCTGGGCGCGGTGTGCATTGTGGGCGGCGACACGGGCGGCGGACATATTCTGGGCATTGCCCTCTCCTTTGGCTCCGTTCTGACCTGGAGCCTGATCAGCGTGTTCATGCGCTCCTTTACCCAGAAATATGATGCCCTGACTGTCACAACCTGCGGCATTTACGTGGCCGCCATTGCCACCATTCCCCTGATGGTCTACGAACTGGCCACCACTCCTGGCGTGGATTTCCTGCATCCCAAGTACATTCTGGTGCTGCTGTACGTGGCGGTCTGCTGCACGGCGATCCCCCACTCTCTGTGGAATTACAGCCTGTCCCGGGTGGAGGCCAGCACCTGTTCCCTCTTCTATCCGGTGCAGCCCCTCACCTCCATGGTGCTGGGCGTCCTGCTCCTGCATGAGCATATGACCGTGGGTTACCTGGCCGGCGGGGCGCTGATCGTTTTCGGCGTGCTGTATTCCACCCTGGGCAAGGAAAAGAACGGGTGATGGGGGACCAATATCCTGACGAAAAAAATACGCTGCTGCCAACATGGCAGCAGCGCATTTTTATACTAGGATTCCGGCTTTTTTTGATTTTGCAGTCGGTATTGCCTTGGCGTGATGCCGGTTAAGTTCCGGAACTCCTTTGTGTAATAGCTTTGGTTGGGAAAACCGCAGATTTGGGCCACCTGAGAAATGGGACGGTCCGTTTCCGCCAGCCAGCGGAAGCTTTTATGGAGCCGGTATTGCCGGAGATACACAAAAAGTGTCTGCCCGGAGGTCCTTTTGAAATACCGGCAGCACTCGCTCCGGCTCAGACCGATATGCGCGGCGATCTCATCCAGGCTGATGGTCTCTGCGTAGTTCTTTTGCAGGTACGCGAGGATATTCCGGAACCTGTCGTCCCCGCCGCCCCGGAGGTTCTGTATATCGGGGGCCAGCCAGCTGCGAAGTACCTTCCAGATTTGAAATACCTCGCTCATTAGGTCAAATTCGTAGCCATCGCTCTTGGCGTCAAATACGGATGCTGCCCGGGCCAGCCGGGCAAGGAGTTCCCGTTCCTGTATGGTCTGTCCGGCGATCACCTTCCGGTCAAGGTCCGCCTCTTCCAGTACGGGGCGCACACTTGTCTCATAGAGCCTGCCGTTTTTATCCGGGCACAGGAGATCCGGCGGAATATCCATGCAGAAAAAGGCGGCCCCTTCCCCCAGCGGCTTCGCTGTGTGCACCCGCTGGGAATTAATGAAGATCCCCTCTCCTGCCTGGACCAAATCCGTATAGGACTCCGTTCCCCAGACCACCGTGCCGCGAAGCGTCAGGCAGAGCTGAAACTCCGTGTGCCAGTGCCAGTCGATGAGATCGTAGGTGTCGCTGGTAAATTCACTATAATAACAGGACAGCGGAAAGTCCGGGATCGTCTTGGTGATCTCCTGCCCGGTGGGATCCAGATCGATCTCCTTCTGCTTCACAGGCACCCTCCCCTTATGTATGTACTGTGTTGCGCAATATATTGATAAAAACGGGCAAATAGTGAGATAGAAACAGCGGCCTGATCTCAATATAATAGATCATATCAGAGAATCGGGGTGTTTTCAATGGCAAGAGGAAATACGGCAAAGGGCTTTTTGCTTGCGGCCCTCGGCGGGATCAGCTGGGGCCTGTCCGGCGTGTGCAGCCAATACCTCTTCACCCAATACGCGCTGAGCGCTGATTGGCTGACCGCCGTCCGTATGGTGCTCTCGGGGGTTGCCCTTTTGCTGATCGCATTTTCAAGGGAGCGGGCGAAGATGTTCCGGATATGGGGCGTGGGCAGAGATGTGCGGTGGCTGCTGGCCTTTGGACTGGCGGGCCTGCTCCTGTGCCAATATACCTTCCTGGCCGCCATCAAATACTCCAATTCCGCGACTGCCGCGGTCCTTCAAAGCCTGAATGTTGTGCTGATGGCCATTGTCATGGCTGTCTGGAACAAAAAGCCTATGGGCAGGGGGCAGGTCCTGGCGGTTTTGCTGGCCATCGCAGGCACCTACCTGATTGCGTCCAAGGGCGATTTTCACCGCATGGACTTCTCTGCCGCGGGGCTGCTGTTCGGCCTGCTGGCCGCGGCGGGTGTGGTTTCTTACACCCTTTTGTCCCGGCCCATCATTGCCTCCTGGGGCAATCTGACCATCACCGGCTGGGGCATGCTGATCGGCGGGCTTGTGCTTTTCCTTTTCACAAAGGCCTGGAACGTCCCGGCGGCATTGGATCTTACGGCGTGGATCGTTATTGCGGTCATTGTTCTGATCGGTACGGCAGTGGGCTTTTCCGTTTTCCTGGAAAGCGTGCAGTACATCGGACCGGTGAAATCGACGCTGATCGGGTGCCTGGAACCGGTATCCTCCATGGTGTTTTCCGTGGCGGCGCTGAAAGCGCAGATCTCCTGGGCGGAGTGGATCGGCTTTGTCCTGATCCTCTGCACGGTGTTCCTCTCCGTTTCGGAAAAAGAAGATGGCTGACGGATGCGTCACGTTTCGACTTCGCCGTCATAGCGCAGGAATCCCCGCTCCATGGAATCCCAAAAGACAAATTTTTTCTCCCCCAGCTTCGGGAACCGGACGGTCACGATGGGGTCCTGGTAGCTGACGATCTGTCCCGCACCGAAGGCCTTATGGATGATCTTCCGTCCCGGCACTGCACCGGTAGCCAAGGCCTCTTTTTCCTCCTGGGTCAGTGCGACCTCAGGCGGATTCTGCTTTGCACCGGACTTGCCTGCGTAAAAGGCGGCCCTCCGCCCAGCCATTGGAACAGCTGGCTTTTCCGGAATTTTCCGCAAAATCTTTCGCTGCTCATACATTTGCCAGATGGTCAGGAACTGGGTTTCTCCGCCGGGGTACGCGATGAGGCACTGCCCCTCGCAGGAGGCCCGGATCGTGCCCTTTCCCTTCTGGGCATGGTGATAGAACTTTCCGCACAATTCCGCCGGCAGTGCCCGGAACACATCGTCTGCCGCCCGCCTTTCCACCGGCAGGTTCTGCCGCAGTTCCCGGATAAACGCGGAGCTGCGGTCCCGGCAGGAAAACAGATACAGGTGGTTTTTTGCCCGGGTCATGGCCACGTAGAACAGGCGGCGTTCCTCCTCATACTGCCGCTGTTCCTCCGGGTTTTTCGGCTCTGTGACGGCGGGCAGAATGTCGTCCAGCATGTCCAGCAGGTACACGGTATCATATTCCAGGCCTTTGCTGGAATGAATGGTGGAGAGGATTGGACCGTCCCCGGCAGGGTTAGGCGGCTCAGCCACCAGGGCCCGCAGGCAGTCCAGCCGGGCCAGGAGGCTGTCCAGGCTGGTTTCACGGGACGCCAGCAGGCAGAGTATTTCGTACTTATTGGTGTCCAGCTGCTGCTGTTCCACATAGTCCTTGTAGCGCAGCTCCCGCCAGATGCGGTTCAGACCCTGCTCCGCCGTGTCCGTCAAGAGCCGGGGCAGCAGACTGATGAGGCCGGTGACGCTGTCCCGCGCATACTGGGAGAGCAGGGGGAACCGAAGCAGCTCCTCCAGGATCGTATCCCCGGAAGCCCTGCTCCGTTCGCAGGCATACTCCGCCGCCTTTTTGGAAATGCCGCTGCCCAACTTGTAGTAGATGCGCAGGAACACCTCAGCGTCCCTTTCGTCGTGAGCAAAGGCGATAATGTCCAGAATGTCCGTGACGATCCGATTGGTAAAGAAGGTGTCATCCATCTGACGGCACCGGTAGGCCATTCCCTGCCGGTCCAGCAGGTCGATCAACGGCAGAGCGCTGTCATTATTCCTGTAAAGGATCGCTGCTTGCTCCCCGCTGCAAACAGCTGTGTTCAGCAGCCATTGGTACTGGACTTCCCTGTCCGCCGCCAGGATCAGATGCACGTCTGCGCCGGACTCCCGGGTGGGGCGGATGGCTTTGGGATGGCGGTTGGAATTCTGCTGAATGAACCCGTCCGCCAGCCGGAGGATCTCCGGCGTGGAGCGGTAATTTTCCTCCATCAGCAGAACCCGTGCGCCGGGATAAGTCTGCTCGAACTGCATCAGGGCGTCCGGATAGGCGGCCCGGAAACCGTAAATGCTCTGGTCCTCGTCGCCTACCATGAAAAGATTTCCAGTTTTCCGGGCCAGAAGATGGATGATGGCATGCTGGATCCGGGAGGTGTCCTGGGATTCGTCCACGCAGACATACGGAAACGCATCCTGAAAATGGGCCAGGACATCCGGACGGATCTCCAGGATTTTCTTAGCATACACCATCTGGTCATCATAGTCCATCCACCGCTGCTGCCGCAGCACCTGGTTGTACCGGCTGTACAGCTCCGGAAACTTGTCGAACCCCGTGTCCAGCTCGCCAATCGCCCCTTCGTCCAGCATCATGTTCTTCACATAGGTGATCCACCGGCGCAGCTCCTTGACGGTGCTCTGGGTGGCAAAGTCCCCGCTGAGCTCGTGGTACAGATCTGAGACCAGCTTGGCCAGTTCCACTTCATTTTCCATCAGTGTAAAGGCATTTCCCCTGCCATGTACACGGGCATAAAAATCGATGATTTTGGAGGAAACGCCGTTGATGGTGCGAAACTCCGGGACCTGGGGGCAGTCCTCCCCGAACAGCCGGGCGAACCGCTGCCGCATTTCCCGGGTGGCGGCCTTGGTATAGGTCATGGTCAAAATTTTGTCCGCAGGGATGCCGCAGCAGCAGAGCATATAGCCTAGGCGGGTCACCAGCACGGTGGTCTTTCCGCTGCCGGGCACCGCCAGAAGCAGCACGGCGCCCTCCACAGCGTGCACCGCCTCCGCCTGCTGCGGATTGAGCCGCAGCGTATATTTCCGGTCAAATACTTCTCTGTCCACGCCGATGCTCCTTCTGAACGTCCCTTTTAGCTAGCGGCCCCTGCCGGGGCCTCTGAGCAAGTCACACTGCCGCTGATTTTACCACAAATCCGCCGGAATCACAATCTGGTTCCGACAATTTGTGCCGAATGCCGGTATTCCTATCAGTTTTCCTTATCTGAAAGGGCCGAAAATAAAATTGACTGCCGGATGTCCAGCGGCTATTCATATACAAATGAAGAACAAATCAGGAGGCAATTCCATGAAAAAGTTGTTGATCGTTTATTATTCGTGGTCCAATGGCAACACGGAGCGGATTGCCAAAAAGCTCCAGAGCGTTGCAGGCGGCGACCTTTTGAAAATCGATACCGCCGTGCCCTATTCCGGCAGCTACGATGATGTGGTGGATCAGGGCCAGCGGGAAGTGAATCAGGGCTATGAGCCGGAGTTGAAGCCGCTGAATGTGAATCCTGCCGATTACGATGTGATCGCAGTTGGAACGCCTACATGGTGGTATACGATGGCCCCTGCGGTAAAGACGTTCCTGCACAAAAATACCTTTGCCGGAAAGACCGTCGTTCCTTTTATGACCAACGGCGGCTGGCCCGGCCACGTTATCCGGGATATGAAAAATGCTTGTACCGGCGCGAAAATTGCCTGTGAGATGCAGGTGAAGTTCGATTCCAATGGCGGTGACCACCTGGAAACGCCGGAGGCCAACATCGACGCCTGGGCACAGGATGTCAAAGCGATGCTGTAAAATGGAAGAGCAGCAGGTGTGCCTGCATCTGTCGCAGGATGCGGCCGCTGCCGCCCAGAAATGCGTAGTTTCATCTTGCCGGTACGCGATAAGTGCTGAAAACAAATGGGTGTACAGTTAATGAACTGTACACCCATTTTCTCGTCATATTGTGCTGTTGTCCTTCAGATCAACCCCAAACCTCCTGGGCGATTTCCTTCACCAGCGTCAGCTTCTTCCACTGATCCTCGTCGGTGACCAGGTTGCCCTCCTCGGTGGAGGCAAAGCCGCACTGGGGACTCAGGGCCAATTGGTCCAGGGGCACATACTTGGCCGCTTCATGGATGCGGGCGATGATGTCCTCCTTGTTTTCCAGCTTGGCGTCCTTGGAGGTGACCAGGCCCAGGACCACCTTCTGCTTGCCGATGCAGCGCAGCGGCTCAAAACCGCCGGCGCGGTCACTGTCGTACTCCAGGAAGAAGCCGTCCACATTGCAGTGGCCGAATAGGATCTCCGCCACCGGCTCATAGCCGCCGGAGGAGGACCAGGTGGAGCGGAAGTTGCCGCGGCAGATGTGCATGGTGATGGTCATGTCGGTGGGCTTGGCTTCCAGCACCTTGTTGAGTACATAGACGTACTTGCGGCCTACCTCATCCACGTCGATGCCCCGCTCTGCGTAGGCTTTGCGCTTTTCAGCGGAGCAGAACTCGCCCCAGGAGGTGTCGTCCAGCTGGAGATACCGGCAGCCTGCGGCATAGAACGCCTTGACCGCCTTCTGGTAAGCGGCGGCCAGATCGTCCAGCAGCACCTGCTCGTCCTTGTAGCGCTCAATGGGCTGATAGTTGGGTTCCCGGACGCAGCAGATCAGGTGCAGCATGGAGGGAGAGGGGATGCACTGCTTGGGCTGGGCCACATCTGCGGCAATATCCTGCAAAAAGCGGTAGTGCTTCAGGAAGGGATGATCCTCAGGAAAATCCAGCTTATCCACGATCTTGACAGTCTCGGCCTTGGGCTGGAAGCCCTTGAAGGCTACGGAGAAATGCGCGGCCTTCACCTTCTGGGTGCCGGTCAGGCCCCAGAGAAAGTCCATGTGCCAGAAGGCACGGCGATATTCACCGTCGGTGACGGCTTTGAGGCCCACGTTCTCTTCCTTCTGCACCAGGCCGCGGATCTCGGTATCTTCGATCTTGGCCAGTTCTTCGGCGGAAATTTCACCGGCTTCAAACTTGCTGCGCGCTTCATGGATGGCATGGGTGCGCAGGAAGCTGCCGACAATATCATAACGATAGGGCGCGGGATTTTTCATAGGGGATCGTCCTTTCTGATTTGCGGAGAGATGTAATCGTTTTTGCAGATTCAGTATAAGGGCTGACTGCCGGCTTGTAAAATACGGAAATCATACGGTTTGCCATAGGATCAGCCTATACCCGGGACGGATGTGCTTTTATCGCTTTGTATGGCTCATGTTGATACCGGCGCCGCAAGGTCAATTTTTATCACGTCAGCGAGAATTCCACCAGCTCCGGCGTTTCCGGCTTGCCGATGAGAGGCTCTTTCCGGTCCAGTTCAGAAAGCTGCACCATTTCCCCGGCAGTCAGCGCAAAATCGAACAGGGCCAGATTTTCCCGGATGTGCGCCGGCTGGGTGCTTCTGGGGATGACGGCAACGCCCTTCTGGGTCAGGAAGCGGAGCAGGATCTGTGCCGGAGTTTTGTCGTATTTCGCAGCAAGGGCCAACACGGCCGGTTCCTGATACATTTCATTCCGGCTGCCCTGTTCCAGGGGGGCATAGGCCATGTGGGCCACCTGCTGCTTGTCCATCCAGACCCGCCCAGCGCTGCGCTGGCAATAGAGATTGGTTTCGATCTGATTGACAGCCGGGACGATCTGGTTGTAGGCAATCAGGTCCAGAAGTTGGTCCGGCTCAAAGTTGGAAACGCCGATGGCCTGGATTTTGCCGTCTGCATATAGCTTTTCCAGAGCGCGCCACGCCGCGTAGTAGTTGGCAAAGGGCCGGTGCAGGAGCAGGTCGATATAGTCGGTTTGCAGGCTCTCAAGAGACTGCATCACCGTCTGTTCCGCGTGCTCGTAGGATTTGAAGTTGACCTTGGTAACGAGGAACAGTTCCCGTCGGTCGATGCCGCTCCGCCGGATGCCTTCTCCCACTTCCTGTTCATTGCTATAGGCCTCCGCCGTGTCGATCATACGGTAACCGCATTGACTGGCTTTTGTGACGGCGTTGGCACAGGTCTCACCGCTGAGCATAAAGGTTCCAAAACCTGCAAGGGGCATCTGCACGCCGTTATTCAAAGTCAATTATTCCATGTTCCGTCCTCCGTGATTGGATTTGCACAGACAGGTTTTCTGTGCTACAATCATTCTATCAAGTTCGTGTAACACGAAGTCAAGAGATTTTTTCGGAGAATCGGTGCAAATGCTGTGGCCTGCGGCGGCGTGACCATTGGCGCCGGTTCGGAAATGCTTGTAAATGCGACGATCCCCGCCGGGAAGGACAATTCCTAGCGGGGATCCGTACGATATTCTGTCGGGGAACAGCTTGTGTGCGCTCCGGGTCTTGAGCAGTGTCTCCCCGCAAATAAAAAACTGCGGTGCAGACTTGGAGAGGATCATCCGGGGCCCAAGAATCCTTATGAAACGGCCTCTTCGTAAGCGATCGCGGCGGAGGGATAGGCAGCCTGCAGCTTGTCGCGGAAAGTGTTGATCAGATCTTCGTGGCCATACAGGGAAATGACAGTCTGGTCCAGCGTCACAATGACCATCTTATCCGGGAAGCCGCACATCCAGTGCTTATCCGCAATGGCCGTGTGCAGGTCATCCGCCAGCTTTGCGGCGTCCTGGGTGCTGACGGCATGGAAAGCGCCGCAGGTGAAGGTGTTCAGGTTCATCATGTGGGTCAGGGAGGCGGCTCCGTCAATCAGGGCGGCATCCTCTGCCGGGAAGGTCAGCAGATAGCTGATGTTGTCTATGCTGCTGATGTCCATGCTGATAGGGGCATCCTCGGAGACTGGGAACTTCTCATCGTCATTGTAGGTGTTCCAGACCGCTGTGAGAATGGAGAGGGCATCTCCGGAAGCAGCAGGGGCTGTCTGTTCAGGCTGTGCGGGGGCAGCGGGCTCCGCCGGCTTTTCCACCGGCTTTTCCTGGATGGGCTTCTGGGCGGGTTTGCTGACGGGCTTCTTCTCCGGCTGTTTTTCAGGTTGTTTTTCCGGCGCCTTCTCCGGTTCCTGCTCCGGCTGGGCCTGATTGTCTTCTGCGGGCTCCTGCTCCGCTGGCTGCGTCTCTTCCGGTTCGTCGGTGCCGTCAGGCTGTTCATCAGTCGTGTCGGGCTGAGAACCGCCGGTCTCCGGCTCCTGGGAAGTGACGCTGTCGTCGGGGTCAGCCGCACCGGAGGCGCTTTTCTTGCTGCCGCAGGCAGCGAGGGACAGGAGCAGGCTCAGGGTCAATAGAATGGTCAGCAGACGTTTCATAAAGATCTCCTTTATTATAAATGTGGTATGATACTGCTTTAGACGGCATAGACGGGAAAAAGTTCCCGGTTTTTCACCAAAATTTTCAGCCGACCGCAGGCGCGGCGGAATTTGGCCGTGTATCACGGAAATGTGCCGGGGTACCCAGCGGAAATACGGACAAAAAGAGTGTTGATATCTGCATATCAACACCCTTTTGCTTGCCTGTATGGAAGAATTTGAACGCTTTGGCTCAGCCTTCGGCGGGGCTGGCCACCAGGAAGAGCATATCACTGCCGCCCTCGCTCTCAGGGAAGGCGCCGTACATGGAGAAGTTGTACATCAGCCGCTCGGCGGGATAGATGCCGTAGCCGTCCTGGTTGTGGTCAGTGGTGTCATAGGAATCCGCCACCAGGAACACGTCGTCGTTGGTCTCCTCGGTGCCCATGGTGTCATAGCCGATGATGGTCTGCCAGTGGCCGCCCCAGTCGTTCCAGCAGATCATAACGGGCTTGCCCTCGGCCAGCCAGCCCTGGATGTCATCCAGCCAGATGCCGTCGGGATAATCCTTGGTGGATACAATATCAAAACCGCCTACACCGTTGAAGATGTCAATAGCCTGATTCAGCGTGGTGCCTGGATAGCCCTCCAGCTCCGTGCCGTCCAGAGGGTGGCGCAGGGCTGCCAGGGATTCCTCATTCCAATCGCCCAGCCTGCCGTACCAGTTCAGCACCATCAGCGCCGCCGTGACGCCGCAGGACCACTCGCTGGTCTGCTGCATGGTCTTGAAGTTGTGCAGCACGGTGAGGGTGTCTGTGGACTCCATGTTGTACACGTCGGGATGGGCGAAATAGGGGGAATCGGTGTGGTCGCCGGAGCGCTCCACGGAATCCGCCCCATCCTCCGGGGACAGGTCCACGGCATAAGGAATCTTCATTTCATCGCTGAAATTTTCGGTGGGTGCGGGGGAATCAATCTGTGTGTTTTCTGCGGTGGTCTCGGCGTTGTCAGCCGGTGTGTCAGTGTTGGCGCAGCCGGACAGAAGTCCAAGCACCAGGGAAAGGGCAAGCGCCAGAGTGACTGTTTTTTTCATTGTCGATCTCCTTTTGAGGGGACATGTGTCCCTCGTTTCCGATTTTCCGCGAAAAAACGCGGAATGATTGCATGATACCGGAAATGGCCTTGCCACACAAGATATGATCCTTCTGAAATTTTCCTGAAAATGGTATTTAAAATCGTGAGATGTGTGCGGAGATATTTGGAACTGCCGGAAGCAGGTCCCCACGGACAGTGCCGCACCGAAGAAAACTGCGTGTTTCAGCTTTGTAGCCGAAACACGCAGCTTTTTTTGCTTGAAAGTACAGTGGAAACCGGCCGTGTTCAGAAAAGCCAGAGCATTCCGGCGCACACTGCGGTGATGATACCGACGATCACGCTGATGACGGTATAGATCTTCTTGGATTCCGGGTCATGCTTCTCTTTGGCAAGGTAGTAGACCCCGGTGCCGAGAACAAGAATTCCGATGATCAGTCCGATGATTTTGATGGTCATGATTTTTCCTCCATTTCAGCAAGAATGCGGAATTTGTGATCACAAGCACAGAGCCTGCGTTATGGACTAAGGCCCCCACAACGGGATTCAGTGTGCCGGTGATGGCCAGTGCGATGGCAACGAAGTTCAGCGTCATAGAGAAGGACATATTCAGCTTGATGGTGGTCATCATCCGCTTGGACAGGGCCACCAGATGGGGCAGTTCCTTGACCTCGTCATCCACCAGCGCGATATCCGCCGCATCCACAGCGATGTCGCTGCCAACGCCACCCATGGCAATGCCCACATCCGTCTTTTTCGGAGCCGGAGCGTCGTTGACACCGTCACCGATCATGCACACCGGAAGTTCCTTGGCCTGATATTCACCAATGTACTTCAGCTTATCCTCCGGCAGGCAATTCGCCCGGATTTCTCCGATATGCAGCTTTTCCGCAATGGTTTTGGCGGCGTTTTCATGGTCGCCGGTCAGCAGGACCGGCTGCATGCCCAGATCAGCCAGGGCGTTGATGGTGGCGGGGCTCTCCTTCCGCAGTGTGCCGGACAGGGCGATGAATCCGGCGAACACATGGTCCACCGCCACATAGGTCACGGTGCAGCCCTGCCGGATATGCGCTTCGGCGGACGGGAGCGGCGGGATCTCGACGCCGTGTTCCTGCAGCAGTTCAGGATTTCCGGCCAGGATGGCTCTGCCCTCCACTTCTGCGCATACGCCGCGGCCGGGGATCATTTCAAAGTCCTTCGCTTCGGTCAGCACCGTGCCTGTTTTTTGCAGCAGCTTACGATGGCCTTCCCGAGAGGATGCTCGGAGAACTGCTCCGCAGAAGCGGCCAGCCGGTAAACCTCATCGCGGCTGAGACCCTCCGAAACGCTTTCCACCGCAGCGACCTCCGGCGCTCCGTAGGTCAGGGTGCCGGTCTTGTCAAAGGCGATGACCTTGGCCTTTGCCAGCCGTTCCAGGGCGTCGCCCTCCCGGACCAGGAAGCCGTGCCTGGTGGCGTTGCCGATGGCCGCCATAATGGCGGTGGGTGTTGCCAGCACCAGTGCGCAGGGGCAGAACACCACCAGGATGGTCACCGCCCGGATGATCTGTCCCGTAATCAGCCAGGTCAGCGCGGCGGCGCTTAGGGCAATGACCACGATCCAGGTGGCCCAGCGGTCGGCAAGGCCGACAATCTTCGCCTTTCCGGCGTCTGCCGACTGCACCAGACGGATCATCCTCTGAATGGAGCTGTCCTCCCCTACCTTGGTGGCCGCCATTTCAAAGGCACCGAACTGGTTGACGGTGCCGCTGGACACGGTGTCGCCTACGGTTTTGTCCACGGGGAGGGATTCGACGGTCATCACCGCCTGATTGATAGAGGTCTGGCCGGAGAGAATGACCCCGTCCACAGGAACGCCCTCGCCGGGAGGCACACGGATCCGGTCGCCGATCTGAACCTGTTCGGCGGGAACGACTTCTTCCCTGCCATTCCGCAGGACCCGGGCCGTCTGGGGTGTCAAGTGAACCAGCTTTTCAATCCCGGCTCTGGCCTTTGCTACCGTCAGTTCCTCCAGCAATCCGCCCAGCTGCATGATAAAGGCCACCTCGCCGGCGGCAAAGATCTCTCCGATGCAGATCGACGCGATCAGTGCCAGGGAAACCAGCACATCCGCCTTGATGTCAAAAGCCGTGACCAGTCCAATGACCGCCTCCAGAATGATGGGGATGCCGCACAAAATAATGGCGATCCAGGCCATGTCAAAGGGAAACGGCTCGATTTTCAGCAGACTGCAAATGACTGCGATGCCGGAGATCACCAAGAATGTGACATCCTTTTTGATGCCGCCCAATTCCAGCAGATGCTCCAGCCTTTCCGTGAGATGTTTCATACACTGCCTCTTTTCTATACATTAGGGGGTATGTGTATATATACATATGGGGGTATATGTTGTCAAGCGGGAAACGAAAAAAGTCAGCCCACAGGGCTGACTTTCAGAAATCGGATGTTTTACTGCATATTGGCAAAGCGTTCCACTGCTTTGGTGAACTTTTCAATGGTCTTGTCCGCGTCGCCGTGTTCGATGCCGTCCCGGACGCAATGCTGGATATGTCCCTCCAGCACCACTTTGCCGCAGCTGTTCAGGGCAGAGCGCGCAGCGTTGATTTGCGAGAGAATGTCCTCGCACGGAATATCCTCGTCGATCATCCGGTCAATGGCTTGAACCTGACCGATGATCTTTTTCAGGCGGCGATGCAGGTTTTCTGAATCCATACATTGTTTCATCGTCATATCCTCCATACCATTAGGGGTATGTGTAGATTATAGTTTTCACGCCGGCGATTGTCAACCGCATTTTGCCGGACTGTACTTCACGGCGGTTTCTTACTCTTTGCCGGAGACTTTATGCAGCTTCCGCGTGGTCAGATTCATATAGTGCAGGTACAGCATCCCGAAGGGATTCTTGTAATCCGCGTTCCAGGGCTTGTTCTTTCCGCAGAAGTGCAGGACCGCCGTGTTCTGCATGACCCAGCTCAGATCGTGTCTGCCGCTGCTGCGGATGAGGTACTTGGAGTAATTCCGCACGTCGTAGTTCCAGACCACATCGTCTATGGGCTGCGTCTCCCTGCCGTAGAGCATGTTGAACACGTCCTGATCCGGCAGGATCAGTTCCTTTTCATGCTCGCTGACGCACCGGAAGACATCTTCTGCCGTTACCAGCTTCCGGGCGGCGGTCAGATCGATCAGCATGACGCCGGAATTGAAGTATTCATGCTCCGTGTCCAACCGCACCTGATTGATCTCATTGGCCATTTCGGTCAGCCCCGTGTGGGAGGCCGCCGCGAAGGTCTTTCCGTGCAGATCCAGTTCCCACAAGGGCCGCAGCGGGTTGATGATGAGCATATCCGGGTCCAGGTACAGCACACGCTCCAGCTTCTGAGGCAAAATCAGAGGGGAGAGTAGCCGGTAGTACATCTCCTTGGGATAGCGTTTGCTGGTGGGGGCGTTTTCAAAAAGGGCTGTGTCAACGACCATGGGCTTCAACTCTGCACCGAAACCGGAGCAGAAGCCGGCCAGCTCCTCCAGCTTTCCGGCGGGGATGCCGCTGTGGAGCAGGTACACCGATACGTTTTCCTCGCCGGGATTGCTGGTGAAAAAGGAATCCAGCATGACCCTGCAGGGCAGCAGATAGTTTTCATCCAAAGTCAGTAGTAAATCCATCGTGATCTCCTTTATTCGCTTGAGATTCCGGCCCATGACACTTCTATTTAAAAGATGTCCTAAAATTGTATGCATGATACTACGGTTTTGGGGCATTTACAAGGGAACGGTCTGATTCTTTACAGTTTGTTCGCATTGCGCCCTTCTATCCACACGCAACATAATAGTTCCGTACTCGACTTAAATCTAACATAGTTGCTGTAAGACCCGAAGAATGGCTGCCACTGCTTCCGCGTCCGTGTTTACCGGCAGTCTCAAATCTGCCTGTCCAATCTGGATCTGAAGTATACCCTCGCTTTGGGGGACAGGCGCTTCAAGATGCACCAGGCGCGGTGATGCTGTTTCCGCAACCGTTTCCCGCAATTTTTTCAGCCAGTAGTAATAATGCCGTTCAGATATCCCATTTTGTCTACAGAACTCTCGCTTACTCAGCCCACTGTTTTGCCCCGCCTGGATGATCTGGCTCCACTCCTGCAGACGATACTCATCCCGGATCGCTAACACATCTTCCATTTCTTACACGCACTCCCTTCACATTCGAAAACTTACACGCAGTTTTTGTTGACTGCATATCATTTTCTCACACTTACTCAACCTTGGAAATGCGGGTGGTTATTGAGCACTTACGAAGTATCGAAGACGATGACATACAGACACCTTGGAATCATCCTCGGTGATGACGTAGCCCTTCATGTCCTTAGTGCCGGTGAGAGCGATGTCGCCGGTCTTGACATTGGCCTCAATGTCGGAGCCGGTGCCGCCGATCAGGACATACTGGGTGGAGCTGTTGAAACGGAAGGTGCCAACATTGGTGACGAAGCGGGTCATGTCCTTAGTGAACTTCCAGCCGCTGTAGTTGGCGACGACCTGAGCGTTGTAATCGCTGTTGTTCCACTCCTTCAGATCCAGCTTGCCGTTCTTGGCCTTGTAGGTGGTATCGCCGGAGGTCCACTTTTTGTCGGAGGTGGTGACCAGCTTGTTGTTCAGGTTGCTGTAGCTGATCTCGGTCTCGACCTCGGTGACCTTACCGGTCAGGTCGACCAACTGAGCATAATACTGGGTCTTTGCAGCGTTGCTATTGCTCGTCTCGGACCAGGTCAGAGTCACATAGTAGATCTCGTCCAGGTTGGCGTCCTCGTCAACAGTCTTGGTGCCGATGACATAGCCGTTCTTATCCAGGAACAGCTTGTAGGTGTTGTCGGAGCCGGTCTTGAAGTCGGAGACGTCAGCGCCGGAAGCCTTGACAACAGAATACTTGGTGCCACTCATGGTGGCATAGTCATTGCCCTTGATGGTGGTCAGGCTGCCCTCGACCTCATCAGCGATGTAGGAGTCGATGATCACGTCGCCCTTGGCAATGTAAGCAACATAAGCGTCCTTGACATAGGTATTGGCGTCGAAGCCAACGATGTCGTTGTCGTTGAAGGTGTCAACATCCTTCAGTTCGACGTAGCAGGTCACGTCGTCACGGGCGTCAGCCTTGGTCACGTTGTCGTCCACATCGGCGATCTTGGCGGCCTTGTAGAAGTAAGCGACAACAGTGTCAACGTGATTCTTGGTGCAGAACAGTTCCAGGGTCACGCCGGTGGTCTTGACCTTGCTGTCGACCTTGCCCAACTCGGCAACAGCCTTAGCAGTCGTCATGGGCTCGCCCACCAGATCGTCAGACAGGCCGACGTTCAGAGCGCGCTTGGCAACGTTGATGGACCAGTTGGGGTTTCCTGATCAGCCTTGTAGCCCAGAGTGCCCAGCAGCATCTTCATGAAAGCATAGCCGGTCAGGGTGTTGGCGGGCTTGAAGGTGCCGTCAGCATAACCAGAGATGATGCCTTCCTTGGCGCAGTAAGCGATGTAGCCAGCGAAGGTGTTGGTGGTGGGAACGTCCTTGTAAGGAGCAGCATCAGCCACCAGGGCGGATGCGGTGGTGG